>DASSBF010000095.1:0-78806 GCA_035699005.1 Dongiaceae bacterium
CTGACCGACGCGCTGGCGCGGATGTGCGGGCGGGGCCGCTTCCACGGCTACCGGTTCGAGGGCAGGCGCTTCGATTGCGGCGACAAGGCCGGCTTCATCGAGGCCAACATCGCCTATGCCCTCAACCACCCCAAGATCGGCGGGCGCATCCGCGAGGCGGTACTCGACTTCGCCGAAGAGCAGGCGAAGGTCGCGCGACCCGAGGCGGCCGAGTAGCGACTCATCGCAACGCCGCTCGCACCTTGTCCAGCATGGCGGCGCGATCGTGGCGCGCCGCCATTGCCGCTTTCATGTCCACCTGCACGAACTTCGCCGGCGTATGCGGCTGCAGCTGGCCGATGAGGTCCATGTCGGCGGAGATGACCGTGCCCACCATGAAATAGCCGCCACCCGAGACGGCATCGCGGTGGAGCACGATCGGCTCCGTCCCCCCGGGGATCTGGATCGAACCGTAGGGATAGCAAGCATCGACGATGTTGGAAGGATCGGAGCCCGCGCCGAACGGCGGGGTGCGCGGCACGAACTCCAGCGGCCGCCCGCCCTTGAAGCGATAGCCGATGCGGTCGGCCTCCAGCGCGACCTTCCAGGTATCCTCGAAGAAGTGCGTGCCCGCCTCCTCTGTGATCCGGTGCCAGTAGAGGCCGGTCAACACCCGCAATTCCGCCGTGTTGCTCGGCCCGCGGCGCAGCGCGGTCGGGACCGATGCGCCTTCCTTCACCGGCTTCGACTTCGTCCCGAGCGGCAATTGGTCGCCGGCCTGCAGCTTGCGCCCCTCATGGCCGCCGAGCGCGCCCAACGCGTACGTGGAGCGGCTGCCGAGCACCATCGGCACGTCAATCCCGCCCGAGACCGCGATGTAGGCGCGAGCGCCTTTCTTGAGGAAGTCGAAAGACAGCACCTGTCCCGCCTTGACCTTGAAACTGGTCCAGGTTTCGCGCAGATCGCCGTTCACTTTGGGCGGCAGTTCCGCGCCGGTGACAGCGACGGTCGCGTCGCTGGTGAATTCCAGCTCAGGCCCCATGAAGACCGCCTCGAGCACAGCGGCACCTTCGTCGTTGCCGGCCAGCAGGTTTGCCGCCCGCAGGGCGAAACGGTCCATGCCCCCGGAAAGCGGAATGCCGAGATGGTAGTAGCCGGGCCGGCCGAGGTCCTGGACAGTGGTGGCGAGGCCGGGAGCGTTGACTTTAATGGCCATTGAGGGCGCCCTCCAGCTTGCGGTTGGTGCCGTCGATATCCTTGTGGAACTCGTCCAGCGAGAACGTGACGTTGCGCATGCGCGGCGCGAACCTGCCGGCCTCGACATCCGCCACCGTTGCGTCGTAGGCGGCGCGGTCGATCGGCTTCCATTTCACGATGTCGCCGGGGCGGAAGAACACCATGAAGTCACGCAGGTACTTGATCTCCTGCTTCGGATCATAGATCGGCATGGGCGTGATGCCGAACATCTGGTAGCCGCCGGCGCCGCGCACCGAATAGATGCAGCCGAAGCAGCCGCCGTGACCGACGGTGAGCTTCGGCGTGTCGGTGCGGGGACGCAGGTACTTGGGCACCTCGATCTGCCGCTTGCGGTCCACCATCTGGTAGAGGAACGGCAGGCCAGCGACGAACCCGACCATCGACACGAACCAGGGCGAGCCGGAATGTGCCTTCACGAACCCGTCGATGCCGCCGAGGTTGTTGATGCGCGAGGCGTATTCGATATCTGTGCTCTTCGGGTCCTGATGCCGCTCGCGGAACCGCATGAGGGTCTCGTGGGTCCAGGGGTCGCCGTAGAAGACCGGGATCTCGATGATCCGCGTCTTCAGCATCGAGTCCGCCTTCTCCGCCCCTTGCTCCAGCTTCTTCAGCTCAGCCAGCAGGTCGTCCGGCGCGATGGCATCAGGATCGAACTTGATCTGGAACGAGGCGTTGGCCGGGCAGATCTCGGTCACGCCCTTGATCCTGGATTCGCGCACGGCGTTGGTCATGGAGAGGCTCTTGAAGAAGGCCTCCAGCGACATCTCCTCGCTCACCTCGACGAAGATGTGCTCGTCACCGCCAAAGGAATATCGATTGCTCATGTCGCCGCCACCTCCTTCGACTGCGCGCCGCCGGCTTCCGCCAGGCGCGATGTATTGCCTTCCAGCCAGCGCTCAAGCCAGCGCGTATCGAACCTTCCCGCCACCACGTCCGGATTGGTGGCCAGCGCCTGGTGCAGGCCTTTGGTCGTGCATACGCCGACGATTTCCAGCTCCTGCAAAGCGCGCTTCAACCGAGCCAGCGCAGCGGCGCGCGTCTCGTCCCACACGATAAGCTTGCCGAGCAGCGAATCGTAGAACGGCGGGATCGTGCAGCCGGCATAGAGGAGGGTATCGAAGCGCACGCCGTTGCCGCCGGGCACGCGCAATTCGCTGACCGTTCCCGGCGACGGCATGAAATTGCGCGCCGGGTCCTCGGCATTGATTCGGACCTCGATGGCGTGGCCCTGGCGGTGCACGTCCTCCTGTTTGGGGCGCAGCTTGTCGCCGCCCGCGATGCAGATCATCTCGCGCACCAGGTCGATGCCGGTGATGAACTCGGTCACCGGATGCTCGACCTGGATGCGGGTGTTCATCTCGATGAAGTAGAAGTCGCGGGTCTTATCGTCGTATAGATACTCGAGCGTGCCGGCGCCGCGATAGTGCACCGCTTCGGCCAAGGCCACCGCCGAGGCGCAGAGCTTCTCGCGGGTCTCGTCCGGCAGCACCGGCGAGGGCGCCTCCTCCCACACCTTCTGGCGGCGACGCTGGAGCGAGCACTCGCGCTCGAAGCAATGGATCACGCGCTCGCCGTCACCCAGCACCTGGACCTCGATGTGGCGCGCCCGCTCGATCACCTTTTCCAGATAGAGCCCGCCATCGCCGAATGCGGCCTGCGCCTCGGCGCTGGCCTGCGGCATCAAACGCTCGAACTCCTCGAGGCTGTTCGCGATGCGGATGCCGCGGCCGCCGCCGCCGGCGGCCGCCTTTATCATGATCGGGAAGCCGGTAGCCTTGGCAACAGCAAAGGCCGCCTCCTGATCTTCGATGCGGCCAGCGCTGCCGGGAACCGTCGGAACCCCGGCTGCGATCGCAGCCTTGCGCGCCGCGACCTTGTCGCCCATCAGGCGGATCGCCTCCGCGCTCGGGCCGACGAAGATGAGCCCGGCGCTCGTGACCGCCTCGGCGAAACCGGCGTTCTCCGCCAGGAATCCATAGCCGGGATGCACGGCATCGGCGTTGCTGCGCTTCGCGGCTTCCAGGATTGCGGCAACGTTCAGGTACGACTTCGCGGCCTGTGGCGGCCCGATCAACACGGCCTCGTCGGCCACCTTCACCGCCAGCGAATCCGCATCGGCGGTACTGTAGACCTGGATGGTGTCGATGCCGAGCTCGCGGGCGGCGCGGATGATGCGAACCGCGATCTCGCCGCGATTGGCGATGAGCAGGCGCTTGATCAAGGGATCAGACCTCGACCTCGGCGAGCGGCTGGCCGGCCATGACCGCGTCCTCGTTCTCGACCAGGAACTTCACGAGCTTGCCGGCCATCCCGGCCTTCACTTCGTTGAAGCTCTTCATCACCTCGACGAGGCCGATCACCTCGCCGGTCGCGACCTTGTCGCCATCCGACTTGTACGGCGGCTTGTCCGGCGCCGGCTTGCGGTAGAAGGTGCCGGGCAGCGGCGAGAGAATCTGCTTGGTCGCCATTGACGTGTCTCCGATCGTTTTTGCGTTGAGCCAGAATAGCGCGCTCATGCCGCGTCGAGATACGGTTTCACCGCCTCCTTCACGGCCGAAGCGATGGCCACGGCGTTGGGCGTGTCGGAGTGGACGCAGATCGCGTCGGAGCCGACGGCGATGTCCTTGCCGCCTACCGATTTGGTCTTGCCCTCCTTGATGGCGCGGATGCAGCGGGCGGCCGCGTCGACGGGATCCTTCGCCTCGTGCTCGCGGGTGATGATCAGGTTTCCGTCGTCGGCATAGTCGAGGTCGGCATAGAACTCGGCGATCATCCTGAAGCCGCGTTCCTTGTAGATCTTCTCGTGCAGGGTGCCGGCCATTCCCATCAAGGGGACCTTGTAGACCTCGGCGGCGTCGCAGACCGCATGGGCCACATGCTCCTGCCGCGCCGCCATGCCGTAGAGCGCCCCATGCGGCTTGATGTGGTTGAGCGGCATGCCTTCGGCATCGAGGAAGGCTTTCAGCGCGCCGACCTGATAGAGGATGCAATTGGCCAGCTCCTCGCGGCCCATCTTCATCTCGCGCCGGCCGAAGCCTTGCAGATCGGGCAGCGAGGGATGAGCGCCGACCTTCACGCCGAACTTCCTGGCGAGGCGCACCGTCGTGCGCATGTGGTTGAAGTCAGAGCCGTGGAAGCCGCAAGCGACGTTGGCGACGGAGATATAGGGCATGATCGCCTCGTCGTCGCCCATCCTGTAGAGACCGAAGCTCTCGCCCATGTCGCAGTTGATGACAGCCATGGCAACTCCTCCACTCGAAAATTCCCTAGTCCTTGGTGCGGATGCTGAGCCGCCGGCGGAACTCGTCAGCCACGGCGGCAAAGATCAGGATGACGCCCGTGACGCCGATCTGCAGATAGGAACTGACGCCGGAGACGTTCATGCCGTTCTCCACAACGCCGAAAAACAACGCGCCGAGCACGACATACGGCACCTTGCCAGTGCCGCCGCGCAGCGATACGCCGGCAATGACGCAGGCCGCGATCGATTGCAACGGCATCGATTGGCCGATATTGGCTTCCCCCGTTTCCATGCGCGCTGTGAGCAGGAGGCCGGCGATGCTGGTCAGCGCCGCGCAGATCGCATACGCCAGGAACAAGGTGTGCCGCGTGTTGACCCCGCTGAGGGCCGCCGCCTTGATGTTGCCGCCGACGGCGTAGAAGTGGCGGCCGAAACGGGTCCACGACATCAGCACATAGACCGCGAGGAAGAGCAGCAGGGCCACCCATACCGGCGTGGTCAAGCCGAACAGCCGGCCGCTGCCGAAAATGTCGGAGAACGCATAGGGAATGCCGCGCACGGGCATGCCGGCGGTCAGATAGAGCGCGGCGCAGAATCCAACCGAGGCCATGCCAAGGGTCATGATGAATGGAGAGACGCCGAGGAGCGCGACCCCGAGGCCGTTGACGATGCCGACGGCGAGGCCGCAGGCAAATCCGACCACGCCACCGATGAAGATGGCAAGCCACGGCGCGTCCGGGTTGCCGGTGGCCACGGCGGACATGGCAAGGGCGCTGGTGACGGAGGTGACGGCCAAGGTGGAGCCGACGGACAGGTCGAAGCCGGCCGTCACCATCACAACCATCTGGCCCATGGCGACGATGGTGAGGTAGGAGCTCTGACGCAGCACGTTGGCGATGTTGGAGACGCTGAGGAAGTGGTCCGACATCAGCGCGAACAGGACGATCGCGACCGCCAGCAGGATCGGCAGCACGCCGACCGCGACGAAGATCTGCAGCAGCTTCCGCTCGTAGCCCTGCACCCGGCGCTCCATGACCCGCTCCGCCATCAGGCCGCCCTCTCGAAGAAATGCGACAGTACCCGATCCTCCGTGATCTGGCCCTCCTGCAATTCGACCTGCACGTGGCCGCGGAACATGACATAGGCGCGGTTGCAAAGATGCAGGATCTCCGGCAGGTCGGAGGAGACGAGAAGCACCCCTGCCCCGCCCTCGCACAGCTGGGCAATCAGCTGGTAGATCGAAACGCGGGTCGAGACATCGACCCCGACGGTCGGCTCGTCGAACACGAACATCCTCACTTCGCGGGTCAGCATCTTGCCGATCAGCACCTTCTGCTGGTTGCCGCCGGAGAAGGTGCCGACCTCGCGGTCCACGTCGAACGGATGGAGCTGCAGATCGCGCACCACGTTGGAAACTGCCTGCCGCTCGCTGCGCCGCTTCAGGAAGATGCCGCTGGAGAAGGCGCCGAGGTGCAGCGCCGGCAGCGACACGTTCTCGACCGAGGAGCGGCTCAGCACCAGGCCCTCCTTGTGCCGATCGGGCGGCAGGTAGCTGAGGCCGCGATCCAGCATCTGCCGCGGCGTGGCGCCCGTAACATCCTCGCCGGCGAACGAAACCTTGCCCTTGGAAAGCGGCAGGAGGCCGAAGCAGGCGCGCGCCACCTCCGACTTGCCGCAGCCGACGAGGCCGGCGATGCCCACGATCTCGCCCGCGCGGACCTCGATGCTGACGTCGCGCACGTCGCCGTCCCTGGTCGTGATGCGTTCCGCGCGCAGCAGCGCATCGCCTGGCGCGTACTTGACCTTGGGAAAGATCTGCGAGATTGGACGGCCGGACATCATCTGGATCAAGGTGGCCTCGTCGGCGTCGGCGGCCTTCAGCATGCCGACCTTGCGCCCGTCGCGCAGCGCCGTCACGCGGTCGGCGATGCGGCGGATCTCCAGGATGCGATGGGTGATGTAGATGATCCCTACCCCGCGCGCCTTGGCCTGCGCAATCAAAGCGAACAGCGAGTCGGTCTCGCGTTCGGTCAAGGATGCGGTCGGCTCATCCAGAATAAGGACCGATAGATCGCTGCGGAACGCCTTGGCGATCTCCACCATCTGCTGCTCGGCGCGCGACAGGAACTGCACCTGCCGGCTGGCAGGCAGCGGAAAGCCCAGGCGCTCCAGCAGCTCCTGGGCGCGCTTGATTTCGCCGCCGCGGTCGAGGAGGCCGTGCCGGGTCGGCTCCGCCCCGAGGAACAGGTTCTCGGCGACGGTCAATTGCGGAACCAGCGAAAATTCCTGGAACACCGCGGAGATGCCGTGGGCCCGCGCCTCCCGCACGCCGGCGAAGTCGACCGGCGTGCCGTTGGCATAGACCTGGCCGCGCGTCGGCCGGTTGGCACCCGCCAGGATGGAAATGAGCGTCGACTTGCCGGCGCCGTTCTCGCCGAACAGCGCGTGGACCTCGCCCGCCGCCAGTTCGAAATCCACGTCCACCAGCGCGTCGACGCCGGGATAGTGCTTGGTCAGGCCTTCCGTCCGCAACAGCGGGGTGCCGGCGCCGCCCTGAAGGACGGCGCCGGACAGCGGACTGGCAGTCGCCTGGGTACGCAAATGGCCGTTGGTCACGGCGTACCCGGTCAGTTCACGCTGAACTCAGGCTTGAAGTCGGCCGGCGCCAGCGAAGAGTCGCGGTCGAACGTCTCGATGTTCGACTTGTCGATCACGTAGAGCTGCGGACCGACATGCTTCTGGTACTCCTTGCCTTCCAGGATGCGGACCGCCTGATCGACCGCGACCCGCGCCTGGATCACCGCCGAGTCCGTCGGCGCCGCCAGGATGCGGCCGCGCTTGATGCCTTCGTAGACGCCGGGCGTGAAGTAGTAGGACAGGATCTTGACCTGGTCCTCCAGCCCGCGGTCGCGGACCAGCTGCATCGCCGCCTCGGCCGTCACCGCGGTCCCAACGATGTAGTTGATGTCGGGATGAGCGGTCAGCGCGTCCTCCAGCAGTGCGAGCTGCGCTTCCTTGCCGGTGTCGCCGTATTTGGTGTCGACCACGTCGATCGCGCCTTCCTTCACCGCCGCGGTGAAGCCGGTGTTGCCAGCCTCGACCCAGCCGGCGCCGGCAGGTCCGGGAAACCAGGCGACCTTCACCGTTTTGCTGCCCTTCGGATGCAGCTTGACCAGATAGTCGCCGGCCTTGCCGCCCATCTCGCCGAAGGACACCAGCGACTTGGCCGATATCTTGTCGGTCGACATGCCGTTGATGACGTCGATCACCGGGATCTTCTTGTCGGCGAGTTGGCCGACCAGGTTGTTGAGGCCGTCGAACGAGATCGCGCCGATGATCACGGCCTGCGCGCCGCCGGCCACGCAATTTTCGATCTGGCTGATCTGCTTGTTGAGCTCGGTGTAGCCGCCGGCCTCGAGCACCTGCATGGAAACGCCTTCGCGCTTGGCCTCGGCAACCGCTCCGTAGTCGACTGCCAGCCAGTAGTCGTCCTTCATGTGCGGGAACGAGACGCACAGCTTCCACTTCTGCGACGCCTTGTCCAACGGCGTGTAGTCGATGAGATGGCGCGGGCTGGACATGTCGAATGCCTTTTCCCACACCTCAATCTTGTAGGGATACCAATTGCCTGACGCCGCCAAGGCGCCGAGCGAAGCAGTGACGAGCGCCGCGGCGGATGCCGCCAGCGTGAGCGACCTCTTCATCTTGAATCCTCCCTGTCGTCCTGAATTTTCGCGACCACACGGATTCCCTTCCCATGCAGCGCCGAGCCATCGTTGCGCCTCAGTGAGGCATCCCGATTTCGCGATTGCGACAAATCGTGATTTGCCGCCAGTTTTTGTAAAGCGCGATCTTTTGAGTTAGCATTTCGGAAAAACCGAATTTTGGGCGCGGGAGCATCATGAGCTTCAACATCCGCCAGATCCGCTATTTCGTCGCGGCGGCCGAAGCCGGCAAGATCGTTTCGGCGGCGTCCGCGGTCGGCATCTCGCCGTCGGCCATCACGGAAGCGATCCAGGATCTCGAGGAGACGGTCGGCACCCGGCTGGTCACGCGCCACCGCGGCGGGATCAAGGTGACCTACGACGGCTATGTCTTCCTGCAGCATTGCCGGAACGTGCTGTCCGCCCTGAGCGCCGCGACCTTCGCGGTCGGCGCACATCGCAAGCGGGTGGAAGGCGAGTTGACGCTGGGGGTGACCGTCACCGTTGCCGGTTATTTCCTGGCGGCGCCGCTGGCGCGGTTCCGGCGCAGCTTTCCCGGCGTGACGGTGTCCGTGCGCGAGCTCGACCGCAGCGTGATCGAGCGGCAGCTTGCCTGCCAGCAGCTCGGCCTCGGCATCCTGCTGGTTTCCAACCTCAAGCATGTCCGCGAGCTGGCGACCGAGACGCTGGCGAAATCGCGACGGCGGCTGTGGACCGCCAGCAACCATCCGCTGCTCGGCAAGGCGAAGGTCACGCTGCGGGACGTCGCGAAGGAACCTTACATCCAGCTCACCATCGACGAAGCGGCCGAAACGACCTTGACCTACTGGTCCAGGAACGGCTTCAAGCCGAACATCGTGTTCCGCACGGAATCGGTAGAGGCGGTGCGCAGCCTGATCGCGACCGGCGCCGGCGTCACCATCCTGTCCGACATGGTCTATCGGCCCTGGTCGCTGGAGGGCGACAAGCTGGAATCGCGCGAGATCGGCGCACAGATCCCGACCATGGATGTCGGCCTTGCCTGGGCCAAGGGCGTGGAACTGCCGGCGCCGGCACGCGCCTTCATCGAGTTCTGCCGGATGGAGTTCCTTTCGGGGAACCCCAAATCGATGACCCTGTAGCGGCTACCGCTCGTGCATGCTTTCGGAGACGTGGCGGGTCAGCGGCGAGAGCAGATAGCCGATGAGGCGGCGCTCGCCGGTCTGGATTTCCGCCGTTACCGCCATGCCGGGGGTCAACTCCACCCTTCCGTTCTCGGTCATGATCCAATCCTGCGACAGGGCGATGCGGGCGAGATAGACTTGGCCTGACGGGCCGGAAGCGGCCGCGTCGCCCTGGGGGCCGCCACTCGCGTCCTTGGTGTCGTTCGCGGGATGGCTGACGGCATCGCGCGTCAGATCGAGTACCTTGCCGTCGATCAGGCCATAGAGCGTGAAGTTGAAGGCCTCGACCTTCACCCGCACGGTCTGGCCGGCGCGGATGAAGCCGACATCGCGGTTCTGCACCGCTGCCTCCACCACCAGGCTGGCGTCGTCCGGCACGATCGCCAGCAAGGGTTCCGCCGGCGTGACGACACCGCCGATGGTGTGGATGGCAAGCTGCTGGACGGTGCCGTCGATCGGGGCATGCAGCACGCCCTGGTCCAGCCGCTGCTCCGCCTTGGCGAGCTCCGCTTCCAGCTCGCTCGCCTGCGCGCGGGTCTTGTCGAGGTCGGCCAGCACCTGCATCTGGTACTGCGCCGCTTCCGCCGCGCGCTGTTCGCGCAGCGCGCGCTCGGCCGCTTCCGCGCCGTCCTTGCGGTGGGCCAGCACGCCGATCTCGTACCGCTGCTCGATCAATCGCTGGTTGGCCTGGTACCAGTCGAGCTTGCTGCCGATCTTCTGGTCGCGCAGGTCGCGCAGGATCTTCTCCTGGTCGGCCACCATCGGCAGCGATGCCTGCAGTTTGTCTGCGGAGGCCTCAGCCTCCGCGGCCTCGGCCTGCTTGGCCTCGATCTGCTGGTCGAGGTCGGCGAGCTTGGCCGTCTCGTTCGCAGCCTGCGCGCGCATGGCCGCCAGCGCCAGGGCCAAGTCCTCCGGATTCGCATCCTTCGGCGGGTGGACGAGATCCGGCGCGCGTTCCTCGATCGGGGAACCGGGCAGCGAAGCGGCCAGACCGCGCAGCCGCGCGAGCGTGAGATCGGTCTGGAGCAGGTCGCGCGCGAAACGGTCCCGATCGGCCAGCGCCTGGATGGCATTGAGCTCGATCAGCACGTCGCCCGCCTTCACATGATCGCCGTCCGCCACGTGGATCGCGGTGACGATGCCGGTATCGGCGGGCTGCACGATCTTGGTCTTGCCCTGGGGCACGATGCGGCCGCCGGCGGTCGCCACGATGTCGACCTGGCCGATGCAGGCCCAGGCGACCGCGATGATGGCGACGGCGATGATCGTGAAGCCGATGGCGCGGCCGACCGGCGAAGGCGGGGTGTCGATGATCTCCAAAGCCGCGGGCAGAAACTCGCGCTCGTCGCGTGTGCGGCGCGGCAGTCGCAGCAGCTTGCCGAGAGTCTTCTGCGCCACTTCATGGCGCCCTTCCTGCGGCCCATCGGCGGAAACACTCGCTGCGGGGACGGCCGGCAGGGTGCGCGCCGCGTTGTCACGCTGCATCGATCGCCTCGCCCGACTGCATGCGATGCAACAGGGCATAGCGCCCGCCGCTGCGGATGAGATCCTCGTGCCTGCCCTCCTCGACGATGCGGCCCTGCTCGATGGTTATGATGCGGTCGCACCGGCGGACGGTCGACAGGCGGTGCGCTATGATGATGACGGTGCGCCCCTTGCAGATCTGGCGCATGTTGCGTTGGATCGCCTGCTCGGATTCGAGATCGAGTGCGCTGGTCGCCTCGTCGAAGATGAGGATGCGCGGGTTGGTCACGAGCGCGCGCGCGATGGCGATGCGCTGGCGCTGGCCGCCCGACAGGGTCCCGCCGCGCTCGCCGATCACCGTGTCGTAGCCTTCGGGCAGCTGCAGGACGAAATCGTGCGCGCCGGCCAGCCTGGCCGCGGCCACCACCTGGTCGAGCGGCATGCCCGGATCGGCGAGGGCGATGTTCTCGCGCACTGTGCAGTTGAACAGCACGTTCTCCTGCAGCACGACGCCGATCTGGCGCCGCAGCCAGCTTGCGTCCACCATGGCGAGATCGATGCCGTCGACCAGCACGCGGCCGGATTCCGGCACATAGAGCCGCTGCGCCAGTTTCGCGAGGGTCGATTTGCCGGATCCGGAAGAACCGACCACGCCCACCACCTGCCCGGCCGGAATTTCGAGGTCGATGCCGCGCAGCACCTCGGGACCGTCGACGCGATAGCGGAAGCCCACGCGATCGAAACGGACGCTGCCCCTGACCGCGGGCAGGGCGCCGCGGCCGGGCGTCGCGGCCGGCTCCGGTGGCGTGTTGAGGATGTCGCCCAGGCGCTGGATCGACTGGCGCACCTGGTGGAAATCCTGCCAGACCTGAGCGAGGCGCAGCACCGGTTGCGAGACGCGGCTGGCCAGCATGTTGAAGGCCACCAGCTCGCCCACGGTCAGGTTGCCCTCGATCACCGCCTTGGCGCCGAAATAGAGGATGCCGGCGGTCGCGAGTTTGGAGACGAGCTGGATCGCCTGGCTGGCATAGTTGCCGAGATTGGCGACCCGGAACGAGGCGCCGACATAGCCGGCAAGCTGCTCTTCCCAGCGGCGCTGCATCTGCGGCTCCACCGCCATCGCCTTCAGGGTTTCGATCCCGGTGACCGCCTCCACCAGGAAGGCCTGGTTCTCCGCGCCACGGCGGAACCGCTCCTCGACCCGCGCGCGGAACAAGGGCGTCAGAGCAAGACTGATGCCGGCATAGAGCGGGAGCGAGGCGAGCACGATGAAGGTCAGCCACCAGCTGTACCAGGCCATCACCGCCAGGAAAACGATGGTGAAGAAGAGGTCGATCACCAGCGTCAGGCTGGAGCCGGTGATGAACTGCCGGATGTTTTCGAGCTCGCGCACGCGAGCGACCGAATCGCCGACGCGGCGTGCGCCGAAATAGGCGAGCGGCAAGCCCACCAGATGGCGGAACAGCCGCGCCCCCAGCTCCACGTCGATGCGGTTGGTGGTGTGCGAGAAGACGTAGGTGCGAAGGCCGCCCAGGATGGTCTCGAAGATCGAAACGGTGACCAGGCCGACCAGCAGCACATCGAGCGTCGTCATGCCGCGATGGACCAGCACCTTGTCCACCACGACCTGGAAGAACAGCGGCGAGATCAGTGCAAAGATCTGCAGGAAGAACGAAGCCAGCAATACCTGGCCCAGGATGTTACGATACTTGTAGATCGCGCGCATGAACCAGGAGATGTCGAACCGCCGGCCGAGATCCGACAGGCTCATGCGCCGCGCGACCAGGATCAGGCTGCCATCCCACAAGCCAAGGAAAGCATCCCGGTCGAGGGTCTCCGGCGCGGCCGTGCCGCGATGCACCAGGACCTTGTCATCGCCCGACCGGCCCAGGATGAAGAAGCTGCCATCCTGCGCGCCGGCAAGACACGGCAGTGGTGCGGCGGGCAGTCGATCGAACGAGCTCAGCGTGCGGCGCGCCTTGAAGTCCTGATGACGGGCGATGCGGACGATATCGTCCGCTCCGATCGCCTGGACGCCCGCAAGCTCGCGGTTCAGCGCCTCCGCGCCCATCGCCAGCCCGTGGAAACGGAACAGGGTCGCGATGCACGCGATCGTCCGCTGGCGAAGCTCGGCGCGCTCGGGCGATTGATGGTGCGGCATGACGTACGCTGGTCCGGGAGAATCCGTTGGCAAGCCGGAACTATCGCGGCCGGACCTGACCAAACCTTTAAGACTGCCCGACTTGTCCAACGGTTCTGCTCGTCCTGAGGCCTTAGCCCAAACGCGTGCGCGGCGCCGGCAAAGTCGCCGCCGGCGCCCTCCGTGCTAGCTGCCAGGGTGCCAGTTGGCGGCGATCACCGCTTCGACCGACTGGGCCTGGGAGCTGCTCATGGTCATGGGCGCGCCGGCACTGTTCGTGAATGCCGCCATCGCCTGCACCATCTGCTGTACGCGAGAGGCCTCCAGCACCGAGCCGTCGCTGAGCTCGAACCGGCTGAGCTGGCTCGACGGATCGCTGTACCATCCCTTGAGACGCACGCTGTCGGTGTTGCCGGTGCCGCGCAAGGTCACCAGCAGGTCGCTGCCGGTCTTCGCGAACCAGATGTCATCCTCGCCGATGCCGGAATCGAAGAGGAGCCGATCGGCGCCGCCGGAGTCGCTGTTGAAGATCGTGTCCTTCTTGTCGCCCCGGCCGAAGACGTAGGTGTCCGCGCCCTGCCCGCCGGTCAGCGTATCGTTGCCGACCCCGCCCTCCAGCCGATCGTTGCCCGCCCCGCCGGTAATCGAGTTGGCGAGCTGGTTGCCGATGCCGGTGAAGTTGCCGGAGCCGATGTATTGCAGGTTGTCGAGGTGATCCCCGAGCGCATAGGACGACAACGTGGTCTTGACGAGATCCGTGCCCTCGGTCCCCTCCTCGACCGGCCGGTCACCGACCGCGTTGACGATGTAGATGTCGTTGCCTTTTCCGCCGACCAGGGTGTCGATGCCGGTTCCGCCGGCCAGCGTGTCGTTGCCCGCGGTGCCGTTCACGTAGAGCCCGTTGGGCAGCTCGATCACGCTGTTGTTGCCGAGATGCATGAGCGAGGGCGACGGCAGCGCCATATTGATCAGCTTCAGCACATTGCCGCCGCTCGACAAATCGAACGCCTTGGCGGCGCCGGCCGCGTCGGAGAAGCGGAAATTGTCGAGCGTCACGTCGGAGCCGTTGGCTGTCCACAGATGCGCCAGCTTGCCGATGCCGCCGTAGTGCTTTGGATCCTTGCTGATGCTGTCGATCATGGTGACCTCGCTTCCCCACAACCGGAAGTTCTGGTCGTTGCCAATGGCCGTCGCGCGGATAAGCTTCGTGTTCCTGGACTTGAGGTCATAGCCGGCATCGGTGTTGCCTGACGCCACGGTGTCCTGGAACGTCAGGTTGTAGGTGTTTCGCTCGGCCAGGAATCCATCGCCGTTCCAATAGGAGGAGGACGATCCGTGGCCGTAGTTGTTCTTCATCGTCACATGGTCGAACAGAACGTCGTGGACCGTCCCGGCCAGCATCACCCCCGCGATGTACAGCCCGCCATCCTGCTTCTGGCTGTCGCCAACGACGTTCTGGATCAGCACGTTGCGGCTGTCGTACTGGAGGCGGATGGCGTTCTTGGAATAGCCCGCTATGGAGACATCCTGGACCTTCAGGCCATCGACGCTCGCCGACGTCGCGCTTCCCGACCGGTAGTCTTCGATGAAGCGGCACACGTTGGTCGCGGCGACCCGCCTGATCGAGAGATCGGCGATGTTGGCGCCGATCCGGAAGACGCCGTTGCCGACGTTCTTGACCGCAAGATCCGTGAAGTTCAGGTGATTGGCGCCCGATAGCAGGCGGAACAGCTCGACCCCGTCCGAGAGCCCCGGCTTCCAGGCCGACGGTCGCGTGCCGACGAAGCTGGCGGCCATCGGGTTGCCGCTGCTGTCGACACCGCGGATCGTCACCGGCGCGCCCGCCGCGCCGCCGGCAGCGATGGTGATCTGCTGGGTCACTTTGTACGCGCCCTTGTCCGCGAGGAGGCGCACCTCGCCGCCAGGGCCCGCGGCATCGATGAATTTCGGGAGGTTCATGATGGTGCCGGCATTGGCCGGGGATGAACCGCTGCGCGTTCCGGAACCAGTTGGAGAGATGTAGAAAATGGCCATTTGATACCTTCCCGTGTTCTCTTCAGAATAAACGAGCGCCTCTGGACGAACGGCCTTCAGCCGCGTCGCCCAGCGAAATCCCCAAGTATCAAAAAGCGATTGCGCTTCCGAAGCCGGCACCCCGCCGGCTCCAGGCGCGTTTCATGACCGTTTGTCGGTCTTCCCCCACACAGTCGGCGGCTTGCCACCCGACGCTGTCGCGTCGCCTGCCGCACTGCAAGCAATATAGACTTACTCACTTAAGGTCGCCGCGTCGATTATGTCAATCGGCCGAGTGCCAATTTGCCGCGATTGCCTTCTCCACCAATTGCTGTTGCGGCGCACTCAAGTCAGTGACCGCGCCAGGCAGCGGGAACGCCGACATCGCATCGACGAGCTGCTGGACCTGCGCGGCCGCGAGCGTCGAACCATCGGAAAGCTCTAGGTGGTCGAACTGGCTGCCAAGATCGGAGTACCAGCCCTGCAAGGTCGTGCGATCAGAGGTTCCCAGCACGCTGGCCACCAGATCGCTGCCGCTGCGCGCGAACCAGAGCTGGTCTTCCGCAATGCCTGCGCCGAACAGCAGCGTGTCAGCGGCGCCATCCATATCGCCGTTGGCGATGAGATCCGCGCCGCCGCCGCGTCCGAACAGATAGGTATCGGCACCCTCTCCCCCAATCAACGTGTCGTTGCCCGCGCCGCCATCGAGCACGTCG
This sequence comes from Dongiaceae bacterium, assembly GCA_035699005.1. Taxonomy (GTDB): domain Bacteria; phylum Pseudomonadota; class Alphaproteobacteria; order Dongiales; family Dongiaceae; genus Dongia_A. The sequence goes on from DASSBF010000095.1 coordinate 15,678, forward strand.
TTGCCGTCGCCGGCGCCGAGAACGTTGTCGGCACTGTTGCCGGTGATCGTGTTGTCGCCGGAATTCCCCGTGCCCCTGACGGCGCCGGTCCCGGTCAAGACCAGGTTCTCGAGATTCGCGCCGAGGCTGAAGCTGACGACGCTTCGCACGGTGTCACCGCCTTCGCCGGCCTTCTCGACCACCTTGTCGCCGGATGTGTTGACGACATAGGTATCGTCACCGGCACCGCCCGCCAGCACATCGTCGCTGCCGCCGCCATCCAGCAGGTCGTTGCCGGCCGCGCCGTAGAGCGAGTCCCGGCCGGTTTCGCCGAACAGCTGGTCGTCCCCGTCATCGCCATAGAGCTTGTCGTTATTGCCGCCGCCCAGGATCCTGTCGATCCCGGCCCCGCCGCGGAGCGTGTCATTGCCGTTGGCGCCCCGCAGCGTGTCGTTGCCGGCGCCGCCCGTGACGAGGTTGTTGAGCCCGTTGCCCGTGCCGGCGAAATCGCCGCTGCCGGTGAAAGCCAGATTCTCGACATTGGCCGTGAGCGTGTATGCGGCAAGGACGGTATTCACCAGATCGGTCCCCTGCGCTGCCGCCTCGACCACGACATCGCCGGCCGCGTTCACGGCGTAAACATCGTTGCCTGCGCCGCCAGCAAGCCGGTCGCCGCCGGCGCCACCCGCCAGCACATCGTTGCCGGTGGTTCCGGTTTCCTGGACGTCGAGCAGTGCGATGGTCACCGCCCGATCGCAGCTCAGCCCGTCCTGATCGGTGGCTCGGATCGTCAGATCGTAGGATGTCTGCGTTTCGAAATCGAGCACCGCTCCCGATTTGACCAGAACCTCGCTGCCAGCGACCTCGAAAAGGTTGGTGGTGCCCCCGACCAGCGTGAAGGTGTGGGTGTCTCCGGCGGAATCGATCGCGCTCAGGGAGGCAACCAGGGTCCCCGCCGCTGCATTCTCCTCGACCGTTCCGCCTGTCAAGGTAATGCCGGTCGGCGCCGCAGTGACGTCGATGAGCGATCCTGTGCCCAGCCGCATCAGGTCCTGATAGAGGGGCGGAATCAGGGTGTCGCGCAGATGGATGGTGTTGTCGCCATCGCGCAGGTCGAACAGCGTTTTCGGAAGCAGCGCATCCGAGAAGGTCAGACCGTCGATCGTCGCGACCGCCCCCTCCGCCAGCCAGACGTGGCTCGTGGAGGCGCTGCCCCCGCTGTGGAGGGGATCGATGCTGCTGCTGTCCTCCAGGGAGATGGAGTTGCTCCAGAAGCGGTAGTTGCGATTGTTCCCCTTGGAGACGGCCCGGACCAGCACCGTGCCGCTCGATTTGAGGTCATAGCCCGCGTCGGCATTGCCGGAGGCAAGCGTGTCCTCGAAGCGCAGGCCGTAGACGCCCCGCTCGGCTGCGAAGCCGTCGCCGTTCCAGTATTCGGTGGGCCCGGCGGCGCCGTAGTTGTTCCTCATCTCGGTATGGGAGATGAGGACATCGTGGACGGTCCCGGCGAGCGAGACACCCGCGATGTAGAGTTCGCCATCTTGATGCCGGCTGTCACCCACGACGTTCTGGATCACGACGTTGCGCGTGTCGTATTGCAGGCGGATGGCGTTCTGCGAATAACCGTCGATGCTGGCGTTCTGCACCGTCAGCCCGTCGATGGTCGCGCTGGTGGCGGTGCCGGAGACGTAATCCTCGATGAAGCGAGAGACGTTGCTCGCGGTCACGTTGCGGATCGTCAGGTTGGAGATGTCCGCGCCCACGCGAAAGACACCGTTGCCGACATTCTCCACCGCGAGATCCTGGAACACCAGGTTGTTCGCGCCGGAGAGCAACCGGAACAGGTCGTTGCCGCTGCTCAATCCCGGTGCCCAGGGCTCCGCCCGCGTCCCCGCGATCTTCGCCGCCATCGGGTTGCCGCTGCTGTCGACGCCGCGGATCGTGACCGGCGCGTCGGGCATCCCCCCGGCGCTGATCGAGAGCTGCGTGCCCCGGCTGTAGGCGCCCTGGTCCGCAAGCAGCAGGACCTGCCCGCCCGGGCCCGCGGCCTTGATGTATGTGTTGAGGCTGCCGAGAGTTCCCGCATTCTCGCGCGAAGAGCCGTCGCGCAAGCCGGAGCCGGTCGGCGAAACGTAGAGAGTTGCCATCGCACCATCCTTGCGGATTTTCCAGGATGCGAGTCCGTTCGGCGCGAATATGGGCGTCTTGACTGGCTCGCTGCGAGAATAAAAGGCGATAAGTGTTAATTGAATGTTAATATTGCAGTAGCCATTTCGACCTAATACTTGGCATTATTCAATTCATTTTATCGAAATCAGTTCTATTTTCCGCACCGCAGGGTGAAGGGCGGCGCGCTGCGGTTGACAGGGCACGCCATCGGGCATTGAATGAGAAAGATTTGGGCGTGCGTGGGGAGCGCCGCGTGGGAGGAGCAGCGCCGCATGACGACTGTTCTGGTGGCTGACGACCATCCGCTGTTCCGCGAAGCGATCGCGGATGCCTTGCGCAACATGCTCGACCGGGTCGGCGTCCTCGAAGCCGGCTCGATGACCGAGGCGATCGATCAGGTCGCCAATGCCAACGACATCGACCTGGTGCTGCTGGACCTGCGCATGCCGGGCATGAGCGGGGTCAAGGGGGTGCGCACCTTGCGCCGGCGCCGGCCTGACATTCCCATCGCCGTGATCTCGGCCCTCGACGACAGCCTGGTGGTCCAGCAATGCTTCGATGCCGGCGCCATCGGCTACATACCGAAGTCGTTGCCGCGCGCCGGCATCGCCGACGCGATCCAGACCATCCTGGATGGCGGCAGCTTCGCGCCCGACGACAGCCTGTTCGGCCGCGGCGCACGGGCCGAGGAGAAGGGTGAGGACATCGAGCTGGACGACGCCATGCGCTGCCGGTTCGAATTGCTCACCAACCAGCAATGCAAGGTGCTGGAGCTGATGGCGCGGGGTCTGCTCAACAAGCAGATCGCCTATGAGATCGACGTGCAGTTGACGACGGTCAAGGCGCACGTCTCGAGCCTACTGCAGAAGCTCGGCGTCTCGCGCCGGACCCAGGCGGTCATCCTGTACCAGAAATACAGCCGCCAGCCCTCACTCTCGGATCGAGGCAATCAGCGCCCTTAGCCGCGCCGGCTTGATCGGCTTCAGGAGCAGGCTGACGCCTGCGAGCTTGCGCACGTCGTCACGGATCGCCGGGCTGTGGTCGGCGGTGATGATCGCGGCCGGGATCCCGGCATGCACGCGCTTGCGGATGGTGTCGATGGCGTCGGTGCCGACGCGGCCATGATCGAGATGATAGTCGACCAGAAGCAGGTCCGGCTTCTCCCCCGTGCGGTCCAGTTCGGACAAAGCGCCTTCCGCGTTGGAGGCGGCGATCACGCGGCATCGCCAGGTGTCGAGCAGGCTGGCCATGCCCTCGAGCACCTGGGACTCGTTGTCGATGACGAGGACACGCACGCCATCGATCGTGCGGTGGCGCGGCAGGCGAGGTGCCTGCGGGGCCCTCCGTTGGCCGGTCGCTTCGGCAAGGGGAACCAGAACGGAGAACGCCGAACCCCTGCCGACCCGCGAGCTGACCTTGACCGGATGGTCGAGCAGGCGGCTGATGCGGCGCACGATGGAAAGGCCCAGGCCGTATCCTTTCGATCCGCCCGCGAGGTCGGCAAGGCGGCGGAACTCCGCGAAGATCTCGTCGAACTTGTCCTTGGGGATGCCGATGCCGGTGTCGGCGACCTGGATCTCCGCACACTTGCCCCGCCGCCGTACCCCGAACAGGACCTTGCCCTTCGGCGTATAGCGGCAGGCATTGGTGAGGAGGTTCTGCAGCAGCCGGCGCAGCAGGCGCACATCCGTCCGCACGGCGAGCGAGGTCGGCACGACGTGGAGCTCAAGGCCGGACCGTTCCGCCAAGGGCGCCATTTCGTCGCGCAGCGATTGTATCAGGGGCGAAAGAGGGGCCGCACCGAGTTGCACGTTCACGCGCCCCGATTCCAGCTTGGAGATGTCGAGCAGGATGTTGAGGATGTCCTCGATATTGACCAGTGCGCGGTCCACCTTCTCCACATAGTCGGCGGTGTGGCGTGGCAGCTTGCGCCCCTGGATCGAGGCGATGAACAGACGCGCGGTGTTCAGCGGCTGCAGCAGGTCGTGGCTGGCATCCGCCAGGAACTGCGTCTTGCTGGCGTTGGCGAGCTCCGCCTCAACCTTGGCCGCCCGCAGCTCGCGGGCGATCCGGCGCCTTTCCTCGATCTCGCGCACCAGGGTCGCGTTCAGCTCCTGCAGGGTGGCCGTGCGCTCGTAGACGCGCCGCTCCAGGTCCTCCTTCGCCATCTCCAGCATATGCTGGGTGCGGCGGCGCTCGGTGATGTCCTGGATCAGGGTGAAGAAGCCGACAACGCGGCCGGAGGCGCTGCGGTGCGGCACGTAGGTCGCGAGGCCGAAGCGCGGCTCGTCGTCCGCGGATGGCAGCACGACGTCGAACACGCTGGTCGAGCCGGCGAGCGCGCGTTCGATGAAGCTGCGCCGGAAGCCGTACTCCGCCTCGCCCAGAACAGCGCGCATCTTGCGCCCGACGACCTTGCCGCCGTCGCGCGCGAAGGCCGCGCGATAGGCGCGGTTCACGAACTGATAGCGCTCCTGATCGTCGATGTAGCACATCATCGTCGGCATGGCGTTGGCGAACAGGCGGATGCGCGCCTCGCTGTCGTGCAGCGCCTCCTCCGCCTGGCGCCGGTCGGTGATCTCCGCATAGGAGACCACGAATCCGCCATCGGGCATCGGGTCGCTCTTGATCGCGAACCAGCGGCCGTTGACCGAGACTTCCGCCGTCGGCCCGCCATGGGTCGTGATGATCGGCGAGGCGGTCCCCAGATCCGGGACGTCGCGCAGATCGTTGAAGCGCTGGAAGCCGCGCAGCGCCGCACCGGGCGTCAGCAGCGTGGCGGGCAGATTCAGCAGCTCGCCATATTGCCGGTTGGCGGTGACCAGCCTCTGGTCCCTGTCAAACACGGCCACGCCGATGGACATGCTTTCGAGGGTGGCCTGAAGGTGGAGCGAGCGCTCGGCAAGGGCCCGCTCGCGCTCTTGCCGCTCGGCATCCTTGACGTCGGTGATGTCGGTATAGATCGAGGCGAGGCCGCCTTCAATCGACCGGCGGTCGTTCACCTGCACCCAGCGTCCGCTGGACTGGGCGTAGACCCAGCGGTCGGCGCCGTGCCGGCGCGTGTTGTCACGCTGGCGCGTGCGCTCGGCGATCCAGGATTCGGCGCTCTGCCCGTCAGGCGCCGCAATGCGGCCACGATCGAGCGCGATGCGGATCAGGCCCTGGAACGTGACGCCGGTGCGGATCTCGGCCGAAAGGCCGGGCCAGAAGTCCGTGAAACGCCGGTTGAACAGGATCAGCCGGTCTTCAGGATCGAAGATCGCGAAGCCCTCGGAGATGCTGTCGATCGCATCCTGCAGCCGGTTCTGAGTCGTCATGCCGACGACCGCCGCCTCGTTCAGCTCGCGGTTGGAGGTCGCCACCGCCTCCAGTGCCTGCTCCAGCTCGCGCGTGCGGTCGCGCACCATGCGATCCAGGAGGATCGCCGCCTGGAACAGGTGGTAGGCGTTGCCGTGCAGGTCGAGCCCGTGCTCCACCCGCTGCATCAGCGCGCGGTTGATCTCGGTCAGCTTGGCGACCTTCCGGCGGAGATCCGCGGTCTCGTCGCCCGGTGCGCTGTCGGCTGGCATCGTCCCCTCCCCGCTATCGCGCGAGCGCCGCGCCGAAGGCGATCCCGGTGAAGGTCTGGCTCATGTGCATGGTGCCGAACTGCTCGCCGTAGGTGTTGAAGCCGACGACGGTATTGGCTGCCAGCAGCCGCGAGATGTCGCCCAGCATCTGACCCTGCTCCATCTCGATGTAGCGCAGGATGCAGTCGAAGCCGAGTACGGCCTCGACCGGCCCCAGATCGTGGTTGAGGCGGACGAACAGCGATTCGAGGTCGGCGACCAGGTTGCCGCTCTCCGCGATGCTGAGCACGATCCCCTCGTCGATCGCGCAGAAGAAGTGCAGGCTGTCATCCTCGTTCACCTGCTGGATCGCGCGCGCATAGTGCCGCCCGCCGGCGCGCACCACCAGCGGATGGGCGGCGAACACGCTGGGCGTCAGCTCGCCGCGATCAAGGCCAAGCAGCCGGGCATACTCCCGTGCGGCCGGCTCGGCATTGATTTCCAGCACCATGCGGTTGGCGGGGTCGGCCTTGGTCACCACCACCTTCTTTTCCAGCGGCTTGAAATGCTGGGTCTGGAACACGCGGAAATCGAGATCGGTGGAGATCAGCAGCATGAGCGCGGCGTTCTCGAGCACGCGGCCGTCGAGGAACATGTTCGGCTCGCGCGCCGCGGGGCTGGTGCCGGCCGATCCGCCGACCAGCGGCACGTGGCCGAGCGCGGCGCCGAAGGCGCTGGCGATCGCCTCCTCGCGCATGGCGAGGCTGTCGTTGATCAGCATGGCGAAGGTGTGAGGCGTTTCCAGGCGCTGCTGCACCAGCTCCTGCTCGGCGAGCAGGGCGCGCGCCGCGGCGAAGCCGGCGGCGATCTCGAAATCGCACAGCCGCTCGATCGGCTTCACCGAGGCGGCGAAATGTTCGGAATCGAAGCTGATCCCGACGATCGAGCCGCGGCGATGGCCGCGCGGGGTGATCTCGCCGGCGGTAGTGCAGCCCACCACCCTGGCATCGGGGCCGTACTCGCCGACGGCGGCGGCAACCTCCGCGATGTGGAACTGCGGCGAACAGAACAGCATGACCAGTTCGGACTTCGAGCCGGCGAAGGAATCCAGGATGGCGGAAACCATCCGCCTCGGATTCCCGCCGATGCCGCCGTCCTCCATGGCCCACCGAATGCAGCGATGCCCGGCAATGTCGGCGCCGGACGCCGACTTGGGCGCGAGCGACATGTCCATCCTCCCGGTTGCGCGGCGATGTGCGAGCGCGCGCGTTTTGAGCCGTCGGCGCTTGGCAGCGAAACGGGGGCATTATCCGCTCTATCGGCTTCGATCCAAAGTCCAATTTCGGAACGCACGGACTTCTCGTTAGCATTCGTGCAGTGCAGACGGGCATTATCCACTCGTGCCGCGCGCCCACGCGTTCGGCAAATGGACGCTCACGCAATGATGGAGCGCGGAGGATGGAAACGCGCGCTGCGGCTGGATCTGAGGAAGACGGACCCCTGGAAATCGCCGATCTTCAAGCTCCGGGATCCCGGCTTAGCCACAAACCCACCGATCGAAACAGTTCCGCGGTCTCATGACATGAATGTCAGCGAGACCTCCCGACATCATTGCTTCGACGGATGGCAGATTTTCGCCACCCACCCTTCGAGGGAATGCGGCGGCTCGATGAAGTTCTCGCTTTATCTGCCCCCCGCGGCCGCCCGGGGCAAGGTGCCGGTGCTCTACTATCTGGCCGGCCTTACCTGCACGGAGGAGACCTTCGTCATAAAGGGTGGTGCGCAGCGCTTCGCGGCGGAGACCGGCGTGGCGATCGCCGCGCCCGACACCAGCCCACGCGGCACCGGTACGCCGGGAGCGGACGCCGACTGGGACTTCGGCTTCGGCGCCGGCTTCTACGTCGACGCCACGCAAGAGCCGTGGGCGAAATACTGGCGGATGTATAGTTATGTCACCTCGGAGCTTCCCCGCCTGCTGGCCGAGAACTATCCGATCGATCCGGAGCGGCAGGGCATCTTCGGCCATTCGATGGGTGGGCACGGCGCGCTGGTGGCCGCGTTCCGCAATCCGGGGCAGTACAGGTCGGTTTCCGCGTTCGCCCCGATCGCCGCGCCCAGCCGCTCGCCGTGGGGCAAGAAGGCGTTCACGGGCTATCTGGGCGAGGATCGGCGCCGGTGGGACTCATATGACGCCAGCGAACTGGTGCAGCGCACGACGCTCGCGACCACGATCCTCATCGACCAGGGACTTGACGACCCGTACCTGGCCGAGCAGTTGCACCCGCATCTGTTCGAAGAGGCATGCCGGCAGGCAAACCAGGCGATCGTTCTGCGGCGGCACCAAGGATACGACCATGGCTACTACTTCATCCAGACCTTCATCGCCGATCACGTCCGGCACCATGCCCGGCAGATCAGCGCCGCAGGCTGATGAAATCCGCCCGACCCGCAGGCCGGGAGCGCATGCGCAACGGGAGAAGTAATAGATGATCAGCCTATACGATTTCGAATTGTCGGGGAGCTGCTACAAGGTCCGCCTGCTGCTGAACATCCTGAAGGTGTCGTGCGAGCGCATACCGGTCGATTTCGTGGGACAGGAGCACAGGACGGAGCGCTTCCTGAAGCTCAATCCATTGGGCGAAATCCCGGTTCTGGAAGACGGCAGCGTGAGGCTGCGCGATGCGCAGGCGATCCTGGTCTATATCGCCCGGGAATATGACCGCTCCAATACCTGGTTTCCCGATGCACCGGAATCGATGGGCCGGATCATGCAATGGCTGTCGTTCGGCGGGAATGAACTGATGGCGGCGGCCGGGGCACGCCTGGTAAAGATCCTCAACTATCCGCTTGATCTTCCGGCGCTCCAGGCCCGAGCGATCGCGGCCTTCAGGATTCTCGACGCCCACCTGTCCGACCGCGAGTTCCTGGAACTCGGGCATCCGACGATCGGCGACATTGCCTGCTTCCCCTACGTGGCGATGGCGGGCGAAGGCGGGATCGAACTCAAGGCCTTTCCCAACCTTCCGCGCTGGATCGACCGCATCCGGCAGATTCCGGGCTTCATCCCGATGCCGGGCATCCCGGCGATCGGAGCGGTCGCCGCGTAAGGGAGGCGGATATGAGAGCCATGAGAAGCCTGTTGGCCGCCAGCCTGGCCGTCCTGCTGGGGCTGGCGCACGCAGCGGCGGCCGAGCCGCCGCCGATCAAGGTCGGCGCGCTCAAGTTCGGCACCGTCAACTGGGAGCTGAGGGTCATCGCGGACGGAATCGACAAGAAGCACGGATTCACCCTGACACGCGTTGATTTTGCCGACAAGGACGCCACCAGCATCGCGCTGCAATCGGGCGGCGTCGATGCGATCGTGACGGACTGGATCTGGGTCGCGATGCAGCGCCGGCTCGGCCACAATTTCACGTTCGTGCCGTTCTCGCGCTCGGTTGGTGCCGTGATGGCCGATCCCGCCAAAGGCATCCACTCGGTCGCGGACCTCGCGGGCCGCAGCATCGGCATTGCCGGCGGTGCGACCGACAAGAGCTGGGTGCTGCTCCAGGCCTATGCGCGCAAGGTTGCAGGCCTCGATCTCATGGACAAGGCGGACGTGCAGTTCGGCGCGCCGCCGCTGTTGAACGAACTGGCGCAGCGCGGAAAGCTGGATGCGGTGCTGAACTTCTGGAATTTCAACGCCCGGCTCAAGAGCAAGGGCTTCGTCCCCGTGATCTCGATCCGCGACATCCTGCCGGACCTGGGGCTCGACGCCGACCCGCCGCTGCTTGGATGGGTATTCAGCGAGCGCTGGGCGGCCGATCATCCCGAGCTTGCCAAAGGGCTGATCGATGCCTCGTACGAGGCCAAGGGCTTGATGAGGGCGGACGACGCGATCTGGGAGAAACTGCGCCCGATCATGGGCGCGGAGGACGACGCCGAATTCCAGGCATTGAAGGAAGGCTATCGCGAGGGCATCCCCGACGGCTACGACCGGAAAGACATTGCCGCAGCGGAGAATGCGTTCGCGGTGATGCGGAAGGCCGATCCCGCCTCGGTCGCCAACCTCGACGCCCTGCCGAGCGGAACCTTCTGGTCAGGCTACCTGCAATGAGCCGGCCGGCGCTGAACCGGCTGGCCGACGCGCTTCCGGTTCGGATGGGCACCGGCTGGAACCGCCTGCTGTCGCTGGTCGCACTGCTGTGCCTGTGGCAGATCGCGGCGATCATGGTCGATGATCCGGGCTTGCTGCCCTCGCCGCTCGCGACCCTGCAGGCCGGCTATGCCGAGCTGGTCCGCGGCAATCTCGTCTTTCACGTGGCGGTCACCCTGGCCCGCGTGGCGGTCGCCTTCGTGCTCGCCATGCTGATCGGCAGCGCGATCGGGTTCGCGCTCGGCCGCTCCCAGGCGCTGGACCAGGCGTTCGGCGGCTGGCTGGTGATCGGCCTCAACCTACCGGCACTGGTGACGATCGTGCTGTGCTACGTCTGGTTCGGGCTGACCGAGGCCGCCGCGATCCTGGCAGTCACGATCAACAAGGTTCCGACCGTCGCCGCGATCGTGCGCGAAAATGCCAGGGCGCTGGACCGGCCGCTGCTGGAAATGACGCGGGCGTTCGACGTCAAGCCGGCGCGGGTGCTGACCCGCGTGATCCTCCCGCAGCTCGCCCCCGGCTTGATGGCCGCGGCGCGCGCCGGTCTGGCCCTCACCTGGAAGATCGTGCTGGTGGTGGAATTGCTTGGCCGGCCGAATGGCGTCGGATTCCAGATCCGCACGTTCTTCAACTACTTCGATATCGCTGGCATCCTCGCCTATTCGCTGGTGTTCATCGGCGTCGTCATCGCCATCGAAACCTTGCTCCTGCAACCGCTCGATCGCCGGCTCGGCCGGTGGCGGCGTGCATGAGCGGTGTCGTGCTGAGGGACGTCGTCCGCGACTATGCCGACCCGAAGCCGCATCGCGTGCTGTGCGGCATCGACCTCGCCATCGCCGAAGGCGAATTCGTCTCGCTGGTCGGACCGTCGGGCGCCGGCAAGACGACGCTGCTGCGCATCCTGGCGGGGCTCGACACGGACTATGCCGGCGAAGTCGGCTGGCAGGATGCGCGTCGGCCGCGGCTCGGCATGGTGTTCCAGGAGCCACGCCTGGTGCCGTGGCTCAGCGTTCTCGACAATCTGCTGCTGGTGGCAGATCCCGATGAAACCGAGCGGGCAAGGGCGCTGCTGGCCGCCGTCGAGCTCGATGGAGCCGAGGCGGCCTTGCCCGGCCAGCTTTCGGGGGGCATGCAGCGGCGCGCGGCGCTCGCCCGCGCGCTGCTCGTGCGGCCTGATTTCCTGATGCTGGATGAGCCGCTGATCTCGCTCGACGGGGCGCTGGCGGAGCGGATGCGGCGCCTGCTCAACGCCCACTGGCGCGAGCACCGGACCACGACGCTGCTGGTCACCCACAACATCGCCGAGGCGGCGGATCTGTCCACCCGCATCCTCATCCTGTCGCCGAGCGAAGGCCGCCTGGTAGCCGATTGCGCTCTGCCTCCGCCGGACCCGCGAGTGTGCAACGACCGGACCGTGTCGGCCGTGGTGGAGGAGCTGCGGCGCATGACCCATGCCTGGCCACCGGCCGGTTCGCCGGACCGGCCTGGGCACGAGGAGCCGAAGAGCTCAGGTGCAATCAGCCGGACCGGCTGAGCCTACTGGATGAGGTTGCCCTGCACGTCCAGCAGCGGGACATGGTACTCGCGGAGGATGGCCGTGAGTTGGTCCTTGTTTTCGGCGATCAGCTTGTCCACGTCACCCTTCCAGTGCGTCTCGCCGGGCCGCACGCCCATCGCGATGTAGTAGTCCATGCGGCTCGACTTTGCCTCGTGCAGCAGCGGGGTGACGGTCAGCAGGTCGCCCTGCTCGGCGGCGAAATAGCCGCCCAGCGGACCCCACAGCAGCGCCACGTCGACCCTGCCCGCCACCAGATCCTGAATCATGCGGCGGCTCGGCGAATCGTAGCGCGTGTCGACCATCAGGTCGTAGGGACGCACATTGGCCATCAGGCCGTTGCGCATCACCACGCCCGCCGGCGGCGTGCCGGCGATCAGGCCGATCTTCAGAGCCTTGAGGCTCGGGTCGTCGAGGCGGTCGGCGGTGATGCCGTCGGCCTTGCGCGTCACCATCACGTAGGTCGAGTGATAGTACGGGTTGGTGCTCAGCACCAGCTCGGCGCCGCTCACCATCCCGATCACCAGATCGCAGCGCCGGGCACGCAGCGTGCTGCGCAGGAAGCCGGTCGCCTGCGGGAACCAGGTATACCGCACCGGAATGCCGAGCTTGGCGGCGAACAGCTCGGCGATCTTGTTCTCGAACCCCTCCCCCTTCACGTTGGAGAACGGCATGTTGCCGGGATCGGAGCAGATCCGAAGGGCGGAATGGTCCACCGCCTCCGGCTGGTCGGCAGCCATCGCGGCAGCCGGAATTGCGGCGACCAGGGCAGCGATGCAAAGGCTCCGGAGTGCCATCGTTGCGCCGCCTAGTTGCCCATGCAGGCTTCTTCCGCTTCCGCCGCCTCGGGCGGCTTCGGGGCATGCTTGGCCGGCCGCCCGCGGCCGACCACCCCGTCGGACCGCGCCTTCAAATACGTGTAGATATCGTCGAGATAGCACATGACATTGGGGTTCAAGCCGAAGGCCGGCATCTTCTTCTGGGTCGCCGTATTCACGTCGGTCTTGCCGTTGACCACGATCTCGGTGAACTGCTCGTAGCTCAGCCGCTTCAACGAATCGACCAGCGCCGGTGCGAACGAACTGCCGGCGCCATCGGGCCCGTGGCACGTATGACAGACGCTGTTGTAGCGCCGAAAGCCGCTGAAGGTCGCCCAGTCGACCGTGCCGTCCGGGGCGATCTTGTAGGGCTTCTCCTCGTCCGTCGCGGCCGCGGCATTCCCGGTGGTGGTGGCCTCCTGGGCCGTGGCGGCGACACCGCCACACGCCACAAGAGCGGAGACCAGAGCGATGAACCAACGCCAATCAGAGTGCATCAAAGCCCCGCTCGCGTGCGCATGCTTCATCTCGGATGGGCCGGCAAGAAGATCGGGCGGACGGCAGCCGCCGCCCGCCCGATCACCGACGTGCTGTCACTCAGGGAGCGTGAACACCGTCATGGTTCCGCCCAGCGCCGTGTAGTTCGACAGCGCCTTGTATGCACCGACTGCGCCGAGGCCGGCGGTGTCTTCGGTCAAGCCCGCCGCCATGCCGATGCCGGCCCAGCCGCCGACGCCCGACAGGACTGCGATGTACTGCTTGCCGTCACGCTCGTAGGTGTTGACGTTGCCGATGATGCCGGAGGGAGTCTTGAACTTGTAGAGCTCCTTGCCGGTCTCGGCGTCGACCGCCTTCAGGTAGCCTTCCAGCGTGCCGTAGAACACGACATCGCCGGCCGTCGCGAGCGCGCCGCTCCACACCGAGAACGGCTCCGGCACCGACCACTTGATCTTGCCGGTCGTCGCATCCCAGGCGATGAAGTTGCCGAGATTCTGCTCGCCCTTGGGCGGATACATGCTCAAGGTCGCGCCGACATAGGGCTGGCCGGCGGTGTAGGCCACCTTGAACGGCTCGTAGTCCATGCAGACGTGGTTGGTCGGCACGTAGAACAGGCCGGTCTTCGGCGAGTAGGCCGAAGGCTGCTGGTCCTTGCTGCCGAGCGCGGCCGGGCAGATGCCCTGCGAGTTGACATCCTGGCCGTTGGCTTCGGTCGAGTACTTCTTCACGCGGTCCGGCAGGCCGGTCTTCAGGTCGATCTTGGTCGCCCAGTTGACCGCCGGATCGTACTTCTCGGCCACCAGCAGTTCGCCGGTCTCGCGGTCCAGCGTGTAGCCGAAGCCGTTGCGGTCGAAATGCACCAGGAGCTTGCGGTCCTTGCCGTCGATCTTCTGGTCGACGAGCTGCATCTCGTTGACGCCGTCATAGTCCCACTCGTCGTGCGGCGTCATCTGGTAGACCCACTTCGCCATGCCGGTGTCGAGGTCGCGTGCGAAGATGGTCATCGACCATTTGTTGTCGCCGGGCCGCTGCGTCGGGTTCCAGGTGCTGGGATTGCCGCTGCCGTAATAGACCAGGTTGAGATCCGGATCATACGACATCCAGCCCCAGGTCGTGCCGCCGCCGATCTTCCACTGATCGCCTTCCCAGGTCTTCAGGCTGGAATCCTCGCCGACCGGCTTGCCGAGCGCAGTGGTCTTTTCCGGGTCGATCAGCATGTCCTTGTCCGGACCGGTGGAGTTCGCCCGCCACACCTGCTTGCCGGTCTTGATGTCGTAGGCGGTCACGTGGCCCTGGACACCGAACTCGCCGCCGCTGTTGCCGATCAGGACGAGGTTCTTCGCGACCAGGGGAGCCGAGGTGCCGGTCTCGCCCTTGGTCGGATCGCCGTCGGTCGCGGTCCAGACCACCTTGCCGGTCTTGGCATCGAGCGCGACCAGCTTGGTATCGGCCTGGTGCAGGAAGATCTTGCCGTCGCCGTAGGCCACGCCGCGGTTGACGGTATCGCAGCACATCACCGGGATGACGTTGGGATCCTGCTGCGGCTCGTACTTCCAGGCGATCTCGCCGTTCTTGCTGAGATCGAGCGCGAACACGGTGTTGGGGAACGGCGCGTGGACGTACATCATGTCGCCGATCACCAGCGGGCCGCCTTCATGGCCGCGCAGCACGCCGGTGGAGAAGGTCCACGCGACCTGCAGATCCTTTACGTTGTCCTTGTTGATCTGGTCGAGCTCGCTGTACCGGTTGCCGGCGTAGTTGCCCAGCGGCATGACCCACTGGTTCGGATCTTTCTCGAGCTTCAACAGATCGTCATTCGCCGTGGCTTGCGCGCCCCACAGCGACAGCGCGCCGGCGACGGCCAGCACGTACCCTGAAGCAGGCATCAGTCTTGGCATCTTGTCCTCCCGATAAGGATTGGCATCCAGGCTCCGCAATGTTCTGCGACCTGTCGGAGTTGGCCCGGCTCTCGCCGCCGTCCCGTCAGTCCGCTCGCGCGGACGGCAGTCTTGTCGGTGCTTGCAATTGTCCCACGATCCTCCACAACCGATCGCGAGCGGCGTCATCGAACGTTAGTCGACAAAGGCGCGAAAGAGCATTGTCCTTTGGTACAACTTCGTTCGATTGGTTCGCGCGACGGAAGCGGCGCTGCACGCGGCGTGCGGACGCGCGCCGCACGTTGCTGCGGTGCGCTCGCGGAAAGAAGCCGCTCAGGTCGGCGTCGCGGCCAGGGCAGCCTTGCGGTCCTGCGGCGGCGCCATGCGCCGATACGTGAAGGCGGGTGCCGGTTCCGACGACGCGCTATCCGCCAGCGCGCGCAATGTGCCGTGCCTCTCCGACAGCGCGCAGGCCGGATCGGCGGCGACGGCAGTTCCGGTGATGGCGAGGGCCTGGCAGCGGCAGCCTCCCCAATCCACCTCGCGCTGGTCGCAGCTTCGGCAGGGTTCCGGCATCCAGCCGGTGCCGCGGAATCGCTCGAAGGCCTCGGACGCAGCCCAGATCTCCGCCAAAGCCTTGTGCCGCACGGATTCGAAAGCGAGGCCGGAAATGGTTTGCGCGGCGTGGCACGGCAGGACCTCGCCGCTGGGCGTGATGTTGAGGAACTGCCGGCCCCAGCCGCCCATGCAGGCCTTTGGCTGGCGCGCGTAATAGTCCGGCAGGACATAATCGATGACGATGCTGCCGCGCAGCCGTTCGCGTGCTGCTTCCACGCGTGCAGTCGCTTCCTGCACCTGCTCCAGGGTCGGCATCAAGGCGGCGCGGTTGCGGATGGCCCAGCCGTAATACTGCACGTGCGCGACCTCGACCCGCGCCGCGCCAAGCGCCACCGCCAAGTCGATCATGCGCTCGACACGCACGACGTTGTGCCGGTTCACCACGGCGTTGATGGTGAGCGGCAGGCCGGCGGCACGCACCATGCGGGCAAAGGCCAGCTTCTTGCCCTGCACGCCGGGATAGTTGGCGATATGGGCAGCGGTCTGATGGTCGACATCCTGCATGCTGAGCTGGACGTGGTCCAGCCCCGCTTGCGCCAGCCGGGCGACGCGCGGCTCGTCCAGCGTGACGCCGGAGGTGATGAGATTGCTGTAGAGCCCGGCGCGGCGGGCATGCGCCACCAGGTCCGGCAGGTCGCGCCGCACGGCCGGCTCGCCGCCGGAGAAATGCACCTGCAGGACGCCGAGCTCGGCAGCCTCGTCGAGGACCCGCATCCATTCCGCCGTCGAAAGCTCGCCTTTTGCCCGCTCCAGTTCCAGCGGATTGGAGCAATAGGGACACTGCAACGGACAGCGGTGCGTCAGCTCGAGCAGAGCCGCCAGCGGGGGACCGAGTTCGGCAGCAAGATTCATGTGGTCACGATCCGCTTCTCGATGAGCGAGACCAGCAGGTCGCGGACGTCATGCTCGATCTCGCTGCGATCCGCGCTATAGGCGCTCGCCAGTTCGTCGACGATGTCGTCCAAATGCCTGGTGCCGTCGCAGCGCTGCAGGATCTCCAGCGCCGTTTCGTCGGGCACCAGCACGCGCTCGGGCGCCAGCACTACCCAGCGGTCGCGCGCCTTGTCGAAAGTCAGTCGGACCCCGGGGGCAAGGCCCGGGCAGGCCCCGCTCGGCAATTGGGGCATGGTCATGGAATATCCTCCGATCGGAAGGCGCCAGGCGGCACGTGGCCGGGCGCGACATAGGCGTGATGGAGCGCATCGAGCTGCACCCAGAGCACGTCGCACTTGAACTCCAGCGCGCGCAGCACGGCCTGCTGCTGGTGCGGCAGGCGCGCCTCGCGCTTCACGTATTCGACGGCAAAATCCGCGTCGCGCGGCGCTTGGCTGAGGCGCTTGTCGAAATAGCCGAGCGCCCGGCGGTCGATGAAATCGTAGCTGGCAAGCATGCCCGTCACGCGTTCGCTGATGATGGCGGGGGCGAACAGTTCCGTGAGCGATGAGGCCACGGCCTCCAGCAGGGTGCGTTCGCGCACGAAGTGGAGATAGGCTTCGACGGCGAAGCGCGTTGCCGGCAACAACCCCTGTCCGGACAGCACATAGTCGCGCGTGAACCCCAGCGCATCGGTCAGGCGCAGCCAGCGTTCGATTCCGCCTTCGCCGCCTTCGCCGCCCATGTCGCCATCGTGATCGACGATGCGCTGCCGCCAGGCGCGGCGAAACTCCCGGTCCGGCGCCCGCGACAGGATCGCGGCGTCCTTCATCGGAATCATCGATTGGTAGAAATAGCGGTTGAGCGCCCAGGCCCGGACCTGGCCGCGGTTCAGCTTTCCGCCGTGCAGCAGGGCATGGAAGGGGTGCCGGTTGTGATAGCGCACCGCGCCGATCGAGCGTAATGCGGCCTCCAGCTCCTCCGGGCCCATCAGCTCGGTCATAGCGTGATCCTCATGCCGTCCTCTGCGACCTCCCAGCCGCGGGCAGCGACCTCCGCCCGCTCGGGCGAGTCCTCGTCCAGCACGGGATTGGTCGTGTTCACGTGGATGAAGATCTTGCGCGCGACCTCCAGCCCGTCGAAGGCGGTCAGCGTTCCCGATCCGCCATTGATGCTCATGTGGCCCATCCTCTGGCCGGTCTTCCGACTGATCCCGAGCCGCACCAGCTCGTCGTCAGACCACAGGGTGCCGTCGAAGAAGACCAGGGCCGAACCGCGCAGGCGCTGCTCCAGCTCCGATGTCATGCGCGCGCAGCCCGGGATGAAGTGGAACCTGGCCTCTCCCGAGCCGATCTCAAGGCCAATGGTATCCTCTGCCACGCCGCCGAGATGCTGGGGATCACGTCCCTCGAGGAACAGCGGCACCTTGCCCGGCACTGCAAAGGCGGTCATGGACAGGCCGAGCGGCCCATCGCTGCCGGCGAGCTCGACACGTTCGCCCAGCGAAAAGGTCCGCCGTTCCACGTAATCCGGGTTGAGCGCACCGAAGATTGGGTTCTCCGCCAGCAAGCCGAGCACGCGAGTTGTTCCCCACAGCACGAACGGCTGGCTCTCGCGCATCGACAGCAGGCCCGTCACGTGGTCGATCTCGGCGCTGGTGAGGACGACCGCGTGGACGGGCGAATCGCGCGGCGCCGCCCGCGGCCACAGGCATGGAGTCTGCAGAAGCTGCTGTCGCGCGTCGGGCGAAGCATTGAGCATCGCCCAGCGCGTGCCGTCGGCGCTGATCGCGACCGAGGCCTGCGTCCG
The DNA here is from genome assembly GCA_035699005.1 of Dongiaceae bacterium. Lineage (GTDB taxonomy): Bacteria > Pseudomonadota > Alphaproteobacteria > Dongiales > Dongiaceae > Dongia_A. The sequence continues at coordinate 33,557 of DASSBF010000095.1, forward strand.
CCACCTGGCGCGCGCCGAATCTTCGCGCGCCCGTCTGCTGGTGGGCGCATTGCAGTTCCACTGGGGAAAGCCTCCGCCGGCCGCAGAACCGAGCACCACCACTTCCATGGTTGCTAAACCCTGGCTCCAGAGTCGCCCCGCTTTGTCGCGCGGCGGAGGGTCGAGTTACAGGCGCGCGCAGGCGTAGCTGTTGATCTCGAGGCCGACGCAGATTTCGCGCAACCGCGGAGTCTTCCAAGTCTTCATGGTCAACTCTCCCAGTCCATAGCGATCAATGAGTTCGAACATGCCGGCATCGCCAGCACGACCATCCTACGAACGCCATTCCCCGCATGCCAGGGCAATTGCCGCCGCCGCTCTCATCCTTTGGACCAAGATTTTGCAGTGCAGTAGCCCGGTCAGGGTCGGCAGCTCTCGCGCAGGTCGCCGAAGCCGAGGCGGGCCATCTCGATCGAGAATGTCCGGATCGAATCCGCACTGTCGCGCAGCCACCGCGTCTGGACATCGAACGCCTCGCGCTCCCGCTCGGTCCAGGTCCGGCAATCCACCGGCTGCGGGTGCGCGACGCTCTTGATCTGCAGGAAGTGTGTCAGCTCGTGCACCAGGATGCTGGTGGCCACCGGATCGCTGCCGATTTTCAAGGCCTCGTCAATGACGATGTCGCCATCCGGCGAAGTGAAGCCGAAAACCTGGCAGGGGCGCCCGCAGACCCGTTGCGCAAGGGCGTCGTGGCTGAGTGGCGTGATATGCGGCGGGTCGCCTGGAATGGCGTAGCCCGTATAGCCCGAGATCGCAGTGAGCAGGGCCGCAACCAGACTGGCTGATATCATGACACTCCCGTGCGTTGCGGCGGGGGCGGCCCGGCTCCGCTATTTGACGGCGCATTGGCCGGAAGATCAATTGCCCGTCCGGCCAGTCTGTGATTTGTTTTCGCAAGTTTCGCAGCGAACGCGGCGGAGGACGAGTGGTCATGCGGTCAGCGGTGGTTTGTGCAATGGCGGCCTTCGCTCTCTCCCTGGCCAGCGCACCGCGGCATGCCGAGGCGAATGCCTATCCGACCGACGTCGTCGCCGACTACGTGATCGGTTGCATGGCCGCGAACGGCGAGACGCAGGACATACTGCGGCGCTGTTCCTGCAGCATCGATGCCGTGGCCTCGATCCTGCCGTACGACACCTACGAGCGGGCCGACACCATCATCCGCATGGCCGGCGTGGCCGGCGACAACACCTCGATGTTCCGCGAGATGACCATGCTGAAGAACGTGGTCGACCAGCTTCGCCTGGCCCAGATCGAGGCCGACTTCCGCTGCTTCTGACCCACCTGCCTCGGGGCTGTCGCGGTATCCCGGCCGTTACATGCGGCATTGTTCTTTGGTCGAACACCGGCAAACCGGCCTTGCCCGCCCTTTCTGCGATTCCTAGAGTTGCCCCCGGATGAGAACCCGACCGGAGCGTCGCGCCTTTCTCCGGGCACGCACTGGATCACCACCATAGACCGCCACTACGGAAGGCTCCCCGCGATGCGATTCTCCACCTGTCTGCTCGGCGCGATCCTTGCTTTTCCCACCGCACTCCTGCTCGGTTCGGGAATGTCGCTTGCCGTGGCGGCCGGCGATCCGGGTCATGGCAAGAAGATCTTCGCCAAGTGCCAGGCCTGCCATTCGATCGAGGCGGGGGTGAACAAGGTCGGCCCATCGTTGCACGGGGTGATCGGCCGCGCCTCGGCGACGGCCCCCTCCTACACCTACTCCGACGCGATGAAGAACGCCCACGTGAACTGGACGCCTGAGATCCTGGATCAATATCTCACCAATCCCAAGAAAATGGTGCCCGGCACCAAGATGACCTTCCCAGGCCTGCCCAAGGAGCAGGATCGGGCCGACGTCATCGCCTATCTCGAGCAGGCGGCGGGAAGCTCGCAGTGAACAACGGCCGCTTCCCGCTTGGCCGCCTGATCCGCGTGCTCGCCGGCGTTGCGGCCGCCCTCCTCCTGGCGCCGGAGGGAATCCAGGTTTCGGCCGCGGAAACCGCCGTGCTGCATGTTCCGATCGTGTATCTCGGAGAGGCCATTCCCGAGCCGCCGCCGCTGTCGCTGGTGGAGCCGATCGCCAAGGACAAGGGCATAGCGGGCGCTCAGCTCGCTATCGAGGACAACAACACCACGGGCAAGTTCCTGCATCAGGACTTCGAGTTGGTACAGAAGATCATTCCCGCCGGCGGCGATCTGAAGGGCGCCGCGAGCGAGCTGGCGAAGGCCGGACAGAAGCTGGTCATTGCGGACCTCGCCGCGCCGCGCCTGACCGAGCTCGCCGACATGCCGGACATGAAGGACGCCATCATTCTCAATGTTCGCGCCGAGGACGATAGCCTGCGCGTGTCCAACTGCCGTGCGAACGTGTTCCACCTGATTCCGAGCCGGGCGATGAAGGCGGACGCCCTGGGGCAATGGCTGGTCAGCAAGAAATGGATGCGCTGGGTGCTGGTCTATGGCACCAACGATCCCGACAAGGCGTTTGCCGATGCCATCCGCCGCACCGCCAAGCGCTACCGCGCCGAGATCGTCGAGGAGCGCGCCTACGAGTTCGAGGCCGGATCCCGCCGCACCGACACCGGCGAGGCACAGATCCGGGAGCAGATGACGCAGCTCACCCAGCGCCTTCCCGACTACGACGTCATGATCGTGGCGGACGAAAGCGAAGTGTTTGGCGACTACCTGCCCTATCGCACCTGGGATCCGCGGCCGGTGGTCGGGACGCAAGGGCTGGTGCCCACCGCCTGGCATCGCAGCCAGGAGCAGTGGGGCGGCACCCAGCTCCAGCGCCGGTTCGAGCGTGCGTCGCACCGCTGGATGCTGGAGCGCGACTACGCCGCCTGGGAGGCGGTACGGACGATCGGCGAAGCAGTCAGCCGCACCAACAGCGGCGATGCCGCGAGCTTGCACAAATACATCATGTCCGACGACTTTGCGCTTGCCGCGTTCAAGGGCAAGGCGCTGAGCTTCCGCAAGTGGAACCAGGAACTCCGCCAGCCGATCCTGCTGGCGACGCCGCTGATGCTGGTGTCGGTCTCGCCGCAGGAAGGGTTCCTGCACGAGCGCACGCCGCTGGATACACTGGGCTATGACGAGCCGGATTCGAGCTGTCGCCTGAACCCGTAGGTCTGGGAGAACCTCATGCTACGCTGGAAGCTGCTGACCATCATTTCGGCCATCGGCTCGTTTCTCGCGGCGGCACCTGCGCTCGCCTACACCGCCTATGTCTCCAACGAGAAAGGCAACACCATTACCGTGATCGATCTCGACAAGATGGAAACGGTGGCGACGGTCCCGGTTGGCGAGCGGCCGCGCGGCATCGCGCTCAGCCATGACAAGAAGCATCTCTACATCTGCACCAGCGACGCCGACCACATCGAGGTGCTGGACCTTGATTCGCTGAAGGTGACCCAGATCCTGCCCAGCGGCCCAGATCCCGAGCAGTTCGTGGTATCCCGCGACGGCACGAAGCTCTATGTCGCGAACGAGGACAATGCTTTCGTGACGGTGCTCGACCTGGCCTCGGGCACCGCTTCCAATGAGATTCCGGTGGGCGTCGAGCCCGAGGGGATGGCTGTCAGCCCCGACGACAAGATCCTGATCAACACCTCCGAGACCACCAACATGGCGCACTTCATCGATACCTCCAGCTTTGAGGTCGTCGACAGCGTGCTGGTGGACTCGCGCCCGCGCTATGCCGAGTTCTCACCCGATGGCAAGACACTATGGGTCTCTTCCGAGATCGGCGGGACCGTCACCGTGATCGATGTGGCTACACACAAGATCCTCAAGAAGATCCCGTTCGCGATCCAGGGCCTGCGCAACGATTCGATCGGGCCGGTCGGGATCAAGATCACGCCCGACGGCAAGACTGCCTTCGTCGCGCTCGGCCCCGCCAACCGCGTGGCTGTCATCGATACGGCCAGCTACGAGGTGCAAGACTATCTGCTGGTGGGCCAGCGGGTCTGGCAGATGGCGTTCACGCCGGATGCCAAGCTGCTGCTTTCGACCAACGGCAATTCCAACGACATCTCTGTGATCGACGTGGCCGACCGCAAGGTCCTGCGTTCAATTCCCGTCGGCGAGCAGCCGTGGGGCGTCGCGATCCGCTGACATGGTTGACCTCGCACACCTGCCGTCCCGTCATCCCGCCTCCACTCCGGAAGCGCTGGCGATCAGCGGCCTGACGCACCGGATCGGCGACCGCGTCATCCTGCAGGACATCGCGCTGACGGTGCCGGCGGGCCGGCTGGTCATCCTGCTCGGGCCGAACGGCGCCGGCAAGACGACCCTGCTGTCCCTGGTCACGCGGCTCTATGCCGCGCAGCAGGGGACCATCACGGTCTTCGGCCACGATGTGCGCAAGAAAAGCTCGGCCGCCTTGTCCATGATGGGCGTGGTGTTCCAGCAGCGCGCCATCGATCCCGATCTGACGGCGCGGCAGAACCTCGCCTATCATGCCGCCCTGCATGGATTGCCGCGCCGGGTGGCGCGGGCGCGGATCGCCGCCGAGCTGGAGCGGATGAACCTCGTCAAGGACGCCGACCGGAAGATCCGCACCCTCTCCGGCGGCGAATCGCGCCGCATCGAGATCGCGCGTGCCCTGCTGCACAACCCGCTTCTGCTGCTGTGCGACGAGGCGACGGTCGGCCTCGACGTGCGCAGCCGCGCCGACATACTCGGCGACGTGCGCGGCCTGGTGCGTGACCGCGGCGTGGCCGTGCTGTGGGCGACCCATCTGATCGACGAGGTGGAACCGGACGATCTCATCGTCATCCTGCATCGCGGACGCATATTGCGGCAGGGCCGCCCGGGCGAAATCGCGCAGGCGCTGGGCGCGGACGGCCTCAACGACGCCTTCCGCCGCGCCACCGAGGCGGCGGCATGAACGCGGCCGCGATGTTCCGCTGCTTCCTCGGCATCCTGTGGCGGGAGGTCCTGCGTTTCCTCCAGCAGCGCAGCCGCTTCGTGGCTGCACTGGTGCGGCCGCTGATCTGGCTGTTCGTGTTCGCGGCCGGCTTCCGCTCGGTGCTCGGCGTCTCGATCGTGCCGCCGTACCAGACCTACATCCTCTATGACGAGTACGTGATCCCGGGCCTGGTCGCCATGATCCAGCTTTTCAACGGAATGCAGAGCTCGCTCTCCATGGTCTATGACCGCGAAGTCGGCAGCATGCGTGTGCTGCTGACCAGCCCGATGCCGCGCTGGTTCCTGCTGCTGTCCAAGCTGATGTCGGGGACGCTGCTTTCGCTGGCGCAGGTCTATGTGTTCCTGCTGATCGCCTTCGTCTACGGGATCCGGATGCCGCCGCTCGGCTATCTCACCCTGCTGCCGGCCCTCGTGCTGTCGGGCCTGATGCTTGGCGGATTGGGATTGCTGCTGTCCTCGATGATCCGGCAGCTCGAAAACTTCGCCGGCGTGATGAACTTCATCATCTTTCCGATGTTCTTCACGTCCTCGGCGCTCTATCCGCTGTGGAAGGTGGAGGAAGCGAGCCCGATCCTGCGCGACATCTGCGGCGTCAACCCGTTCACCTATGCGGTCGAGCTGGTCCGCTTCGCGCTCTATGTCCAGTTCGACGGCCCGTCCGCGCTGGTGGTCGCAGGCTGCATGATCGCCTTCGTCGCCGGCGCGATCGTCGCCTATGACCCGTCCAAGGGCATCATCACGCGCGTGCGCGCGGGCGCGGCGGCGTAACGGAGGTGAGCATGAAACCGATTGTCCCGCCGCTTTGGCTGCTTGCCGCCATCGGCCTCGCATCAATCGCCGCCACCGCTGCCACCGCGCAAAGCACGGAGGCGCCAGGAGTAGAGGCACCGGGAGCCACGTCGGGCGGAAGCGGGCAGTCCGCCGCCCCGGCCGCCGCCGATCCCAACTCCGAATGGCCATGCGAGCAGCCGCTGCGCCCGGAATTGTCGATGGGAGCGATGTGGTCGGGACCGCAGCCCGGCGACGATCAGACCGACTGGCGGCAGGTGCCCGCCATCGCAGCCCTCGTCAACGAGGTGGCGCCGCGGCGTACGCCGCAGGACGAAGCGGTTACAAGCATTCGCCGCTTCGCCGCCGGATACCAGGGCGAGGAGCGCACCAAGGTCCTGACCGAGCTGTTCGCAGGCCTGTTCGAGACCCTGAACGCCGACCGCAATGCCATCGTCAGGGGCATCAAGCGTTTCTACCGCCGGCAGGACGCCCTGGCTCACCGCATCGAAGACGGCTGGAAGGCGCTGGGCGAGATCGACCCCGACGCGACCGATCCCAAGCTGGTCGAACGGCGAGCCGGGCTGCAGCAGCAGGTGGACTGGGACAGCCGCATCTTCGATGATCGCCAGCGGCTGCTCCACGTCGTGTGCGACCAGCCGCAAGTGCTGGAGCAACGGGTGTTCGCGCTTTCCCGGGCAATCCAGGAGGAGCTCCCTCCTCAATAGCCGAGAGCGCCGGCCCTGGGTGCAGGCACCGAGTCGCAAACACTTTATCTAGCCCATTCGTGATAGTCGTCATGGTGCGATGCGATATTCCTGTTGAGATTTGCCCGCTGCGCCATACTCTTTGATCGCTGCATTGCAGCATCACGTGCGAGTCGCGGTGCGATGCGCATGGTGGGGGTTCCGAATTCAACAGTGCTAACCGGCCATTAAGCGGTCGCTGGTATCGTGCCTTGAGCGCGACGGCCGTGTGGCTGTTTATCAACAAGCCTGTCGAGGTCGTTCGCCAGGCTGTGGATGAGACCGGATCATGCTGTATTCACTGATTATCTCGGTTTGCATGGGTGGTGCGCCGTCCGACTGCCAAGTCTATGAGCAGCCGGTCACCGAGCTATCGGCCAATCCGTCGACGGCCTTCATTCAGGCCCAGGCGCTCGTGGCCCAGTGGATGGGCAAGCATCCGGGCCTTACGGTGGACCGCTGGCGCCTGGAGCCGGGCCGCGGCGCGTAGCCTCGTTCTCCGCCTCTTCCGCTAGTTCCGCACGGCGCGGTCGAGGTTCCTGGCTGCCGCCAAGTTGCGCGCCTGATCCTCGTCCACCAGGTTCACGAGTGTCGTGGATGCAACATCGGCCCGGTCGAAGTTGGCGCCGGCGACCGTTGCGCCGGTCAGGTCCGCGCCCGCGAGTTCCGCCAGGGTCAAATCCGCCTCGGTGAGATTGACGCCAGCCATCTTCGCGAATTTCATGCGCGCGCGTGACAGGTTGGCCCCCGACAGATCGGCACCGGCGAGGTTTGCGGAATCGAGCACCGCCCGCATCAACCCCATGGATTGGTTCTTCATGTCGGCCGAGAGATCGGCCCCCGCCAGCTTCGCGCCGGCAAGGTTCGCGCGGGTGAGGTCGGCGGTGATGCGCGCCCCGGCCAGATCGGCGCCGGCGAAGTTGGCGCCGCGCATCTGGGTGCCGAACAGCGAGGCACCCTTGAGGCTTGCATGCGACCAATCGCTGTCGAGCGCCCAGGCCTGGTCCAGGACCGCGCCGTCGAATTTCGCACCGGCGAGCTTGGCCTTGTTGAGATAGGCGCCGCGCAGATTGGCGCCGGCAAAGTCGAGCGCCGAGAGATCGAGGCCGTTCAGCCTGCGTCCCGCCAGGTCGATCGGCGGGCCAGCATCCAGCAACGCGGCGACCTCAGCCCGCGTCATCTCCGCTTCGGTGAAAGCGGGCGAGGTCAGGTTGACTCCGCTCATCATGTCCTGGGCGCTCGCGTGGCCGGGCGCGCAGGCGAGCGCGACGAGCACGAGATACGCCGCCAGCCCGGATGCGCGCTTCACTATGCCTGGTTCGTCCATTGGACCCGCCTGCAGCACGAGGCAGATTCAAGCCGCACCGCGCCGGAGTAAACGGGTGAAAGCAGAAATCATCCCAAAGGCCAATATGTCTGGTGGCGCGCCGCAAGGCGGCCTTGCCGCGGCGAGATAGGCGTCAGGCAGGCCGCCGCACGTCGGACAGAACATGCCGCTCGGGTCGCAACCGGCCCCGCGATTGCTTCGCAGACCGTCGTCACGCAGCGGCCAGGAAGCCCCCGAACCCACGCCGACGGCCGCACGTGCAGGATGGCGTCCGGGCCGGCCGGCTCCGCCAACAGCACCCCGCAGGCGAGGCCCGGGTCGCCGGCCGGCGTCGGCCGAGGCCCGACGATCTCCCTCGACGCTGGGCCGGCCGTTGGCTTAGTGTTGCCGCTCCAAAATCCACGCGTCCGAAGAAGCGCGACATGGCAGACGGGATCATTCATGGCGGCGGTCGATCTGGTCGAGGTGCGCAAGTCGTACGGGGAGCATGAGGTCATTCACGGGGTTTCCATCGGCATCGGCGACGGCGAGTTCGTCGCGCTGGTGGGGCCGTCAGGCTGCGGCAAGTCGACCCTGCTGCGGATGATCGCGGGGCTGGAGCCGATCACCGCCGGGGAGATCAGCATCGCCGCCCGCGTGGTCAACGACCTGGAGCCGAAGGACCGCGACATCGCGATGGTGTTCCAGAACTACGCGCTCTACCCGCACAAGAATGTCGCCGACAACATGGGTTTCGCGCTGCAGATGCGCCGCCTGCCCAAGGCCGAGGTCGCCGGGCGCGTACGGCGCGCGGCGGAGATCCTGGATCTTGTTCCCTATCTCGCGCGCTATCCGCGGCAGCTTTCCGGCGGCCAGCGCCAGCGCGTCGCGATGGGCCGGGCCATCGTGCGCGACCCGAAAGTGTTCCTGTTCGACGAGCCCTTGTCCAACCTCGACGCCAAGCTGCGGGTCCAGATGCGCGCCGAGATCAAGGAACTGCACCAGCGGCTGAAGACCACCACGATCTATGTGACCCACGACCAGGTGGAAGCCATGACCATGGCGGATCGCATCGTCGTCCTCCACGACGGCATCGTCGAGCAGGTCGGAACGCCGCTGGAGCTGTACGACCGGCCAGCCAACCTGTTCGTCGCCGGTTTCATTGGGTCGCCCGCCATGAACATGATCCCGGGCGTCATCCGGCCCGGCGCCGCACCGGTCTTCGAGGCGGCCGACGGCACGCATCTGCCGCTCGGCGCGGTGCCGGCGGGCAGCGACGGACGCAAGGCGATCTATGGATTCCGGCCGGAGCACCTGTCCCTGGGCGGGCCGGTGAAGACCGAAATCGCGGTGATCGAGCCGACCGGATCGGAAACCCAGGTCGTCGCCCGCCTGGCCGGGCAAAGGATCGTCGGCGTGTTCCGCGAGCGCATTTCCGCCAAGCCGGGCGAGATGCTGGCGATCGAGCCCAACCTGTCATCCGTTCATCTGTTCGACGCCGCGTCCGGTCAGCGCCTGCAATAGCCGGCGGCGGTACCTCGCCAGCCGGTTAATTGACAACAATAGGTCCGGTTTGCATACTTCCGGCCGCGTCCTTCAAACAAGAAGTTGTGCCGCGGAGCGCGGGCTTACGACCCAAGCGCGAGCGGTTTCCAGGCCCAGCCGGTACAACGTTTCATCCGCGCGGACGCCAAGGGAGGAATCCAGATGAAAGTCGAACTCTACAATCTGCTTACCCGCCGGACCGCGCTGAAGGGCGGTGCGGCTGCGGCTACGCTCGGCATCGCCGGCGCTGCGGGTGTCCTGCCAAAAGCGGCGCGCGCCGATCTGCGTGCGGACCTCTTGAAGATTCCCGGCGTCAACAAGGGATCGCCGACCGACGCGGACTGGCAGAAGGTGGGCGAGATGACACTCGGCGCCACCAAGCAGAGCGTGAAGCAAGGCGAGTTCAAGGGTGTCGAGCTGACCTTCATGGGGCTCAACAACCAGAACCTCCACAACCTGCTGTTCCGCGGCTTCCTGAAACCGTGGGAGGCCTATACCGGCGCGGCCATCAAATGGATCGACCTGGCCCAGGCCGACTACAATCCGCGCCTGCAGCAGGCGATCGCCACCGGCACGGTCGATTTCGACATCGTCGAGATGGGCGCGCCGTTCGAAGGCGACGTGTGCGGCAAGGGCCTCACCTCGGAGATGCCGGACTGGGTCAAGAAGCAGATCGACATGGACGACTATGTCGGCTACCTGAAGGCTCCGGTCGGCACCTGGAACGGCAAGACCTATCGCATCTCGATCGACGGCGACTGCCACAACTTCAACTACCGCACCGACTACTTCGCGGACAAGGATCTGGCCGCCGCCTGGAAGTCCGAGGGGCACTCCGGCGAATGGGAGGTGCCGAAGACCTGGCAGAAGGTCCAGGAAGTCACGAAATTCCTGAAGGGCAAGCAGATGGCCGGGCAGGACGCCTATGGCTATCTGGACCCGATCAAGCCATGGGGCGGGTTCGGTTTCTATTTCCTGGGCAGCCGCGCCACCGCCTATGCCAAGCATCCGGACGACAAGGCGTGGCTGTTCGATGCCGATACCATGAAGCCGCGCATCAACAACCCGGCCTGGGTGCGCGCGATCCAGGACGTGATCGACGCGCTGCCTTCGGAACCTGCCGACCAGCTCAATGCCGACCCGAACACGACCGGTTTCTCCCAGTTCCTGGCCGGCACCGGCTCGATGGTTTCATGGTGGGGCGACGTCGGCTCCAATGCGAAGACCAACGACAGCTCGGTGGTAGGCGACGTCTGCGGCTTCTCGATCCTGCCCGGCTCGGATGACGTATACAATTCCAAGGCCGGCAAGTGGGACAAGCTGCCGAGCGGCCCGAACTATGCCCCGAACATGGCCTATCTCGGCTGGGGCGTCTACGTGATGGCGCGCGTCGACAGCGATTCCAAGAAGCAGAAGGCGGCGTGGAGCGCCGCGGCGCATCTCGGCGGCAAGGACATCTCGCTGTGGACCGCTGCCTACCCGTCCGGTTTCCAGCCCTACCGCAACAGCCACTTCAACATCCCGGAATGGGTCGCCGCCGGCTACGACGAGGCCTTCATCAAGTCGTATCTCGATTCCGAGTCCAATTCCTACAACCATCCGAACGCGGCGATCGAGCCGCGCATCCCCGGCATCTTCCAGTACTACAGCGTGGCCGAGGACGAGCTTTCGAAGATCTGGTCCGGCGGCTCCGACGCCCAGAGCGGCGCGGACAGGATCGCCGCGGCCTGGGAAAAGATCACGGACGAGATCGGGCGCGACAACCAGATCAAGCTCTACAAGGCGGCGCTCGGCTTGTAGGCCGAACCGAGCCGGATCATTCCATTGGACTGGTGGCGCCGGAAGGTGCCGCCAGTCTCTGTTTTGGTAGCACCGGCCTCGCCATCTCGATATCGTCGCCTCATGGATTCAACCGCCGAAAAACCGACCGCGCCGATGCCGTCCAGGGCGGCCCTCTCGGCGATCTCCTCGGCGGAGGCCGTGACCGCCGGTGTTTCGCGGACCCGGATCGAGGACGGCAGACGCGTGATCGTCCTTGCCACGCTTGGTTTCGCGGCGGTCGTGGTGTTGCAGATCCTGTCGGAATTCGGGCCGCTGCCCTGGGTTTTCGAGAACTGGCGGCCGACCCTCTGTGCGTACATCCTGTGGGGCCTCGCACTCGGGTTCGGTCTGGTGCGGATGCGCGGAGCAGCCGGCTACAAGGCGCTGTTCGTGCTCCCTGCCGTCTTGTTCACCGTGGCGATGGTGATCTTCCCGACCTTCTTTGGCCTTTACATCGCGTTCACCGACTGGAACCTGTCTTCTCTCGAAGGCCGCCGCTTCAGCGGTCTCAGCAACCTCTATGCCCTGTTCTCCGACCCGTATTACTGGAATGCGCTCAAGAACATGGTGTTCTACGTGCTCATGGTGCTGCCGCAATATGCGATCGCCTTCGGCCTTGCCTTGCTGCTGAATGCCGACATCAGGGCGCGCAAGTTCTTCCGCGTCGCGTTCCTCCTGCCCTTCATGCTGAGCCCGGTGGCGGTGAGCTGGATGATCGGCAAGTCGCTGATGGAATACCGCTTCGGGCCGATCTCGAAGCTGGCGCGGCACCTGGGCTGGGACAATCCGGCCTTCTTCACCTCGCCCTGGATCGCCAAGTTCAGCATCGCGGCCATGGATGCCTGGGTCTGGATACCCTTCATCATGATCATGCTGCTGGCGGGACTGCAGGCCCTGCCGAAGGAACTGTCGGAGGCCGCCAAGGTCGACGGCGCCAGCAAGTGGCAGGGCTTCTGGCAGATCACCTTTCCGCTCATGCTTCCGGTCAGCGTGACCGCAATCGTGCTGCGCATCATCTTCCAGCTGAAGCTGGCCGACATCGTCATCAACGTCACGTCCGGGGGACCGGGCGGCGCGACGGATACGATCTCGTCCTTCATCTTCCGCGAATACCGGGACCGCTCGAATGTCGGCTACGGCACCATGCTGGCGGAGTTCTATCTGGTCATCATCATCGTCTTCATCACGCTGCTGCTCAACGGGGTCAGCCGCTGGATGAGAAAGATGAACTGAGCGATGGCAACCCCCACGCACAGCCTCGGCGCACGCCACTATCCGAGCCGCATCGTCATCTATGCGCTGCTGATCGCCTGGGCGATCATCTGCCTGTTTCCGATCTACTGGACCTTTTCGACCTCGTTCAAGGTCGCGGTCGACGTGACGCAGAGCCACATCATCCCGTGGGTCGACTACAAGCCCGACTGGAAAGGCTGGCGGTCGATCGGGCTTTCGCCGGACACGATCGGAGAGGTCTCGACTGCCCGCGAGGAATTTTTGAAGCGGTTCGAGAACAGCATCATAGCCTCGCTGAGCGCCGCGGCCCTCGCCGTCGTCATCGGGTCGTGCGCGGCCTACGGGCTCAGCCGTTTCAGCTACCGGTTCGGGCCGATGCGGAACAAGGACATCTCGTTCTTCTTTCTCTCGCAGCTCATCCTGCCGCCGGTCGTGCTCGCCATGCCGTTCCTGGTGCTCTACAAGGAGCTGGCCCTGCTCGATACGCGGATCGGCCTCATCCTGATCTATGTCCTGACGGTCCTGCCGATCGTGATCTGGATCATGCGCGACCAGTTCGACACCATTCCGCTGGAGCTGGAGCAGGCGGCCCTGGTCGACGGCTGCTCGGTATGGGGCGCGTTCCTGCGCATCGTGCTGCCGATCGCCCTGCCCGGCATGGTGGCCGCCTTCATCCTGTCCGTCATCCTGTGTTGGAACGAGTATTTCTTCGCCGCCCTGCTCACCAGCACCAGCGCCAAGACCCTGCCGGTGATGGTGGCAAGCCAGACCGGCTCCCAGGGCATCAACTGGTGGTCGATGGCTGCCCTCTCCGCGGCGGCGATCACGCCGCTGATCGTGATCGGCATCTTCCTGGAGCGCTATATCGTGAAGGGCCTCACCGCCGGATCGGTGAAATAGGACTCAGTCCAGCGCGGCCATGCTCTTGCGGGTTGCCGGATAGAGATCGCGGAATATCCGATAGAGCCTCTCATAGCGCTCGCACAGCGCCGGGTTCGGCGTGAACGTGCTGGCGACCGGATTCCAATTTTCGATATCGGCGATCTTCGCGTCGCCAACCGCGATCGCGGCAAGGAGCGCATCGCCATAGCTGGCGCCGATGGTCTTCTGCCGCACAATCTGCGGGCGATCGGAAATGTCCGAGGTCGCCTGCGCCCATACCCGGTTCCTGGTGCCCCCGCCTACGGCATAGATGGCGGCGGGCTCCTGACCCACTTCGGCGTAGGTCTCGAAAATATGGTTGGTGCCGCAGGCGATGCCCTCCAGCAGCGCCCGGAACAGATCGCCCCGCGCGTGCGTGAGGTTGAGGCCGAAGATCACGCCTTTCGCCTGCGGGTCGTGGATCGGCGTCCGCTCGCCGGAGAAGTAGGGCAACACCACCAGGCCGTTCGCGCCGGGCGGCGATTTTTCGGCTTCTTCCGTCAGCGTGACGATCGCCGTGCTCGGATCGAGCTCGCGCGCGAACTGCTCGCGGAACCAGCGGGTGAGCGTGCCGCTGGTGGCGAGGCCGGACATCGAAGCGTGGTGCCCGGGAAACAGCCACGGCGCGTACCACAGACGGATGTCCGTGATGCGCCTGGGCGTGATCTCGATGATGAAGATGGTTGACCCGTACATCAGCATCATGTCGCCGGGCCGGGCGACGCCGACGCTGAGCGCCTCCGCCGCCGCATCGATCGTGCCGACGATCACCGGCGTGCCGGCGGCAAGGCCGGTCTCCTCGGCCGCGCGCGGTGTTACGGTGCCGGCGATCTCCGTCGTCCAGGCCGGCTCGGGCAGACGATCAAGCTCTATGATGTCATTCGCCAGCGCGTCGCTATATGCGAGCCGATCCGGCAGATAGAGCGGGCTGGAACTCGCCGCCGAATAGTGGTCGATCACGAACCGGCCGGTGAGGCGATGCACAAGATACGAAGTCGAAGTCAGGATCTTGTGCGTTCGCGCAAAGAGATCCGGCCGGTTGCGCTTCAGCCACAGGATCTTGGGACCGACCGATTGCGACGTCAGGGCATTGCCGCAGCGCTCGATCAGCGTATCGGTGCCGATGCGTCGGCCGAGTTCCTCGATCTCCAGCGCAGCGCGCGTATCGATGCCGTAGAGCACGGCATTCATCAAGGGCGCACCATCGGCATCGACCGGCAGCATGCAAGGCCCGATGGCGCTGGCGCCGATGGCGGCGATGGAGGATGGAGGCAAGCCGCTCTCCGCCAGCATCTTGCGCGTGACGAGGACGAGATCCTCCCACCAATCTTCCTGCGGGTGGTGCTCGGCCCAGCCCGGCTGGGGCACCAGCATCCGGTGCGCCCGGGCGGCACTGGCGATGATCCGGCCGCCCTGGTCTACGATGACACCCTTGGTCTCGAAGGTCCCAATGTCGACGCCAAGATAGTGCTTCATTCGAGATAGCGGTCCCGGTCGAGGCTGAACCTCCGGTCGATGCGCGAGATGCCCGTAACCAGCAGGCGCGCCAGCCCTTCGAGATCGGCGAGGTCGCACACCTCCAGCGAGGAATGCGTGTAGCGCGTCGGGAACCCCAGATCGACGCAGGCGACGCCGGTGCCGGTGACCTGCACGTACGATGAATCCGTGAGCGCACCGATATGGGCGCTGCGCTGGAGCCGAATCCGTTCGGCGCGCGCGGTTTTCTCGAACAGCTCCACCAGAGCCGGATGGGGGATCGTGCCGTTGAGCGTGCCGCGGCCGTGGAAGCTGTAGAGGCTGATTCCGGGCCCGCCGCCCAGCCTGACGTCGCCCCGGGTCGCCATGTCGGGCGTGTCGGTCGCGAGGATGAGGTCGAGCTGGATCGCGATGTCCGGGTTCAGCGCCTGTGCGGCGGTCACCGCGCCGCGCAGGTTGAACTCCTCCTGCACCGAAAACACCAAGTGCAGGTTCGGCCGTTTCGTGTTGCCCTTCAAGGCACGAGCAACCTCCAGCATTACCGCGCAGCCGGCGCGGTCGTCGACCGAAGTGCCGGCGATCCGATTGCCGGCCAGCTCCACCACGTTCGGCGCATAGACAATCGGCGCGCCGACGACGATTCCGGCCGCTGCGATCTCGGCGGTGCTGCCAAACCCGCAATCGATGTAGAGATCGGCGTACGGCAGCACCTTGTATTTCTCGTCCGGTTGGGTCGCATGGTGGCTCTTGTTGGCGATGACACCGGGGATGGTCCTGCCCTTGCCCGCCGAGACCCGCACCGCCTGCGACGGCAAGGCCTTTTCCGGCACGCCGCCGACCCGCTCGACGCGCAGAAGGCCATTCGCCTCGATCTTGCGCACCACCAGGCCGAGCTGGTCCATGTGCGCGAACAGCATGACGGACGGTAGCGCCTTGTCGCCGGGCAGGCTCGCGATCAGGTTCCCCATGCGGTCGCTGCGCGAGGCGATGCCAAGCTCCGACAACTGCTTTGCCAGCAAGCGGCGAACGGGGCCTTCATGACCGCTCAATCCGGACGTCGCCATCAGCGCAGTAAGCCACGCCTTGAGCCGATCCTGCGCACCGCTCTTCGCCTCCCGCGCAGCCATTTCACTGCCCTCGCGCTGCGCGGGCCAGCCGCATGAATTCCTTCGCGCGCTCAGGGTCGACCGGGTTCCAGGTTGTGCCGTCGACCTTCAGCGCCGTGCCGACGATGCAGCCATCCGCCACCTGCAGCACGTCCGCCACGGTCGCGTGCTTGACGCCGGTGTTGGCGAGCACGGGCGTGTCGGGCAGCACCTTCTTGACGCCCTCGAGCTCGGACAAGGCGGCCGCTTCGCCGGTGATGATGCCGGAAACCAGGATGGCATCGGGGATCGAGGAGAAGACCGCACTGCGTGCCCGGTCCGGCAGGCTGCGCCGGTCGAGCGACCAGGCGAACTCGGCGGAGATGTTGTCGAACAGCGCGAGATCCTCCCGCCCCAACCGGTCGCGATAGCGCATCGCGGCGCCGGCATTCGGAGTCCATGGCCCCATGTCCGAGGCATACGTGCCGGTCAATATCTCCCGCACGAAGGTGGCGCCGGTTGCCGCCGCCAGCGCGACCGAACTCATCGGATCCCAGAGCACGTTGACGCCGAACGGCACCATGATCTCGCGCTTCACCTGCCCGATGGCGTAGGCCATGGTCGCGGTCGAGGCGGCGTCGACCTTGAACTCATAGGGGCGATCATTCTCATTGCCGAACATGATCGCATCGACGCCGGCGGCTTGCAGCGCGCGCAGATCGGTGCGCACGCCTTCGACCAACCCCTCGATACCGGCCTCGGCGTCGTAGAGCGGCGTGCCCGGCAGCGCGCCGAAATGCACCATTGCGATGACCGGCTTCTTACCGGGAAAGATCCGCGCAAATCGAGTCGTCATGTCGGCCGGAACACTGCCTGCATGGAAAAACCTCACTGGCCAAGTTCGTAGAGCAACCACCACAGGCTCGCAAGGCTGCGGGGCCTAGCGGTCGGTCGCCTGGATGAGTCGCATCCGGTCGCCCATGAGTTGCACACAAGTCAGCCGGCCGGAAAAGTAGGCGCCGGTATCGATGCCGATCCGGTTGCCGAGCAGTTCGGCCTCGTTGCGGGGCGTATGGCCGTGGACCACGACCACGCCCTCGTCATGCTCGCCGTCATAGGTCAAGAACGGCCCGCGCACCCACAGCGGGTCCCGATCCTCGTCCAGCCCGCTCCTCGGGAGCCGCCGCCAATCGCGCTTCAGCGCCGCCAGCCCGAACTGCGGGTGAAGGCCGCCATGGACGAACAGGTATTGCCCCAGCCGGTGGTGGTTGCCGAGCTTGAACAGCCGCTCGACCCGTTCGATGCCGAGATGGGAAGCCAGGGCCGCGATGAAGCCGTCCGGGTCCGCCGCAGCCTTGCTGTCGGACAGGCCGAGCTCGCGCGCGACCGCATCCGCCCCGTTGTCCAGCCAGGCCCACAATATCTCGGGCCGCTCGGCGCCCTTGCTCTCCAGGAAGTGCCGCAGGAACTGTTCGTGGTTTCCGGGCAGGCAGATCGATTCGACCTTCGGGTGCCGGATGCCGTCGAGCACGCGCTTCAGCACGGCCAGTCCGGCCGGCCCGCGATCGACATAGTCGCCCAGCGTCACGAGCAGCGCCTGGTCAAGCCCCTCCTCGTCGACGATCCGGAGAATGGCCGCGACCAGCGGCTCGAACAGATCGGCACGCCCGTGCACGTCGCCGATGGCGAATGCCGGCCGCGATGCCGCCGCCGGCGCCTTCTGCCAGGCCCCAATACCCGTGGTGATTGACATGGCCGCAAGATAATGGCCGCCGCGCTTGTAGGCAATGCCGACGCGGGCAGCCCCTGCCGTCGCGAGGGAAAGATTTACAGGCGACTCGGGCCGTCCTAGGCTCAGCCGCGAGTCCGGCAAGGGGAGCGAGCCATGGAGCGCACCGCTTTGGCGGTCGTCGGTTGCGGGTTCTTTGCGCAGAACCACCTGCATGCCTGGACCGACCTGGCTTCGGAAGGCGCCGACATCGTCGCGGTCTGCGACATCGACGAGGGCAAGGCGCGCGCGACGGCGGACAAGTTCGGCATCCCCCGGTGGTACACCGACGCCGCCACCATGTTCCGCCAGGAGAAGCTCGGCCTGGTCGACATCGTAACCCGGGTCGAGACCCATCGGGACGTCGTCGGCCAGGCCATCCGCCATCGCATCCCGGCGATCGTGCAGAAGCCGTTCGGTCCCGACCTCGCGGCGTGCCGCGCCATGGCCGACGCCGCACAGGGTGCAGGACTGTTCCTGGCGGTGCATGAGAATTTCCGCTTCCAGGTGCCGATGCGGAAGATCGCTGAGCTGCTGCGCGGCGGCGCAATCGGCGCGCCGTCATGGGCGCGGATCAGCTTCCGCACCGGCTACGACATCTACAAGGGCCAGCCGTACCTGGCGAAGGAGGAGCGGTTCGTGCTGATCGATCTCGGGGTGCATGTGCTCGACGTGGCGCGCGTGCTGCTGGGCGAGGTGGAGCATCTTTCGGCCGAGCTGCAGCGCCGCAACCCCAACGTCAGCGGCGAGGATACCGCAACCATGCTGCTGAGGCACAAGTCCGGGGCGGTCTCGATCGTCGAATGCACCTACGAATCGCGCCGGCTGCCCGACGTGTTCCCGGAAACGCTGCTCGAAATCGAAGGTCCGAAAGGCGCAATCGCCCTGAAGGCGGGATCGACCCTCGAGGTCACCATCGACGGCAAGACCTCGACCCAGGATGCCGACGCACCGGTGCTGCGCTGGGCCGAGCGGCCGTGGCACATCATCCAGGAAAGCGTGCTTGCCACCTGCGCCCACATGTTGGCTGCAGTGCGTGCCGGCCGCGCCGCGGACACCGCGGCGCTCGACAATGTCCGCACCTTCGCCTTGTGCGAGGCGGCGTACGAATCCGCCAGTTCAGGCCGCGCGGTGCGCGTCGCCTGACCCGTATCGCCGGGCGAGATGCCGCAGATAGGGTGCCGGGTCCAGCGCACGCCCGGTAGCCGCGTCAAGGATCTCGTCGCGCCGATAGCGGCGGCCGTGCCGCCAGACCTTGTCCCGCAGCCAGTCTGACAGCGGAGCCACATCGGCGCGCTCCAGGGCCTCGCCGACACCCGGCTGCCGGCACGCGGTCTCGAACAATTGCGCGGCCATGATGTTGCCGACAGTGTAGGTGCAGAACGAGCCCACCAGCCCCGCCGACCAGTGGACATCCTGCAGGCAGCCGTCACGGTCATTCGGCACCTCGAGATCGAGGTACTCGCGCATGCGCTGGCGCCAGACCTCGGGCACATCGCGGGCGGCGAGATCGCCGCCGATAAGGGCGGCTTCGATTTCCACCCGCACCATGACGTGGAAATCATAAGTGACTTCGTCCGCATCGGTGCGGATGAGGCCGGGTTCGACCCGCGTGACCGCGGCCAGGAACTCGGTCAACGGGATTTCGGCGAAGGCAGGAACCGTCTCCACCAAGGCCGGATAGTGCCGATGCCAGAATGCTTCGCTGCGTCCGACATGGTTCTCGAACAGGCGGGACTGCGATTCGTGCGCGCCATAGCTCGTCCCGCCGACCGCGTAGAGGCCGAGCAGGTCGGTCGCGAAGACGGTGCGGGTGAAGGCGGGATCGATATTCTGCTCGTAGAGGCCGTGGCCAGATTCGTGCAGCGTGCCGAAGATCGACTGCCCGATATGCCTTGGCTTCGCGCGCGTGGTGATCCGCACGTCCTCGCGCGTGAACGAGATCTCGAACGGATGGATCGTGGGATCGAGGCGGCCGCGCCCGAAATCATAGCCGACCGCGGCGGCCAGCCGGCTGCACAGGGCCAGCTGCCGGTCCATCGGAAAATCGCCGGACAGCACGCCGCGCGGCTTCGGCCGGGCGCGCGCCGCGTCCAGGATGGGCTTCAACCCCTGACGCAGCGTGTCGAACAGGCGCCGGAGGCTCGCCAGCGTCTCGCCAGGCTCGTAGAAGCCGAGCAGCGCATCGTACGGATGATCGCGCCAGCCGAGCGCATCCGCCTGCGCGCGAGCCACGACCATGGTCTCGGCCAGGAACGGCTCGAATGTGGCGAACGCGCCGCTTTCCCGCGCCGCGGCCCAGGCGGATGTTGCGGCAGCCTGCAGCAGCGCCCGCCGCTCGATCAGGTCCGGCGGCATCCGCCGATGCGCCTCGGCCGCCTCGCGTACCTGGCGCACCGCCGCACGATTCGTTTCGTCGGCACCGGCCACCGCAACGGCGCGTTCCGCGGCTTCGAGCCGGCGCAGCATCTCGTCATCGCAAGCGAGGTCGCGTGCGAGCCGTGTCAGCGTCGCGATCTGCCGGCCGCGCGCCGCCGCTCCGCCCGGCGGCATCATGGTGCGCGAATCCCAGACCAGCAGGTTGACCGTGGTCAGCAGATCATTGATGACGCCGATCCGCTCGTTGAGAAGAGCAAGGCTCAAGGGAGTACCTCCGGAAATGAAGAATCGTTCGCCTCAGCCGTTGGAGCGGCGCAGGCTTTGCGAAATCAGCTCGCCGGCGGCCTGGTCGTTCGACGGAACGAACCCGGCGCCCGGCAGCGCCGCTTCGCGGAGATGGCATGCGGCAATGTGATTGCCGCCCCGGTCCTCGAGCAGCGGCCGCTCGACCCGGCAACGGTCCATGACATACGGGCAGCGCGGGTTGAACGGGCAGCCGGCCGGAATAGCGAGCGGGCTCGGCAGTTCGCCGCGCACGGCGTCGATGGTCGAGCGGCGCGCCGGGTCCAGCTCGGGCGCCGCCCTCAGCAATGCCTCGGTGTACGGGTGGGCCGGCGCACTGAACAGTGTCTCGGTCTCCGCCAGCTCGACGATCGACCCCAGGTACATGACCGCCACGCGATGCGAGATGTGCCGGATCAGCCGCAGGTCGTGCGCGATGAAGAGCACCGTCAGATGCAGCTTCTGCTGCAGCTCCAGCAGCAGGTTGATGATCTGGGCCTGAACCGAAACGTCGAGCGCGGACACCAGCTCGTCGGCGATCAGGCAATCCGGCTCGACCGCCAGGGCGCGCGCGATGCCGATGCGCTGCCGCTGCCCGCCGCTGAATTCATGGGGGTAGCGGTCGGCCGCGTCGCGCGGCAGGCGCACCAGGCCCAGCAGCTCGCCGACCCGGTCGGCGACGGCGGCGCCCTCGCGCAGGCGATGGAAGCTGATCGCCTCCTCCAGCATCTGCCGGACCGTCATGCGCGGATTGAGCGAGCCGTACGGATCCTGGAACACCATCTGGACCCGGCGGTTGTAGTCGCGGCGCGCCTTTCCCTCCAGCCTCAGCACATCCAGGCCGGCATAGCCGATCTGTCCCGCGATCGGGGTGTAGAGCCGCACCAGGCAGCGCGCGAGCGTGGACTTGCCGCAACCGGATTCGCCGACGATGCCCAGCGTCTCGCCGCGCGCCACCGTGAAGCTGACGCCGTTCAGCGCGTGGATGACCTGGAGCGGCTTCCTGCCCAGCCGGTCGAGTATCGAGCGCGGCCGTTTGAACGCCATGTGCAGGCCGTCGACCTGCATGATCGGCGCCACATCCTTCATCGCTGGCCCACCTTGCGGTGCTGGATGCACGCCGTATCGTGCATCGGCGCGATGCCGACCAGCGGCGGCTTGGCGGCGCTGCACTCCGCGACGACGAACGAGCAGCGCGGCGCAAAAGCGCAACCCGGCAAGCGCTCCGACAAGGATGGCGGCTGGCCGCCGATCGAGCTCAAGGGCTCGCGCAGCGCCCCGCCGCGCGGCACGGAATTGAGCAGGCCGAGCGTGTAGGCGTGGCGCGGCTGGGCGAAGATGTCGGCAACCGGCCCCGCCTCCACCACGCGGCCGGCATACATCACCGCCAGCCGGTCGCAGGTCTGGGCGATGACGCCGAGATCGTGGGTCACCAGCACGACGCTCATGTTGAGGTCGCGGCGCAGGCGCAGGATCAGCTTCAGGATCTGGTCCTGGATCGTGACGTCGAGCGCGGTAGTGGGCTCGTCGGCCAGCAGCAGCTTCGGGTTCGAAGCCAGCGCGATCGCCATCATGGCGCGCTGGCGCATGCCGCCGGAGAACTGGTGCGGATAGTCGTCGATCCGCGATTTCGCCGCCGGGATGCCGACCAGGTCGAGCAGTTCGACGGCGCGCGCGCGCCGCGCGGCCGCATCGAGCTCTGTATGTTCCTGGAGATTCTCGAGGATCTGCGTGCCGACGGTCAGCACCGGATTGAGCGCGCTCATCGGCTCCTGGAAGATCATGGCGATCTCGCCGCCGCGCACACGCCGGACCTCGGGCTCGGCCATGCGCAGGATGTCGCGGCCGCGCCACAGGACTTCGCCGCTGACGCGCGCCGGCGGCTTCACCAGGCGCAGGATCGAGCGCAGGGTGAGGCTCTTGCCCGAACCGGATTCACCGGCCAGCCCCACCACCTCGCCGCCATGCACGTCGAAGTCGACGCCGTCGACCGCGACCAGTTCATGGCGCGGCGTGCCGAACGCCACCCCGAGGCCGCGGACCGAGAGCAAGGCCTCGCCCTTGCTCATCGCCGCCTCCGGAACAGGTCGGCGAGGCCGTCGCCGACCATGCTGAACGAGACGCCGGCAACCACGATCGCGATGCCGGGGAACAGCGACATCCACGAGGCGGTACTCATGAAGTTCTTGCCGTCGGCGATGATGACGCCCCATTCCGCCGTCGGCGGCTGCGCGCCGAGGCCGAGATAGCCGAGGCTCGACCCCAGCAGGATGGCCTGCGCCATGTCGGTCATCCAATAGACGATGACCGGCGTGATGGAATTCGGCAGCAGGTGGCGGAAGATGAGCCGCCGCTCGCTGTAGCCGAGGACGCGCGCCGCGGCGGCATAGTCGCTCTGCCTCTGCACGCGGACTTCCGCCCTCGCCAGTTGGGCATAGAACACCCAGCCAATCACGCTGACCGCGATGTACATGTTGAGCAGGCCGGGTCCGAGCACCGCAACGATCGCGATCACGATCACCAGGAACGGAAAGGTGATGGTGAGGTCCACCAGACGCCCGAACACAGCGTCCAGCCAGCCGCCGTAATAGCCCGTCAATGTCCCGATCAGCGTGCCGAACACCAGCGGAAACGAGGTCGCGAAGATCGCGATCTGGATGTCGATGCGGGTCGCCCAGATCACGCGGGAGAGGACATCCCGGCCGAGATTGTCGGTGCCGAACAGGTGTACCGCGCTCGGCGGTTGCATGATCGCGTTGTAGTCCATGGCCAGCGGATCGTACGGCGCGAAGGGTTGAGGAAAGATCGCGACCAGGACCAGCAGACCGAGCAGCGTCGCCCCGACCGCCAGCGTCCAGCGCGGACCGATCGCGCGGCCGATGCTGAGGCTGGCGATGCTCACCGGTGGCTCACCCGCGGATCGATCCAGGCCTGCACCAGATCGGTGGCGAGGAACACCAGCGACACCAGCACGGCCAGGACAAGCGTCAATCCCTGGATCACCGGATAGTCGCGGCCATAGATCGAATCGATCAGCAGACGTCCGATGCCTGGGATGGCGAAGACGGATTCGGTGATCACGGCGCCGCCGAACAGGGTGCCGATGTTGAGCCCGAACAGCGCGACCGTCGAGGTCAGCGCGTTGCGCAGCACATGGCGGCCGAGCACGAGGCGGTTGCGCAGCCCCTTGGCACGCGCGAAGTCGACATACTCAGCGTCGAGCACATCGATGATGCTGCTGCGCAGGTTGCGCATCAGCACCGCCGACAGGCTGAGCGCCAGCGTGAGCGCGGGCAGGAACAGGTGATAGATGTCCTCGCCAAAGGAATGGCCGAAGCCGCCGACCGGGAACCAGCGCAGCTTCGCCGCCAGAAAGGTCAGCAGTACGATGCCGATGTAGAACACCGGCATGGAAAGACCGACCTGGAAACCGGCGCGGATGCCATTGTCGACCAAGGTGTCGCGCCGGACCGCGGCCAGCAGCGCCATGGGCACGGCAAGCACGACCGCGAGCAGCGCGGCGAAGACGGTCAGGAACAAGGTGACGGGCAGCCGCTCCAGCACCAGGCTCATCACCGGCACTTTCAGGTTGATCGAATCGCCGAAATCGCCACGCAGAAAATGCTCGAAGAACAACCCGAACTGGACCGGGATGGAGCGGTCGAGGCCGAGCTCGGCGTTGATCCGGGCGACCGCCTCGTTGGAGGCGTGGATGCCGAGAATGGCGCTGGTCGGATCGCCCGGCAGCAGGCGCACCAGGACGAATATGACCACCATGATGAGAAAGAAGGTTGGCACGATCTGCGCCAACCTTATCACCACATAGTTCAGGCTCACGCTTCCTCTCGGCTTGGCTCGGCGGACATGAGGCTGACTGCCGGCTCAGAGCGGGCGCGGGCCGTCGCGACCGGCCCGCGCCGCCTCAGCACTCATTTTTCCACATAGGCGCCCGAAAAGATGTTGTTGCCAAGCGGAATCTTGTTTAACCCCTTCACCTGCTTGCGCAGGGCCACGGGATACGGCGATTCATAGAGGAACATGATTGGCGCGGATTCGATGTACGTCTGCTGGATCTCCTTGTACATCTCGGCCCGTTTCGTCTTGTCTACTTCCTTCTGCGATGCCTCGAACAGTGCATCGACCTTCTTGTCCTCCCAGCCGCCATGCAGGGATTCTATGTTCGGAAAGTAGGCGAAATAGGACGTGATTTCGCTGGGGTCGGCGATGTCGTCGGTCCAGGCCGCTACCCGCATCTGGAAATCGGCCGCCCGATAACGCGCTGTCCGAGTGGCGTTGTCGAGATACTCGACGTTCAGCTTGACGCCGACCTGTGCCCACATCGCCTGAACTGTCGACAGGATTGCGGTTTCATCGGCATTGCCTGCCAGCCCCATGCAACTGACCTCGGTGCCCTCTGCCACTCCGGCTTCCTTGAGCAGAGCCTTGGCCTTTTCCAGGTCGTAGGGATAGACCGGCCCATTGTTGACAGCCATCGGCGTCGCGGACGACATGAAGGAGACCATCGGTTTTCCGACGTCGTGAGTCACGACCTTGATCACCGCCTTCTTGTCGATGGCATAGTTCAAGGCCTGCCGCACTTTCGGATCGGCAAGAACGTTCGGCTTGCCGTCCTTGAGAGTCGGCCGGACGTTGACCGTCAGATACTGCACTCTGGTCGATGGAAAGAGGATCATATCCAGGTTCGGATCATTCTTGAGCTCTGCGACCCTGGTGTAGGGGATGAATTCGGCACCGTCGACCTCGCCCGCCTGAAGCTTCAGGATTCGAGTAGCATCGTCCGGAATGACCACGAATCGGACTTCATCGAGATAGGGCAGCGGCTTTCCGTCCTCGCCCATCTGCCAGTAGTAGGGATTGCGCTTGATGACCATCTCGGTCCCGCGCTGCCAGGAATCGAACATGAAGGGACCGGACCCGATCGGGTGCTCGGCGAACGCCTTCGCCTTCTCTTCCTCGGTCGCCCCGGGCGTGGCCTCGTACAGCTTTTGCGGCATGATCGCCGAGTTGAAGGTCGCGAGTGCCGAAGCCAGGGTTGGATCGGGGTGTTTGAGATGCAGGATGATCGTGTCGCTCCCACCTACTTCAACACTGTCGATTCCTTCGAGAGTGAAGCCCCAGATGTGATTCTCAGGATTGCGCGCACGATCGAGCGACCATTTGACATCGTCGGCCGTAATCGGCGAGCCGTCCGAGAACTTGGTGCCCTGCCGAAGCTTCAACGTGAACGTCATGCCGTCGTCGGACACCGAATACCCGGTCGCGAGGCCCGGCTGGACGTCCTTGCCGTCGGCGGTCGGCTGCAAGAGCGTGTCGTAGAGGTTGGTCAGGATCCAGATATCGACGTTGGCGTCGTTGAATACCGGATCCAGGAGCAAGGAATCGGCATAGCGCGCGTAAGTCAGGGTGCCGCCGCGCGTGACCGCTTCCGCCGTGCCGGCGAGCCCGACCAGCAGTCCAAACGCCAAAAGCACTCGAAGCCACCGAGTCATGAGAACTCCTCCCTGTGAAGAGATTGTGCCGGATTCTTATTGTTCTAGTGGACTATGACACCACGAAGGCCTTCGGCCTGTCAAGCGGACGCCCCATCCTTCCCCAGCGATCGGACCTGCGGCGGATGGTCGACGCAGAATGGCGCGGAACGCGGGAAGTGCAGTTGATCCGGCAATGCAAACTGTTATAGCATCTTAGGACACAACTCGAGCCATCGCCTTGATGCCCTTCAATATCGATCCGGATCTGCCGGTGCCGCTCGGGGTCCAGCTCCGCGGGGTGATCGAATACGGCATCGTGTGCGGCCAGCTGCCGGCCGGCCTGCGCCTGCCGCCGGTCCGGGCGATGGCAAGTCAGCTCAACATCGCGCCGATGACGGTGAGCCAGGTCTACAAGGAGCTCAAGCACGCCGGGCTGCTTGAGACCAAGCCTGGCCACGGCACCTTCGTCAGCGCCTCCATCCCCGACCAGGTCCGGCCGGCGATCCTGGATCTGCAGCTGCGCATCGACCAGCTCCTGCATGACGCCACCGCTGCCGGCCTGTCCAGCGCCGAGCTGGTCGCGCTGATCAATGCCCGCATCAACCGGCGCGCCGTCGCACGCGAGGGCTTGCGCCTGGTCTTCGTCGGCCTGTTCGAGGAGGCGACCAAGGCCTACGCCGCCGACATCCAGGCCAGGCTGCCGGACAGCGACGTGATCACGACCACGACCATGAGCGAGGTCGCCACCAATGACCTGGCGCGCCAACGGGCGATCAACGGCGATCTCGTCCTCACGCTCGCAAACCGCAAGGCGGAGGTGGCGGAGATGTTGGGGCCGAAAACCCGCATTCTCGGCATCAACTACATCCCGTCGGAGCGCACGCGTACCCTGCTCGCCCAGATCGACCCACTGGCGCGTGTTTGCATCGTCTCCACCTTCCCCGAGTTCCTGCCGATCATGAAGGCCGGGGTGCAGCGCTTCGCGCCGCATGTGCAGAGCATCAAGGCAACCGTGCTGGATGCGCCGGATCTCAAAGAGACGCTGGCGCCGATGAACGTGGTTGTGCTGGCCACCGGCTCCGAGCGGGCGGTGCGGCTGCTGAAGCGCAGCACCGCGCATTTCGAGTACCGCCATACGCCCGACCCCTGCGAGATCGACCAGGTGCTGCTGCCGATGCTCGAATCCATTCGCGGCACATTCCCGGCCAATGCCGAGCCGGCTCCATCCCTGAGGAGATCCCATGAGAATTAAGGACATGAACTGGATGCAGGTGGAAACGTACCTGAAGCGCGACGACCGCGCCGTCCTGCCGATCGGCAGCACGGAGCAGCACGCGCAGCTCAGCCTGATGGTGGATTGCATCCTCTCCGAGCGCGTCGCCGTGGACGCGGCCGAGCCGCTCGGCGTGCCGGTCTTTCCGCCGGTCAACTACGGCATCACCCCTTACTTCCGCGCGTTTCCGGGCACCATCTCGCTGCGCATGCAGACCTTCCTCGGCATCATCGAGGACATCCTCGACTGCATGAAGGAGCAGGGCTTCAAGCGCATCCTCATCGTCAACGGGCACGGTGGCAATTCGCCGGCGCAGACCCTGGCGCAGGAATGGATGACCGACAATACCGGCGTGCGCATCAAGTTCCACAACTGGTGGAACGCGCCCAAGACCTGGGCCAAGGTGAAGGAGATCGACCCGGTCGCCTCGCACGCCTCCTGGATGGAGAACTTCACCTGGACGCGGCTGGCCGGCGTCACGCCACCGAGCCAGCAGAAGCCGATGATCGATTTTGACCGGATGCGCGGATCGAGTGCGCAGGAGATCCGCGTCCAGCTCGGCGACGGCAATTTCGGCGGCTACTACGAGAAGTCCGACGCCGACATGGCGGCGCTGTGGGCGGTCGCCGTCGAGGAGACACGCGCCCTCATCGACACTAGATGGGAATGACCGACGACACGATCCTGATCTGGGGCGCCGGCGCGATCGGCGGAACGGTCGGCGCCTATCTGCGGCGCGCCGGGTTGCCCGTGCTGTTCGTCGACCGCAGCGCGGAGCATGTGGCCGCGATGAAGCAGTCGGGGCTGCAGATCACCGGCCCGATTGAGGAGTTCCGGATATCGGCGCCCGCCAGCCTGCCGGAGAACGTCTCTGGCCGCTACAAGCTGGCGTTCCTGTGCGTGAAGGCGCACGACACCGAGGGCGCGATCGAGGTGCTGGCGCCGTTCGTCGCCGAGGATGGCTGCGTGGTGTCGCTGCAGAACGGCCTCAACGAGCAGGTGATCGCCCGGCGCGTCGGCGAGCAGCGCACCATCGGCGCCTTCGTCAATTTCGGCGCGGACTACCTGTCGCCCGGAAACGTGACCTATGCCGGACACGGCGCGGTCGTAGTGGGCGAGCTGGACGGCGGCACAACGCCGCGCATCCGGGAAATCCACCGCCTGATGCAGACGTTCGACAGGAAGGCGATGCTGACGCCGAACATCTGGGGCTTCCTGTGGAGCAAGCTGGCCTATGGCGCGCTGCTGTTCGCAACCGCGCTCACCAACGAATCGATCGCCGACTGCCTGGCCGAGGCGAAGTACCGCCCTGTGCTGATCGCATTGACGCGCGAGGTGGTCGCGGTCGCGACCGCGGCGAAGATCAAGCTGGAACCGTTCGACGGGTTCGATCCGCGCGCCTTCCTGCCCGGTTCCGGCGCAGCGGCGGAAGTGTCGCTGGATGCGCTGGTTGCCCACAACCGGCGCTCCGCCAAGAGCCACAGCGGCATCTGGCGCGACCTCGCAATCCGCAAGCGCAAGACCGAAGTCGAAGCCCAGCTCGGTCCCATTTCCGTTACGGCGGAGAAGCTCGGGATGAAAGCGCCGCTGACCCGCCGCACCGCCGACCTCATCCACGACATCGAGGATGGCCGCCGGCCGCTGTCCTGGGACACGCTGGCCGAGCTCGCCAAGGCGCTGCCGCAAGCAGCAGCCGCATCGTGAAGATCGAATTCCCGGGCAGGCGCGTCATCGTGACCGGCGCGGGCCACGGATTCGGACGCGCCATCAGCAAGGCGTTCGCGGAAGCCGGCGCACAGGTCTGGGCTTGCGACCTCAATGCCGCGGGCTTGCAGGAGACCAGGGCGCTGTGTGGCTGCGACGTGCGCACCTTGGATGTCTCGGACCGCGCCGCCGTCGCGGCCTTCGTCGTGGAAGCGGAAGGCGGCAAGGCGATCGACGTGCTGGTCAACAACGCCGGCGGCGTGCGCGGCCAGATCGGGCAGCCGATCGAGGAGATCTCCGAGCAGGACTGGCACACCATCTTCGACGTCAACGTGACGGGCGCCTTCTATTGCGCCCAGGCGGTGGTGCCCGGCATGAAGCAGATGAAGCGCGGGCGCATCATCAACATCTCCAGCCGCGCCGGGATCGAGATCAGCCTCACCGGCATCCAGGCCTACGCCTCGGCCAAGGCCGCGCAGATCGGCCTCACCCGGCAACTCGCGCATGAACTGGGGCCATGGGGCATCACGGTCAACAACGTCGCGCCGGGCTTCGTCCGCTCCAACCCGACCACCGAGAAGCAGTGGCAATCGTACGGCGAGGAGGGCCAGCGCAAATTGGTGGAATCGATCGCGCTGAAGCGCCTGGGATCGCCGGAGGACATCGCCCATGCGGTCATGTTCTTCGCCTCGGACCATGCCGGCTGGATCACAGGGCAGGTGCTGTCGGTCGATGGAGGGAAATAGCCGCATGCGCCCGCTGGACTATGTCGAGACCCGCCGTGCCGAGATCATCGACGAGCTGATCGCGTTCGCCCGCATTCCCAGTGTCAGCACCGACCCCGCTTATGCGGCGCACATCGCTGCCGGCGCGGAATGGGTCGCCGAGCGCATGCGGCGCGCGGGCCTGGAGCACGTCAAGGTCAACCCGACCGAAGGACACCCCATCGTCACCGCCGACTGGCTGCATGCGGAGGGTGCGCCGACCATCCTGGTCTACGGCCACTACGACGTGCAGCCGCCCGATCCGGTGGAGAAATGGCAAAGCCCGCCGTTCGAGCCGACGATCCGGGACAACCGGCTTTATGCCCGCGGCGTCTCCGACGACAAGGGGCCGATGCTGATCCCGATCAAGACGGCCGAGGCCTTCATCAGGACCACAGGAAAGCTGCCGATCAACCTGAAGCTGGTGATCGAAGGCGAGGAAGAGCGCGGCAGCGCGCATCTGGGCGCCTTCGTCGCGGCCCATGCCGGGCAGCTGGGCGCGGATTTCGTGCTCTCAGCCGACGGCGCGATGTGGCGGCCAGACGAGCCGTCGATCACGGTCGCCAGCCGCGGCATCGCCGCCCTGGAATTCACCGTCACCGGCGCCGCGAAGGACCTGCATTCCGGCCGGCATGGCGGCGGTGTCGCCAACCCGCTGCACGCTATCGCGGCCCTGGTCGCGAGCCTGCACGATGCGGACCATCGCATCGCGGTTGCCGGCTTCTACGATGAGGTAAAACCGGTCGGCAACTCGGCGCGCCAGGCGATCCACGACCTGCCGTTCAGCGAGGGCAAATACCTGCAGGCGATCGGTGCGCCGGCGGGTGTCGGCGAGGCCGGCTACACGCTGCTGGAGCGGCAGTGGCTGCGTCCGACGCTGGAGCTCAACGGCTTGTGGGGCGGCTACCAGGGGCCGGGCACCAAGACCGTGATCCCGAGCACGGCCGGCGCCAAGATCACCTGCCGGCTGGTGCCGGACCAGGAACCGGACCGGATCGTCGCTCTCATCTCCGACCATCTGCGCCGGCACTCCCCGCCCGGCGTCACGCTGGACATCGTCCCCGGCGACCATGGCTCCAGGGCCTATGCGGTGCCGGACGATCACCCCGGCCTCGCCCTCGCCGAGCGCGTGCTCCAGGAGGTCTACGACAAGCCGAGCATCCGCGTGCGCATGGGCGCCACCATCCCGATCGGCCTCATCTTCCGCCAGGCGCTCGGCGCCGAGACGGTCTTCTTCTCGTTCTCGACCGCGGACGAGGACTATCACGCGCCCAACGAGTTCTTCCGCCTGCAGCGCCTCGACGACGGTTTGAAGGCCTGGATCCGCTATTGGGAGCTGCTGGGCCAGCGCAAGGCGGCCGAGATGTTTCCATCGCGCTCAAAGATCGCGACCGGAGCGCATGCCCGGCGCGCATAACGCTTGACGGGGAGAGATGCGATGCCGCGCGATCTGTTCTTCGCCTCGATCGCTGAGTTGGGCGCGCGGTATCGCGGCCGCTCGGTGTCGCCGATCGAGGTGACGCGCCGGACCTTGGAGCGGATCGCGAAGCTCGACCCCGTGCTCAACAGCTTCATCGCCGTGCTGAAGGCGGACAGCATCGCCGAGGCGGAGAAAGCCGAGCAGGACCTGCGAGCCGGCCGGGATCGTGGGCCCTTGCACGGCGTTCCGGTCGCCATCAAGGACCTGATCGAGGTCGCGGGCGCGCCGACGACCTTCGCCTCGCGCGCGGGCAGCCCGCGCATCGCGACTTCGGATGCCGCGCTGGTGCGGAACCTGAGGGAGGCAGGCGCCGTCATCCTCGGCAAGACCAACCTGCTGGAATACGCCTATGGCGCCGTGCATCCGGATTTCGGGCAGACCAACAATCCATGGGATGCCAGGCGTACCTCCGGCGGCTCGAGCGGTGGGTCCGCAGCCGCGGTTGCCGCCGGCCTCGCCTTCGCGGCGGTCGGCACCGATACCGGCGGATCGATCCGCATTCCCGCATCCTATTGCGGCGTCGTGGGCCTGAAGCCAACCTATGGCCGGGTGAACCTGGAAGGCGTGCAGGCGCTCTCGCCCTCGCTCGACCATGCCGGGCCGCTGGCACGTTCCTGCGCGGATGCCGCCCTGCTGCTCGCCGGCATGGCCGGCCAGAAAATCCAACTGACGCCCCGGGGCATGTCCGGCCTGCGGATCGGGGTCATGCGGCATCCCGGCGCGGAGCGCTTCCTCCAACCCGGGATCGTGGCTTTGTTCGAGCACGCGGTCCATGTTCTCAAAGAGGCCGGCGCCCATGTCGAGCCGGTCGAGATCGAGTCCCTGGAGCTGGCATCCGGCGCCGTGGTGACGATCATCGAACCCGAGGCGAGCCTGATCCACCAAGCGCTCTTGCGTGACCAGCCGCAGGGTTTCTCCGCAATCACGCGCGCGCAGATCGAGGCCGGGTTCAACATCAGCGCGGTCCGCTATCTCGAGGCGAAACAGACCCAATCGAAATTGCGTGACGGCTTCCGGCGCCTGTTCGAGACCGTCGATGCGATCATCTCGCCGTCCGTACCCTGGGTAGCGCCAGCAGAGGATCCGCCGATCGGCGGCCAAAGCGGCGAAGGCGAAATGCTCTATAGCGGCGTCTACAACCTGGTGGGCCTGCCCGCCCTCAGCATCCCATGCGGCGTGACCGGCGACGGGCTGCCCGCGGGATTGCAGATCGTGACACCCTGGAACACCGACCAGCTTGCGCTGTCCGTCGGCGCAGCGCTCGAACGGCATTTGCCGCTGACGCAAAGCCCCATGACCGCCGCCTAGACTGCCGGCCCATGTACCCTGCGCCTTGTCAGACGGGAACCGCGGCGACGGCGATGCAGTCGCCGGCTTTTACCAGGCCAGGGAAATGGCGGCCGGCCAGGATGCCGTCCATGGCCGCGCGATACTGCGCCGGCCGCACGCCGGTCCGGTCGGCGGGCCAGACCTGCGCGATGACATCGCCTTTCCGCAGCGGCTGCCCGAGATCGATGCAGGTCTCGATCAGACCGTCCTGCTCGCTGAACGTGAAGCATTCGCCGCCCGGCATGTCGAGCATCCGGGATGGCACCTGCTCCGCCTTGCCCTCGAGGATGCCGGCATGGATGAGGAGATTGCGCACGCCGCGTTTGGCGACCGCGACCGTGCCGGCGCGCGTGGTGCCGCCGCCGCCGAGTTCGGTCGAGATGAAGACCTTTCCCATCTCCTCCGCAGCGGTGTCGTACATGCCGACATTGTCGATCTCGAGCAGCATCATGGAATAGGGCGCGTTGAAGGCCCGCATCGCGGCAACGCATGCCGCCTCGTGCTTCGGATCGGGCAGGCGATGGGCGCAGCAGAACGGCACGAACTCCAGCGTCTTGCCGCCGGAATGGAGGTCCAGCACGATGTCGGCCAACGGCAGCAGCGCGCGCTGGAAATAGTCCGCGATCTTCTCCGTCACGCTGCCGTCGGGCTTGCCGGGGAAAATGCGGTTCAGGTTCCCCCTGTCGATCGGCGATGTCCTGGTGGCGGCGCGGAACGCCGGATAGTTCATCGCCGGCACGATGATGACCCGGCCCGACAACTCCGCGGGATCGATCGATGACGCCAGGTTCATCAAGGCGACCGGACCTTCATACTCATCGCCATGATTGGCGCCCGTGAGAAGCGCGGTCGGCCCCTTCCCCCTTTTCGCCACGGTGATCGGGATCATCACCGCGCCCCAGGCTGAATCATCGCGGCTGTGGGGTAGGCGCAGGAAGCCGTGCTGCACGCCGTCGCGCTCGAAATCCACCGTCGCGGAGATCGGGTTGGCCCGCTTCTCCATCATCCGTACTCCCGTGATCTTATTTTCGGCCGTCCGGGTAGCGCTTCATGCGCTTGACGCTCATCGAGATGTGGCTGCGGCGGATATGGCCCACCGCCTCCAGGTCGCCCACCTCCATGGCCTGCAGGATGTCGGCCATCTCGCGCCGGAACACCACGATCTCGTCCGGCAGGTTGAGGTGCGGCACCGATTTGAGCCAGATGCGGGTGGTGAGATAGTACAGCCGCTCGGAAATCTCGCGCAAAGGCGCGTTGCCGACCATCGCGCCCAGCTCCTGGAAGAAATCCATGTTGAGCCGGGCATAGGCATTGGCATCCGGCTTCTTCAGCAGCTTGTCGCAGCGCACCAGCAAGGCGCGTACCCGCGCCAGGTCGGCCTCGCCGCGCGGGATCGGGTCGAGCTTGCCGATCAGCTCGGCCAGCTCCATGCGCAGCTGGAACACCTGCGCCAGCGAATCGATGTCGACATCGGTGACGAAGGTCCCTACGCCGTGGCGGCTTTCGAGCAGGCCCTCGCTCTCCAGCCGGGAAAGCACGCGGCGGATCGGCGTGCGGGAGACGTGGAACTCGCGCGCCAACTCCTCCTCGCCCAGCCGATCCGCTGGGTGGTATTCCAGCAGGCAGATGCGGTCGCGGATCGTCTTGTAGATCCGCTCGAACCGCTCCCGCGACATGCTGAGCGGCCGCTCCAGGTTCTCGTCATAGGTGCTCATACCGCCTCCAGGACGGCGCGCAGGAACTGCTGGGTCCGTTCGTTCTTCGGGGCGGTGAACAGTTCCCGCGGCACGCCCTGCTCGGCGATCTTGCCCTGGTAGAAGAAGCAGACCCGATCGGCGAATTCCTTGGCGAAGCCCATCTGATGCGTGACCATCAGCATGGTCAAGTCGTGCTCGCTGCCGAGCTTGCGGATGACCTGCAGCACCTCGCCGCACAGCTCGGGGTCGAGGGCGGAGGTGACCTCGTCGAACAGCATCACCTTGGGCCGCATGGCGAGGGCGCGGGCGATCGCCACGCGCTGCTGCTGGCCGCCGGAAAGCTGGGCGGGGTAGTGCCCCTTCTTGTCGCTGAGTCCGACCATGTTGAGGAGGTCCGCCGCGCGCTCCTCCGCCTCGCGCTTCGGCAGGCCGAGCACGGTCACCGGCGCCTCCGAGCAGTTGGCGAGCGCGGTCATGTGCGGGAACAGGTTGAAATGCTGGAACACCATGCCGATCTTGGACCGCACGCGGCGCAGATGCCTGGGCTCGGCCGGAACCATGCCGCCGTTCTTCTGCATGTGGGTCATCGGCTCGCCATCGACCCAGATGACGCCGCCGTCGATCCGCTCCAGCGTCATCAACATGCGCAGCACCGTGGTCTTGCCGGAGCCGGATGGCCCGATGATCGCCACCTTCTCGCCGCGCCCGATCTCGAGGTTGAGGTCGTCGAGCACCGTCAAGGCGCCGTAGCGCTTGGTGACGCCTTCGAACCGCACCATCGGATGGTTGGCGCTGCCGTTCATCGCACGCTCCTTCGATTGAGGTGCTGCTCCAGCCAACGAATGCCGGCGGCCGAAACCAGGCTGAGGACGAGGAAGATCAGGCCGACAATGGTCATTGGCTCGGTATAGCGGAAGTTCTCCGAGCCCAGGACCTTGGCGGTCTGCACCAGCTCCAGCACGGCAATGGCCGAGAGCAGCGGCGTTTCCTTGAACAGGGCGACCAGGTAGTTGCCCAGCACCGGCACGATCGGCGGAATCGCCTGGGGCAGGATGATGTTCTTGAAGGTGTTCCAGCTGCTTAAGTTCAGCGCCGTGCAGGCCTCCCACTGACCGCGCGGCACCGCCTCCAGACCCGCGCGATAGACTTCCGAGCAGTAGCAGCCGTAGTGGATGCTGAGCGCGATGATTCCCGCGAGGAAGGCGTCCAGCACGATGCCCAGGCGCGGCAGCACGAAGAATAGGAAGAAGATCTGGATCAGCAGCGGCGTGGAGCGGACCAGCTCGACGAACGCGGTCGCAAACCAGCCGACCACCGGGCCGCTCATCCGCAGCAGGGCCAGCACCAGGCCGAGCACCAGCGCGATGACGAAGCTGAGCAGGGTCGCCTCGATCGTGACGATCGAGGCCTGCGCAAGCACCGGCAGGATTTCGAGGGTGTAGTTCCAGTCCCAGATCATCAGCGCCCCCGCTATCGCGCCCTGCCGCGGACCATGCCGCGCAGGGAAATCCGCTCCAGCCGCCGCATGCCGATGGTGATGACGAGCGACATCACGAGATAGATCAGCAGCGCCAAGGTGAAGATCGGGATCGTCTTCAGCGAGAAGTCGTTCAACGTCTTCGCCTTGAAGGTCAAGTCGCTCATGGTGATGAGCGAGACCAAGGCGGTCGATTTCAGGAGATCGATGAAGAGGTTCCCCCAAGGCGGGATCATCGCGACGACCGCCTGCGGCAGGATGATGCGGCGCAGCGCCTGCCAGCGCGTCATGTTGAGCGCGGTGGTTGCTTCCCACTGGCCGCGCTGGACCCCCTGGATAGCGCCGCGCACGACTTCCGCCCCGTAGGCCCCGACATTGAGGCCGAGGCCGAGCACGGCGACCGTGAAGGGCGCCATCGAGATGCCGAAATCCGGCAGCACGAAGAACAACCAGAACAACTGCACGAGGGCCGAGGTCCCGCGGAAGAACTCGACGTACGCGACCGCAAGCCAGCGCAGCGGACGCGGACCGTAGAGCCGGCACAGCGCCGCGATCGTGGCCATGATGACGGCCAGCAGGCAGCCGACCACCACGATCTGCAGCGTGAGCCAAGCGCCCTGCAGCAGACCGGGCATGAAGATGGCATTCTCGCCGGTCGCCGCCATGACCGCGATCGCGATCAGCGCAGCGACCAGCATCACGCCAAGTGACACTATGCCCATCGCGACCCCCGGCTATGGGAGAGACATCGACCAGCTAGGCGGAGGCGGGACGGGCCGGCGGCTCGCCCCGCTTCCCGCTACTCGCCTTTGCAGAGCTGTTCCATCGTCTTGTTCGGCAGGTAGTCCTTGCCGAAGCCGAACGGCGTCACCAGAGCGATATGCTCCGGCGTGCCGATGAACTTCTTCAGCTCGGTATTGAAGGCCTCGTAGAGGTCCTTGTCCTCCTTGCGGAAGCCGAACCCGCCATGGCCCTTCACCGACTTGCCGGCCACTTCGCCGAACGGCGTCGTCGACTCGACGCCCTCGCCCTTCTTCGCCATGTCGGCGATCGACAGCGCCGTGAGCGCCGCGCCGTCAGCGCGGCCGGACTGCACGGCGGCAAGCAGGCTGGACTGGTCGGGCAGCACGACAAGCTGGTCCTGCGGGATGCCGGCATCCTTCGCGTATCCGACCTCGACCGCGCCGGCCATGACGGCCAGCTTCAGATCCTTGTTGCTGACGAAGGTCGAATAGTCCTTCACGCCCTTTGGGTTGCCTTTCGGCACCAGCATCGCCTGGCCGATGCCGTAGGAAGGCTCGGAGAACGCGATCTCGGCGCAGCGCTTGGGATTGATGAACATGCCCGCAGCGATGATGTCGAAGCGGCCGGCCTTGAGGCCCGGAATGAGCGAGCCGAATTCCGTCAGCACGCCGTCGACCTGCGGAATGCCCATCTTCGCCAGCACCGCCTTCGCCACTTCCGGCGCCTCGCCCGTCAGCTTGCCGTCGGGCGTCGCATAGCCGAACGGCGCCTCGTTCGCGAAGCCGACGCGGATGAAACCCTGCGCCTTGGCGCGCTCCAATACGGTCTCGGCAAATGCAAGCCGGGTTCCGCCGGCAACCGCGATCGTCGCCGCGCCCACGCCCATCGCGGACCGCAGCAGGCCGCGCCGGGTGACCCTCAACTCGTGACTCATGCTTTCCTCCTCTGTTTCCTGGTCGCGTGTTTTTGCTGTTCCAGCTCCGCCACGGGTCAGACCAGCGCCCCCGCCCGGAAAACCCCTTCTGGGATAGTTGTATACATCTTATCTTTTCTTCGCGCAAGTTCCGGGCTAAAGTTCGGGCCATTGGCGGAATCTTCTTCTCCGCCAGTCACAAATCTCCTGATGATGTATACATTAACGCATGACTTTGCCTGAATCCGCGCCAAGTCTGGCAGACGTCCGGAGCGCCGACCGCGCCATCGCGGGGCTTGTTCTGCGCACGCCCCTGATCGCAGCGTCGGCGCTATCCGTTCTCGCCGGTCATCCCGTCCTGCTGAAGCTGGAGGGCCTGCAGCCGATCGGGGCGTTCAAGCTGCGCGGCGCGGCCAATGCGGTCGGGCGCCTGACCGACGAGCAGCGGCGGCGCGGAATCGGCTGCTGCTCCACCGGCAACCATGGCCGGGCTATCGCTTATGCCGCCGCCCGTGCTGGCATCCGCGCCACCATCTGCCTGTCGGGCCTGGTGCCGGACGCCAAGGTGCGCGCGATCGAATTGCTCGGCGCGGAAGTCCGCAGAATCGGAAGAAGCCAGGACGATGCACAGGCGGAGATCGACCGCCTGGTGCGCAGCAAGGGGCTGACAGACATCCCGCCGTTCGACCATCCGCATGTCATCGCCGGGCAAGGCACGATCGCGCTGGAACTGCTGGAAGAGCGCCCCGACCTCGCCGCCATCATCGTGCCCCTGTCGGGAGGCGGACTCGTCAGCGGCATCGCCATCGCCGCGAAAGCCCTGAAGCCGGGCATCAGGATCATCGGTGTCTCGATGGAGAACGGCGCCGCCATGCACGAGAGCCTGGCCGCTGGACGGCCGGTCGAGGTGACGGAGGTTCCTTCTCTTGCCGACTCCCTGGGCGGTGGAATTGGGCTACGCAACCGATGGACTTTTCCGATCTGCCGCGCGCTGCTGGATGAGACCATCCTGGTCAGTGAGCAGGAAATCTATCGCGGCATGCAGGCACTGTTCGGCGACCGGAAGCTGGTGACGGAAGGAGCCGCTGCGGTCGGGCCCGCCGCTTTGATCGCAGGCAAGCTGAAGCTGGACGGGCCTGCGGCCATGATCGTCAGCGGCCACAACGTCGATCCGGACCAGTTCCTGGCGATTGCCGGCGGCCAGCCCGTCAAGCTCGGCGACACGACCGTCAAGGGGTGACCATGCGCGATATCTTCGTGCTGACTGAAAAGGACCTGCGCGCCTCAGTGCGCCTCGACCGCGCCGCGATCGACATCGTCGAGCAGGCCTTCCGCGCGCTGGCCGGCGGCAAGGTCATCATGCCCCCGATCCTCTCCATGGACATTCCCGACGCCCATGGCGAGGTTGACGTGAAGACCGCCTACATTCCAGGCTTCGACGGCTTCGCCATCAAGGTCAGCCCCGGATTCTTCGACAATCCGAAGGTCGGCCTGCCGAGCCTCAACGGCCTCATGATCCTGTTCTCCGCGAAGACCGGCCTGGTCGATGCGCTGCTGCTGGACAACGGGTACCTGACCGACGTGCGTACGGCCGCGGCCGGCGCGGTTGCCGCACGGCACCTGGCCCCGCGCGAGGTGCGCATGGCCGGCGTGCTGGGCACCGGCGTGCAGGCGCGGCTGCAGATCGAAGCCGCGCATCTGGTGCGCCCGTTCTCGAGTGTGCTGGTGTGGGGCCGCGACGCGGAGAAGGCCGCTGTTTGCGCCCGCGACATCGCGAGCGCGACCGGGGTCGACGCAAGGCCGATCAATGATCCCGCGGCCCTGGTGCGCGACAGCCAGCTCGTCATCACCACCACGCCCGCGCGCGAGCCGGTGCTGAAGGCCGCCTGGCTGCATCCGGGACTGCACATCACCGCCATGGGCTCGGACCAGGCCGGCAAGAATGAGATCGAGCCGGCGGGGGTCGCGGCGGCCACCCTCTTCGTCTGCGACCGCGTCTCGCAAAGCGAGAGGGTCGGCGAGCTGCGCTCGGCCCGCGCCGCGGGTCATCTGACCGGCATCGTTCCGCCCGAACTCGGCGAGGTCATCGCCGGCACGAAACCGGGGCGCCGGTCGGATGAGGACATCACGATCTGCGACCTGACCGGCACGGGCGCGCAGGACACCGCCATCGCGACCTATGCCCTGGCCGCGGCGCGCAAGGCCGGCAGCGGCACAATCATCCAGGCCTGAGGAGGAGAAGACCATGGCCCTCTACGACAAGCCCTTCGACAAGGCCGAATACGGCAAGCGGGTCGCCGACACCAAGCGGCGCATGCAGGCGGCGGGCCTCGACCTCATCATCTGCCAGGATCCCGCCAACATGTGCTGGCTGACCGGCTTCAACGGCTGGTCGTTCTATGTGCCGCAATGCGTGCTGGTGCATGTGGAGGAGGAATGGCCGATCTGGTTCGGCCGCGCGCAGGATGCCAAATGCGCGCGCGTCACGACCGACCTGCCCGACCGCAACATCGTCCCCTTCTCCGAGCGCCTGGTGCAGCACAAGACCGAGCACCCATATGACGAGCTGGCGCAGCTGATCCAGTCGCGCGGCTGGGCCAGCGCGCGCATCGGCGTCGAGATGGATGCGCACTACTACACCGCGCGCTGCCACGCGCACCTGGTGAAGGGCTTGCCCAACGCCAAATTCTCCAACAACGGCGACCTGGTGAACTGGGCGCGGCTGGTCAAATCGCCGGTGGAGTTGAAGCTCATGCGCGAGGCGGGACGCATCTGCACCAGCGCCATGAACAAGGCGATCGCGAAAATGAAGCCGGGCGTGCCGCAGAACCATGTGGTCGCGGACATCTATCACGCGCAGACCATGGGTGCGGACGGGTTCGGCGGCGACTATGCGGCGATCTGCCCGCTGATGCCGGTCGGCGAAGGCACCAGCACGCCGCACCTCACCTGGTCCGATGCTCCCCTGCCCGCCAATGCGCTGACCATGCTGGAGATCGCGGGATCGCGCCGCGGCTATCACGCGCCGCTCACTCGCACCATCCATCTCGGCAGGCCGCCGGCCGGCATCCAGGATGTCGCGAAGGCGGTGGTCGAAGGAGTCGACGCTGGGCTCGCCACCGCAAAGCCAGGCGCGACCGCCGAGCAGGTCGAGGCGGCGTGGCAGGCGGTGCTGCGCAGGAACGGTCTCAAGAAGGAGAGCCGTGTCGGCTACTCTGTCGGCCTGTCCTACCCACCGGACTGGGGCGAGCGCACGGTCAGCCTGCGCCCCGGCGACAAGACCGAGCTGCAGGCGGGCATGTGCTTCCACATCCAGGCCGGCGTGTGGCTGCAGGAGTGGGGCGTGGCGATCTCCGAATCCTTCGTCGTCACCGACAGGGGCGGCGAACGGTTCTGCGACGTGGCGCGCGAGCTGATCGTGATCGACTGATGAAGAACGGCGGCCTCAAGCTCGACGAGCGCGATCTCAGGATCCTCACGATCCTGCAGAAGGAAGGCCGCATCACCAAGACCGAGCTGGCGGAGCGGGTGAACCTCTCGCCCACGCCGTGCTGGAGCCGCCTCAAGCGGCTGGAGAAGCTCGGCCTGATCGAGGGCTACCGCGCCAAGATCGCGCTGAAGCGGTTCGGCCTCACCATGGTGTTCATGGAAGCGGAGCTCGAGAGCCACCGCGCCGGCGACTTCGCGCGCTTCGAAGCGGAGATGAAGCAGATCCCGGAGGTGACCGGCTGCTGGTCGGTCGGCGGCGGCATCGACTACCTGATCCAGTTGATGGTGAGGGACGTCGACGCCTATCAGCGCCTGGTCGACCGGCTGCTGGAAAGCGGGATCGGCCTCAAGCGCTATTACACCTACGTCGTCACCAAGGCGATCAAGGAAGACAGCCCCGCCCCACTCGGGAGCCTGCACGAGCTCGATCACTAACCCAGGCGTTCGGCGGTCTCCGCCAGCAGCTCCCGGATCGAGCGCGCGAAGCTGCGCGGCGCCAGGATGTCGATGCCGTCGGCGCGCCGCCAGAGCACGACGCTGACGCGATGAAGCGGCGTGACGGCCACATCGTCGGCGGCGAAACGGTGCGGCCGCAGGTCGATGGCGATGAAACGGCTCAGCAGCGGAGCGGCGATCGCCTCGGCCACGTGGATGATCGTGCGCCCGTGCGAGAGATCGAGGGTTGCGCCGATATCCGAGTCGAGCGCGGGATGATCGCCGGCCCGATCCGCGACCAGCCACAGGCGCTGCGGATGAATGCGCAGCAGGGCCGCGCCGGCCCCGGACACCGCCTTGCCCGCACGCGGCGCCTCCGGCAGACTGCAATGCACTGTCAGAATCGCCGACATCTGCGCGTAGGTTTCCGGCCAAGCGTGATATTGGACCATCGCGGCACACGGTCGCTGCGACAAATGCGGCGTCGGACGGCATTGCGCCAGGGGAGATGCGCGCTCAGGCATGGAGCCGCGCCCCTTCGGGATCGAGGAAATGCGGCGCCACGACCCTGACGCGGGTGCTGCGTCCGCGGATCGGATCGGACGCCACCAGCTCGCGATCCCGCCACGCGTCCAGCCCGCCGCGCACGAAGCCGAGCCCGACCCAGTGGCCGAGCGACGGGCTTTCGGTGACGGAGGTCACCCAGCCAAGGCCGTGGCCGCTCTCGTCACCCGCCTCGCACAGGATGGACCCGCCCTTGAAGGTTTCGCCGCGCGCAACCGGCACGAGGCCGACGAACTGCGGACGATCCCTGCGTTGCAGGTCCGAGCGCAGGCGCAGCACGCTGCCGATGAAAGGCCTTTTCGCCGATGCCATGCGGCCGAGGCCGAGATCGTCGAGTGTCGCGCGGCCGTCCAGTTCGGGCCCGCCGACATGACCCTTTTCGACGCGCAACGCGCCGAGCGCCTCCAGGCCATAGGCTCCGCCGCCGCGCACCCTCGCGCCTTCCAGCAGAGCGCGCCACAGGATCTCGCCGTGATCCGCCGGCACATAGACCTCGTACGCCAGTTCGCCCGAGAAGCTGATGCGCGCGATGCGACACGGCATCCCTTGGAATCGCCCTTCCCGTACGCCCATGAACGGGAAGGCCTCGTTCGACAGGTCCACGTCGCTCAGCACCGATTGCAGCAGGGCGCGGGCCTGCGGCCCCGCCACCGACGCGCCGGCCCACTGGTCGGTAACGGAGCTGACCGTTGCGCGCAGCTCGGGCCAGCGCGTCTCCAGCAGCTCCTCCAGCCACGTCATGACCTTGCCCGCGCCGGCGGTGGTCGTGGTCATGAAATATTCGTGCTCCGCGACGCGCCACGACGTGCCGTCATCCATGACGATGCCGTCGTCGCGCAGCATCACGCCATAGCGCGCCTTGCCCACGGGCAAGGACTTGAAGGCGTTCACGTAGACGCGATCCAACAGTTCGCCGGCATCCGGCCCCTGCACCGCGATCTTGCCGAGAGTCGAAACGTCACAGATGCCGACCGCCTCGCGCACAAGCCGCATCTCGCGCAGATATGCGTCGTCGACCGTTTCACCGCCCTGCGGGTAGAACCACGGACGCAGCCACAATCCGGTTTCCAGCATGCGCGCGCCCTGCTCCACCAGCGCGCCGTGCATCGGCGAGCGGCGGGTCGGCAGCAGATGCCGGTCGCGCTCTGCCCCGGCCAGCGCGCCGATCGAAACCGGCGCGAACGGCGGGCGAAAGGTCGTCGTGCCGATCTCGGCCAGCGGCCGGCCGCGCGCGTCCGCGATCACCGCCAGCGCATTCACCGCAGAGGTGCGGCCCTGGTCCGTCGCCATGCCAAGCGTGGTGTAGCGCTTCAGCAGCTCCGGCGCGTCATAGCCTTCCGCGCAGGCCTGACGCACATCCTCGAACGTCACGTCATTCTGCAGATCGACGAACGCCTTGCCCTTGATCCCGCCGAACGACCAGGCACGAATCGGCGTTTCCCATCGGCCCGGCGCGGGGAAATCCTCGACCGGCGCGCTGCGTCCAAGGGCTCGCGCCGCTTCCGCCCCCGCCGCGCGGCCGGAGCGCGCGCAATCCTCTGCACGCCAGATGCCGGCGGACGCGCCGGCGCAGCGGATCGGCTCGCGCGCTTCGCCCGGCAGGAAGGCGGCAAGCGCATCGTTCCAGACCGGCTTCACGCCGCGCTGGCTGAGCAGATGCTGGGTCGGCGACCAGCCGCCAGACATGCCGAGGGCGTCGCAGAGGATTGTCTCCGCGTGGCTGCCGTCAGTCGCCCCGATCTCGACGGCATGGATTTCGGTGCGGCCAACTGCGCGCAATGGCACGCGCGCCAGCCGCAGCTCCACGCCGGCGGCCTTGCAATCCTGCGCGAGGCGGCGAGATATCTCGGCGCGCGCATCGAGCAGGAGGGTTGGGATTCCGGCGCGCGCCAGATCACAGGCGGCGGCATAGGCCGAATCGTTGCCCGTGGCGATCACGATGCGCTGCCCCGCGGCGACCGCCCAGCGATTGGCGTAGGCGCGCATCGCGGACGCCAGCATCACGCCGGGCCGGTCATTGCCGGCGAAAACCAGCGGGCGTTCCATCGCGCCGGCAGCGACTAAGACGCGTTTGGCGCGCACGATCCAGAGGCGTTCCCGTACCTTTGCGTCGGGCGCGAGTCGTTCCACAAAGCCGGTCACGCAGTTGTCATACAGACCGAAGGCGGTCGTGCGGCGAAGAATGCGCACATTCGCCGCCTGACCGAGCTGTCGCTCGCGCTGCTCGATCCAGCTTTGCGGCGAGTCGCTGCCGATGCCGCCGGCTTCCTGGAGCAACGCGCCACCCAGCCGGAAGTCGCGTTCGGCGAGGATGACGTCCAGCCCGGCATCGGCGGCAATACGCGCTGCCTCGAGGCCCGCGGGCCCGGAGCCGACCACCAGCAGGTCGCAGGATGCCTCGCAGCTTTCATAGCGATCAGGATCCGGCGCGCGCGACGCCGTGCCCAGGCCGGCCGCACGGCGGATGAAATGTTCGTAGAACAGCCAGCTCTTCGGGCTCTTCCCCGGTCCAATGAAGGTCTTGTAGTAGAAGCCCGCGGAAAACAGCCGGGCAAAGGCCTGGTTGATGGCGCCGAGATCGAAGCGGAGGGTCGGCCAGCGATGCTGGCTGTGGGCGTCGAGACCGTTGACCAGTTCCTCGGTCGTGGCAAGCGTGTTGGGTGTTGCCTTGGCGCCGCGGCCGATTGTCACCAGGGCGGACGCTTCCTCGAGCCCGGCGCTCATGATGCCGCGTGGGCGATGATACTTGAAGCTGCGCGCGACCAATGGCTCGCCGCTTGCCAGCAGCGCGGATGCCAGCGTATCGCCGGTGAGCCCTTGCATGCTTCGCCCGTCGAACGAAAAGGTGAGCGGATTGCCGCGGTCGATCGCGCCGCCGCTCTTGAGTCGATAGCCGGTCATCGGCCCGGCTCCCTC
This sequence comes from Dongiaceae bacterium, assembly GCA_035699005.1. Taxonomy (GTDB): domain Bacteria; phylum Pseudomonadota; class Alphaproteobacteria; order Dongiales; family Dongiaceae; genus Dongia_A. The sequence goes on from DASSBF010000095.1 coordinate 78,126, forward strand.
AGCAGCGCGGCGATTGCGGTGCGTGCCGGCTCGACACGCGTGATGGCGTGGGTCAGCGTATCCCGCTCCACGATCAGCCACAGGCGGCAGCCGTCGCTGTGCTGCCAGCGCTCGCGGTGCGGACCCTTCGGATTGGAGCGGACGTAGACCGCATCGATCCACGCCTCCATCGGTGCGGACAGGTCCGGATAGGCGACGGTGGCGTCACCGCCATAGATGAACTCGCTGTGATCGCGCTCGCCGCAGAAGGGACAATGGATGCGCAGCATGGGTCAGTGCAGCCTCGGCGTGGGGCCGCTGCCGGCCTCGTCGATGGTTGCGCCCCGCGCGAAGCGGTCGACCGAGAACGGCACGCTGAGCGGATCGGGCTGGTCGCGGGCGATCAGGTGCGCGAAGCACCAGCCGGAGGCCGGCGTCGCCTTGAACCCGCCATAGCACCAGCCGCCATTAAGATAGAGGCCGTCGACCGGCGTCCTGGAGATGATGTGCGAACCGTCCATGGTCATGTCCATGACGCCCGCCCAGTGGCGCAGCAGGCGCACGCGGCCGAGGCACGGCATCAGCGAGACCGCCAGCGCCGCCACATCGCGCACCACCGGCAGGTTGCCGCGCTGCGCATAGGAATTGTACATGTCGAGGTCGCCGCCGAACACCATGCCGCCCTTGTCGGACTGGCTGATG
>DASSBF010000096.1:0-2450 GCA_035699005.1 Dongiaceae bacterium
GCTGTTCATGTGCATCGCGGCGCTGCTCGGCGGCATCCTCAACTCGCTGCACCATTTCGGCCATGCCGCGGCGGCGCCGATCCTGCTCAACGTGGTGCAGGCCCTCGGCCTCATCTTCGTTGCGCCTCATGTCGAGCGGCCGGCCCTGGTTCTGGCATGGGGCGCGAGCCTTGCCGGGGTGCTGCAGTTCCTGTGGCTCTATCTGGTCGCCGCGAAGCTCGGCTACGGCCCCAGGCTGCCCTGGCCGCGCATCGATGCCGAGATCAGGCAGGTGGTGAGGCTGATGGTGCCGGGCCTCGTCAGCGGCGGCCTCGCGCAGATCAGCATCATGATCGCCACCATCCTCGCCTCGCTGCAGGACCAGGCGGTGTCGTACCTGTCCTATGCCGACCGGCTCTATCAGCTGCCGCTGTCGCTGGTGGGCGCGGCGATCGGCGTGGTGCTGCTGCCGGTGCTCTCGCGCGCCATCCGCGCCGGCCGCGAGGCCGAGGCGATGGCCGCGCTCAACCGCTCGCTGGAATTCGCCGCCCTCCTCATCCTGCCGTCCACAATCGGCCTGATCGTGGCGGGCGAGCCGATCATCCGCGTGCTCTACCAGCACGGCGCCTTCTCGGCGCAGGCGACGCACAACACCGCGCTGGCGCTGATCGCCATTTCCATCGGCCTGCCGGCTTTCGTGCTCAACAAGGCGCTGCAGCCCGGCTTCTATGCGCGGGAGGACACGGTGACGCCGTTCAAATACTCGGTCATCACCGTGATCGCCGACATCGCCATCTGCCTCGTCTTCTTCTGGCTGCTCAGCCGCTGGGGGATCGGCTTCGTCGGGATCGCGCTCGGCACCGGGCTCGCGGCCTGGATCAACGCGATCCTGCTCTATCGGCGGCTGCGCAAGCGCGGGTTCCTGGTGCTGGATGGGCGGCTGAAGCGCAACCTGCCGCGCCTCCTCGTCGCGAACCTGGTCATGGCGGGCGCGCTCATCGGCGGACAGCATCTGCTCGCCCCGTGGCTCGCCGGTGCGCAGGGCGAGCGCATCGCCTCCTTGTGCGTGCTGGTCGGCGCCGGCGCCGCGATCTATTTTCTGATGGTCCTGCTGCTCGGCGCCTACACCCTCGCCGATTTCAAGCGCCACGCGCTCCGGCGGTAGCTAGGCAGCGCGGTGCCGCACCTGCTTGCGAATGGCGGCACCCCTTGCCGCCTCTGTGGTCTTGAGGTCATAGGCCTGCTGCAGGTTCATCCAGAACTCCGGCCCGGTGCCGAGATAGGCCGCCAGCCGCAAGGCCGTATCAGCGGAAATTCCCCGTTGCTCGTTCAAGATCGCCGTGATCCGGTTGTGAGGAACCTTGAGAGCCGCAGCGAAGGCCCGCGCCGTCAATCCCAGTTCGCGCAGTTCGTCAGCCAGAATCTTGCCCGGATGAACCGGGCGAAGTTTGTTGATCGGGCTCATGCCAGGCACTGCCTAGTGATAGTCCACGAGTTCCACCTCGTACGCATCCTCGCCCTCGAAGCGGAAACACGGACGCCATTGCATATTCACACGAATGCTGTACTGCCCCTTCCGATCGCCCTTGAGGCTCTCCAACCGATTGGAGGGCAACCCCGCCAAGGCCGCAACGCTCGGCGCGGAATCCAGGATCTGGAGGCGCTTGGCGAGCTGGTCTTCGACCGATCTCAATCGAACGGAACAGTCTCCCGCGAACAGTGCCGCAAGGTCCTTGCTCCTGAAGCTCTTGATCACGGTTCAGCGACTTTCGATCAATCTAGCATCCGGTACGTGGTACGGCAAGCATACCACTACACCCGCTCCAGCACCCGCGGCTCGCCGGCGTCGCGCTCCAGGTCGCCGCGCGCGAGGTCGGCGATGGAGCGGCGCTCGGCGATCCACACCGCGAGGATCATGTCGACCCTGCTGCCGTCCTGCGCCAGCGGCAGGCCGAGCCGCTTCACCCAGACATGGTCCTGCGACGGCACGCTGAGCCGGCCGGACAGGAACACCGGAGCCTTGTGGTCGCAGATCAGGTCCAGCGCCCGGATCACCGGCCCGGCCCGTTCCGGCGCCCCGATCTCGTCATAATGGAGGCCGGTCGCGTCGCGCCCGATGATGGTGGCGAAGGCGGTGCCCGCCACGCGGAAGCGATAGCGGCGGCGCGCGCCCGCAGCCGCGGGCTCCACCACGTCCAGCAGCAGCAGTTGCGACAGATGGCGCGGCTGCAGGTCGGTCGGGTCGATGTGCTGACGCCCGGGCAGAAGTCCGGGAAGCAGCTTCGATTGCCAATATGCCAACAGCTCGCGGAACTCCGCCTCGGTCGCTTCCGGCGGTAGAACGTACATGCGCCCGGCCCTTCGTCCTGCCCTCCAAGACCCGTCCCCACAGGTCCGTCGGTCGCGGGCGTGATCCTATCAGATAGGGATAGGATAGCGATTGCTATTTCGCGTATTTCGGGTGGTGATGG
>DASSBF010000097.1:0-16025 GCA_035699005.1 Dongiaceae bacterium
ACCAGGGTCTTGCCTTCGCCGGTCTTCATCTCGGCGATCTTGCCCTGGTGCAGGACGATGCCGCCCGCCATCTGGACGTCGAAATGGCGCTGCCCGAGGGTGCGCACCGCCGCCTCCCGCACAGTGGCGAAGGCGTCGGGCAGGACATCCTCGATCGTTTCGCCTTTTTCGAGGCGCTCCCGCAGCATCCGGGTGCGGGCGCCGAGTTCCGAATCCGACAGTGTCTTGAGCTCGGGCTCCAACGCGTTGATGGCCTGGACCGCCTTTCCTAAACCCTTGATGAAACGGTCATTGGCGGACCCGAAGACCCGCTTGGCCAAGGCGGTGAACATGAAGACCTCGGAAGCGTCACTGCAGCGCGAATTGCCCGCAAGAGATAGGTGCGGGGGGGCGCGAAGTCAACTTGACTTAAGGTCGCCGTGGGGGCCTGTTTCCGCCCCGAAATCACGGCATTTTTCCTTGTGCCATGGGGGCTTGTTGGGCATGATGCCGGCCTTCGCGGGCGCCCCGCCAATGGCTTCGGCCAAGGGCTGAAGGAGCGGGCCGACCCCCATGCTCTCGCAGACTAGGAACGCTCAAGCCAATGCCGAAAGTCACACTGCGCGCCGCCCTGATTGCCGGGGCAGCCATCACCGTCATCCTCGCCGGAACGGTCCCGCTGGTCGGTCCCCGGATCGACCTTGCCCTGGCGCAGGACAGTACCGGGACCCCGGATACCCAGACCCAGACGCCGCCGGCCGAAGGAACCCAGGCCCCCGATGCCCAGGCCCCGGCGGCCGCCACCACCGAAACCAGGCCCGATCCAAACCAGGTGGTCGCGCGGGTCAACGGGACGGACATCACCCGCCAGGAGGTGCTGGATTCGGCGGCCGACCTGCCGGCGCAGATCCGCTCGCAGATCGACCTCGTCTTTCCGCAGCTCCTCAACCGCTATATCGGGCTGAAGCTGCTCGGCGACAAAGGCCGGGCGGAGAATCTGGCCGAAGACCCGGAAGTCAAGAAGCTGATGAGCGACTACGAGACCCAGGCGATCCGCCAGGTCTATGTCACGCGCTACCTCAGCCAGCAGGTCACCGACGAAGCCGTCAAGGCGCGCTACGAGAAGAAGCTGAAGGACAACCCGCCGCCGGAAGAGGTGCGCGCCGCCCACATCCTGGTCAAGACCGAGGACGAGGCGAAGGCGATCATCGAACAGCTCAAGGGCGGCGCCGACTTCGGCGCCGTCGCCAAGGAGAAATCGACCGACAAGGGCAGCGGCGCCAATGGCGGCGAGCTCGGCTGGTTCGCCAAGGACGTGATGGTGAAGGAATTCGCCGACGCCGCGTTCGCGATGAAGGACGGCGAGGTCAGCCAGACCCCGGTCAAGAGCCAGTTCGGCTATCACGTGATCAAGCTGGAGGAGCGGCGCACCCAGCCCGCCCCGACGCTGGAAAGCCAGCGCGAGCAGATCCGCGCCGAATTGTCCGAGGAGAGCGTGCAGGCCCTGGTCGCCAGCCTGCGCAAGGAAGCGAAAGTCGAGGTCCTCGGCCCGGACGGGAAGCCGGTGCCGGACCAGCCGCCGCAACAGCAGCCAGCGCCGCAATAGAATCCCCCTCCCCCGGACTCGGGGGAGGGCAATCGCATGTGGGGACTCACTGACGGATGACTCTACTCGGTGAACCCCTTCCCCCCTTGTGGGGGAAGGTTGGGATGGGGGGTGGTGCAGCGCTGCGGCTTCGAGGATTGGCGCTCTTGCGAGCGCGCGCGGCTGTCCGCGAATGCGGACATTCGTCCGCGGGCGCCGCGCGACCCCCCATCCAGCTCCGCCTAGGTTCGCTGCGCTCACCAAGGCTCCGCATCCTTCCCCCACAAGGGGGGAAGGGGAATCTTGTTGAAGTCTGCCCGTCACATGCGATTGCCCTGCGGACACGGGGGAGGGCTGGAGTGGGAATTGGGCGGGGATTTCAGCGGCAATGACGCATCCGGTATCGCCACTGGCGCCGGCGGTGAGCCCACGCCTGCCCGCGCTGGCAGGCGTGCGCATCGCGGCCCGCGAATGCAACGTGCGCTACCGGAACCGCACCGATGTCATGCTGATGGAGTTCGCACCCGGCACCGCCATCGCGGGCGTGCTGACGAAGTCGCTGACCCGGTCGGCGCCGGTCGACCTCTGCCGCAAGAACCTTAAATCCGGCAAGGCGCGCGCCATCCTGGTCAATTCCGGCAACGCCAACGCCTTCACCGGCAAGGCCGGCATCGCCTCGGTCGAACGCTGCGCCAAGGCGCTGGTCGCCGCGCTCAAGTGCAAGCCCGGCGAGGTGTTCCTGGCATCGACCGGCGTGATCGGCGAGCCGCTGCCGGACGAGCGCATCACCGCCAACCTGCCGGCGCTGGTCAGGGACCTGAAGGCCGACGGCTGGGCGGCGGGCGCGGCCGCGATCATGACAACGGATACTTTTCCGAAGCTCGCCACGCGCCAGGCGAAGATCGGCGACGTGACGGTGACGATCAACGGCTTCTGCAAGGGCTCCGGCATGATCGCGCCCGACATGGCGACCATGCTGGCTTTCGTCGCGACCGATGCGAAGATCCCGGCGGCCATCCTCCAGGAGCTGCTGGCGCGCGGCGCGGACCGATCCTTCAATTCCATCACCGTCGATGGCGATACCTCGACCAGCGACACCTTGCTGCTGGCCGCGACCGGCCAGGCGCCGAAGCATCCCAAGCCGAGATCCGCCGGCGATCCGGTGCTGAGGAAGTTCCGCGCCGCGCTCGAGGATTTGCTGGCCGATCTCGCGATCCAGGTGGTGAAGGATGGCGAGGGCGCGGCCAAGCTGGTCACCGTCGACGTGACCGGCGCCGCCACCGCCCGCGCCGCGCGGCGCATCGGCCTTGCCATCGCCAACTCGCCGCTGGTGAAGACCGCGATCGCCGGCGAGGATGCCAACTGGGGCCGCATCGTGATGGCGGTCGGCAAGTCCGGCGAGAAGGCGGACCGCGACAAGCTCGGCATCAGGATCGGCGGCGTCGCCATCACCGAGAAGGGCCAGCGCCGGCCGGACTATGACGAGGCGCCGGTCGCCGCCCATATCAAGGGGCGGGACATCCGCATCGCCGTCGATGTGGGCGTAGGCAAGGGCAGCGCGCGGGTCTGGACCTGCGACCTCACCCACCGCTATATCGAGATCAATGCCGACTATCGATCCTGAGCTGGTCACCGAACGGCTGCGCCTGCGGCGGCTGGAGCCGGCGGACGCGCCCGTGATCGCGCCGCTGGTGAACGACTGGGACGTGGCGCGCTACACCTCGCACATTCCCCATCCCTACACCGTGCAGATGGCGGACGAGTTCATCGCCGCCCAGGCGGAGGCGCCGGCCAACGGCTCGCGCGTGTTCGCCATCCTGCGCAAGGACGATGGCGTGCTGATAGGCTGCGTCGGGCTGCACCGCGAATCCGGCTCGCATCATGGCGAGATCGGCTACTGGATCGGCAAGAAATACTGGGGGCAGGGCTATGCCAGCGAAGCGGTGCGCAGCGTGGTCGACTATGCCTTCAACGAACTGAACCTGGCGGAGCTGGAGGCGGGCGCGGTGCCGGTCAACCGCGCCTCCCACCGCGTCCTGTCCAAGGCCGGCTTCATCGCCTGCGACGTGCGCGAGGAGGATGCGCCGGCGCGCGGCCATCCGCTGCAGCTCATCGTGCGGCGCCTGAAGAAGGCGCGCTGGCAGGTGCCGAGCGCCGGCATCAAGTCGGTGCTGACCGTGGTCGCGGTCGCGCTCGTCGACACCGACGGCCGCGTGCTGCTGGCCAGGCGCCCGGAGGGCAAGCCGATGGCGGGCCTGTGGGAGTTCCCGGGCGGCAAGATCCAGGATGGCGAAAGCCCCGAGGAGGCGCTGATCCGCGAGCTGCGCGAGGAGCTCGGCATCAACGTGAAGCAGGCCTGCCTCGCGCCGCTCACCTTCGCCTCGCACGAATACGACAAGTTCTTCCTGCTGATGCCGCTGTTCGTGTGCCGCCGCTGGGAGGGCACCGCCACGGCCAAGGAGGGTCAGGAACTGGCCTGGGTCAGGCCCGCGAAGCTGCGCGACTACCCGATGCCGCCGGCCGACGAGCCGCTGATCCCGACGCTGATGGATCTGCTGTAGGGTTTGGCGGCCGGACGGTCAGGCGACCTCGTTCGGGATCTGCCCGGCCGTTTCGCCGATCCGGCGTTTCTCGCCCAGATATTCCGCGGCGCGGAAGCGGCGCCGGTCGGGCCCGACATAGCCTTCCGACCGGATGAACGGCGTATCCTGGCCCAGCGTCCACATCACCTTGTCCAGCAATTGCGCCGCGGAGAACGGGCGCAACAGCACGACATTCGCCCCGGCGTCGCGCGCCGCGAACACCACCTCGCGATCGGCATTGGCGATGATGGCGACGACCGGCGTCTCGGCAAGCTGCGGCAAATCCAGGCGGCGCAGTTGTCGCACAAACGCTTCGCCGTTCAGCGGATGGGCGTTCCAGTCCAGCAAAATGATGTCCGCCCTCGGCCTGGGCTCGGCATTCAGGCGCGACCAGGCCTCGTCGGAATTGCCGAGCACGGTCACCGAGCTGAAGCGGAAGGAACGCAGGATGCCGCTGAGGATGCCCATCATGGGCAGCATGCTCTCGATCGCCAGCACGCCCACGCGCTCCAGGTCTTCCGGCCTGCGAACGCGGAGTTTTGCCTTCTTGGTCGTGGCCAATGCCATGCAGACACTCATCCGATCCAGCGCGGAATCCGATCATGATTCCGGGATTATCGCAAGCTAGGCCGATCATGGTTGAGGAAAGGTTAAGCGGGGCGCGGAGTGCGTGGAGGATGAGCACAGCTGATGCCATTCCACTATGCCGTCACCCCGGCCTTGAGCCGGGGTCCATCGGAGAAACGCACGGCCCGAACAGGCGTGCTGCGCAACCTCTCAATGCCGGAACGGCTCGTGCGGCGTCGGAATGGACCCCGGCTCGCGCTGCGCTTGGCCGGGGTGACGGAGGAGGGTCGAGAGAGGACGCCTAATGCGGCTGCTCCTTGATCTTCAGGAACTTCAGCTTCGGGAAGTCCTGCTGCGCGCGATCGAGGTGCCAGGCGTTACGCGCCAGGAATACGGGATCGCCGTTGTGGTCCTCGGCGATCGAGGCGCGGGTCTCGTCGAGGAAGCTTTTCAAGTCGGCCGGCTGGTCGGCCTCGACCCAGCGCGCGGTGAACAGACTCGAGGGCTCGAACCGCACCGGCACCCCGTACTCGGTGCGGATGCGGTCGGCCAGGATCTCGAACTGCAGCGCGCCGACGACGCCGACGATCCAGTCGGTGCCGATCAGCGGCCGGAATACCCGGGCGACGCCTTCCTCCGCCAGCTGCTCCAGCGCCTTGCCGAGGTGCTTGGCGCGCAGCGGATCCTCGGGCCGCACGGTCTGCAGATGCTCCGGCGCGAAGGAGGGGATGCCGGTGAACTGCAGCGTCTCGCCCTCTGTCAGCGTATCGCCGATGCGCAGGTTGCCGTGGTTCGGCACGCCGATGATGTCGCCGGGCCAGGCGTCCTCCGCCAGCTCGCGGTCCTGCGCCAGGAACTGCACCGGGTTGTGGAGATTGATCTGCTTACCCGAGCGCACATGCAGCAGCTTCATGCCGCGCTTGAAGTCGCCGGAGCAGAGGCGCACGAACGCGATGCGGTCGCGGTGCTTCGGATCCATGTTGGCCTGGATCTTGAAGACGAAGCCCGTGACCTTGTCCTCGGTCGGCTCGACCAGGCGCGTCAGGGTCGGCTGCGGGCGCGGCGAAGGCGCGTATTTCGCGAGGCCGTTCAGCAGCTCCGCCACGCCGAAATTGTTGATGGCGGAGCCGAAATAGACCGGGCTCAAATGCCCTTCGCGGTAGCTCTGCACGTCGAATTGCGGCAGCAGCTCGCGAGCGAGTTCGGCATCGTGGCGCAGATGGTCGACCATGTCGGCCGGCAGATGCTGCTTCAGCGCCACCGCGTCGAGGCCTTTGATCTCGATGCCTTCCGCCTGCGTGCCGCCGCGCTGCATCAACACCAGGCGGTCGTTCAGGAGGTCGAAGCAGCCCTTGAAGGTCTTGCCCATGCCGATGGGCCAGGAGGCCGGCGTGACGTCGAGCGCCAGGGTCTCCTGGATCTCGGAGAGGAGATCGACCGGCTCGCGGCTTTCACGGTCGAGCTTGTTGATGAAGGTGATGATCGGCACGTCGCGCAGGCGGCACGCCTCGAACAGCTTGCGGGTCTGGCTCTCGATGCCCTTGGCGGCATCGATCACCATCACCGCGCTGTCCACGGCAGTGAGGGTGCGATAGGTGTCCTCGCTGAAATCCTCGTGCCCCGGCGTGTCCAGCAGGTTGAAGGTGCATCCCGCGTAGTCGAACGTCATGACCGAGGCGGTGACGGAGATGCCGCGCTCGCGCTCCACCTTCATCCAGTCGGAGCGGGCGCGTCTTTGCTCGCCGCGCGCCTTCACGGCGCCCGCCATCTGGATCGCGCCCCCGAACAGCAGCAGCTTCTCGGTCAAGGTGGTCTTGCCGGCGTCCGGGTGCGCGATGATCGCAAAGGTCCGCCGCCGGGCGACCTCTTTTTCTAGGTTCGTGGGCATATGGCCTGAATGGTCCCGAAAGTCGCGGGGAATGTAGGGATTTCCCGGCGTATTTCCAGGGGAAATAGTGCCGCAATCCTCCGGCGCCGATCGGCTTGTAACATTGCGGGCGATGTGACATCATATATGATATGCGTCTGGTCCTGGACACCGACGTTGTGGTGGCCGGCATGCGGAGCCCGAGCGGGGCGTCGGCTGGGTTGATGCTGGCAGCCATTGAAGGCCGGGTGATCCTGGTCATGAGCGTGCCGCTCGCCATCGAGTATGAGGCGATCTGCTCGCTGCCTCAGCACCGATTGGCCGCTGGCCTCAGTGAGCAGGAGTGCCGGATTTTTCTGGACGGCGTGGTGGCGTTGGCAGAGCCGGTGGAAAGCCACTTCCTTTGGCGCCCGCAGCTGCGCGATCCCGCGGACGAGATGGTGCTGGAAGCTGCGGTGAACGGCCGCGCCGATGCGATCGTGACATTCAACGCCCGCGACTTCGGAAAGGCTCCGGCGCGCTTCGGAATCGATCTGCTGAATCCAGGGGAGACCTTGAGGAGACTGAGGAAATGAAGACGACGTCCACCTATCCCCTGCGCCTGCCCCGCTCGGTCAAAGCAGCGGCGGAGAAGATGGCCCAGGAGGAAGGGATCAGCCTCAATCAGTTCGTTGCAACCGCGGTCGCCGAGAAGCTTGCGGTCATGAACACCGCCGATTTCTTCGGCGAACGCAAGGCGCGGGCCGACCTTGCCCAGTTCAAGCGCATCCTGAAGCGCAAGGGCGGAGAACCGCCGCGACAAGGAGACGAACGAAGGTAGGTCTCTCCGCGCCCTCGCTACCCCGCCGTTTTGGTCGAGGTCAGCACGCTGTCGACGCCGTAGATCTGGCGCAGGCAGCGGGCGATATAGCCGGCGAGCTCGGCCTCGATGCCTTCCATCTGGATGTCGACCTGAAGGTCCTCGCCGGTCGGGCCGATGACCGCGCTGTGCCATTTGGTTGGCACCAGGTTGCGCTTGGCGAACAGCTCCAGCAGACGCGGCAGGATGCCGGGCGCGGCGGCGGCGCGGATCGCGAAACAATGAGTTTCGACCGCGGGCAGCGGCGGGAGCAACAGGCGTTGGTGGAGGCTGGATCGACTGGCGTCGGGGACGCGAAGGTCAGGGTTGGGCATGATACGCAAACTCCAGTTTGGCGGTTGAAACGCAAATCATCGCTTCCGGGAGCCCGATGGGCGCCCGGCCGATAATTCGCGCGTCAATGCGCTGCTGGAGGTGCGTGGCCATGAGGGAAAGGTAGCGGCCGCGCGGACGCCCGTCAACCGTGGCGCTTGCGCAGGATGGTGCGCCGCCTTTACGTTCTGTCAACCCTGACGGCGATTTTCCCCATGACCCACAAGATAGAGACCATCGCGCTTCCGGCGATGAGCCCGGGCACGCAGCGAATTCTGAAGGTGCATCGCTATGGTGCGATCGGCGCCCGCCCAAAAGTCTACATTCAGGCTGCCCTCCATGCGGACGAGCTCTCCGGGATGCTGGCTGCGCATCATCTGCTTCAGCGGCTGAACGACGCGGCGGCGCGCGGCGAGATCAAGGGCGGGATCGTGCTGGTGCCGGCCGCCAATCCGATCGGCCTCTCCCAGAACGTGCTGACGGTCCATGCCGGCGCCCGTTATGTCCGCACAGGCGGGGATTTCAATCGTCACTGGCCGGACCTGTTCGCGGATCTTCCGGCGGCGATCGAGGGCAAGCTCGGGAAGGACGCCACAGAGAATGTCGCGGTGATCCGCGCCGCGCTGCGCGCGAAGATCGAGCTGCTGGAGCAGCGCGACGAGCTCTCCGCCCTGCGGCGCGCGCTGCTGCTGCTGTCGCACGATGCCGACATCGTGCTCGACCTGCATTGCGACGACGAGGCGCTGCCGCATGTCTTCATGATGCCGCAGCATTGGCCGGCGGGCGCGGACCTTGCCGCGGAGACCGGCGCCGCGGCCTGCGTGCTGTGCGATGACAGCGGGCTCCAGTGCTTCGACGAAACCAATTCGCTGCCCTTCACCAGGCTCGCCAAACTGCTCGGCGACCGCTTTCCGGTGCCGCCGGCCTGCTTCGCGGCGACGGTCGAATTCCGCGGCCAGTCGGATGTGTTCGACGAGCTCGCGGAGCGCGATGCCGGCGGCCTTTATCGCTTCCTGCAAAGGCGCGGCATCGTGGCGGGCAACCCGGGACCGATGGCCGAGCCGTGTGCGGCATCCCCGCTTGACCGCGCCGACTATCTGCACGCGCCGGTGGCCGGCCTCATCGCCTACAAGGTCGCGCTGGGCGACCATGTCGGGAAGGGCGATCTCATCGCGGAGGTTGTAGACCCCCTGGCCGACGACCCGATGCGGGCGCGGACGCCGGTCCATGCCGCGACCGATGGTCTGGTCATCAGCCGCTGTCTCAAGAAGCTCGCGGCGCCCGGCGACAGCATCGGCATCGTCGTCGGAACCGCCCCTTGACTTGACCCTGATCGACGGCCCCATGAAAATCACCGATCTTCGCGCGACCCCGGTCAACATCCCGTTCGTCGCCCCCTATCGCTTCAGCTACGGCTCGATGGCATCGGTCACCAAGACCGTCGTGGAGGTGGTGACGGACCACGGCGTGACCGGGCTGGGCGAGGTGGCGGACGGCGACCGCTCCGCCGAAGTGCTGCGGCAGCGCGACAAGCTGATCGGCCTCGACGTGCGCGACATCCACGCGGCCGAGCAGCGCATCGTACCGGCCATGCGCTACACGCCCTGGGGCAACATCCTGGCGCAGCGGCGCGTGTTCGGCGGCATCGAGATGGCGATGTGGGACGCGCGGGGGCGGAGCGAAGGGGTCCCGTTGGCGCTGCTGCTGGGCGGCGCGGTGCGTCGCGAGATCGCGCTTACCGAATATTTCAGCTACCGTCTGCCCGGCGCCTATCATCCGGGCGAGGCGACGCCGGCCGACATCGCGCGCTACTGCGCGACGATGATCGAACGGCACGAGGCCGATGCGTTCGAGGGCAAGCTGGCGACCGTCTCGCTCGACGAAGAGGTCGCGATGGTGCGCGAAGTGCGCGCCACCATCGGCGATCGGATGCTGCGGCTGGACGCCAACGGCGCCTGGACCGTTCCGACCGCGCGCGAGGCCTTCCGGCGGCTCGATCCGTTCGTGATCCACTACTACGAGGACCCGGTCGAGACCTACGAAGAGATGGCGGCGCTCCGCGGCGCGACGCGCGCCTCATTCTGCACCCACCTGATCGATCTGCCGAAGGCCGCACGTCTGCGCGCGCCCGATGCCATCGTCACGAACCTCAACGAGCTGGGCGGGATCCGGCGCACCGTGGACTTCATCCGCGCCTGCGAGGCTTTCGACATTGCGTTCCGGTTCCATGCGGGCGAGACCGGAATCGCCAGCGCGGCCTATCTCCAGGTTTCCGCCGCCATGGAGCACGTGCGCGAGCCGTGCCAGACCATCCTGCGCTGGTACGCCGACGATGTGATCGAAGGCGGGCCGTTCTCGCCCAGCAAAGGCGTGCTGAAAGTGCCGGATGGCCCCGGCCTGGGCGTCCTCCTCGATCGCAAGGCGCTGCAACGCTGCCACGAACGCTTCCTGAGTGAGGGCGCGTTTCCCGCGGGCGCACCGGGCCAGCACTACGGCGGCGCGTTCCGCAAGCATTGACCCGTCGTCCGGCGGTCCGATGCGCGTTTGAATTGCAACGCGGATCGGCTAGACTGGCGCGCGTTGGAGATCGCGTACCGCAGGCGAGAAGGGGGACCTGCAGGGTGCTGGTCCGACTTGCTCCCCTTCCGTGTCGCCGGCCGCGACCTCGCTGCTTGACAGGGGACATATCATGTCGATGACACACAGGCTCGGCGCGGAATTCTTCGGCACGTTCTGGCTGGTGTTCGGCGGCTGCGGCAGCGCCGTGCTGGCGGCGGCATTTCCCGATCTTGGCATCGGCTTCGCCGGCGTCGCGCTTGCGTTCGGCCTCACGGTCGTGACCATGGCCTATGCGGTCGGGCACATTTCCGGCGGGCATTTCAACCCGGCGGTGACCCTGGGCCTGTGGGCCGGCGGGCGGTTCCCGGCCGGCGAGGTCGTGCAGTACTGGGTGGCCCAGGTGGCGGGCGCGATCGCAGCCGCCGCCGTGCTCTACGTCATCGCGTCGGGCAAGGCCGACTTCTCCCTGGCCAACGGCTTCGCCGCAAACGGCTATGGGGACCATTCGCCGGGCGGGTACCCGCTGCACTCCGCGCTGGTGTGCGAAATCGTGATGACCTTCTTCTTCGTGCTGGTCATCCTGGGCGCGACGGACAGCAGAGCGCCCGCCGGGTTCGCGCCGCTCGCCATCGGCCTCACGCTGACCATCATCCACCTCGTCAGCATCCCGGTCACCAACACCTCGGTCAACCCGGCGCGCAGCACCGGGCAGGCGCTGTTCGTCGGCGGCTGGGCGCTGGGTCAGCTCTGGCTGTTCTGGGTCGCGCCGCTGGCCGGCGCCACCATCGCCGGCTTCGTCTACAAGTGGCTGGGCGGCGAAGTGAAGGCCGGCGGCGTGGCGGCACCGCGCGCGGCTGCCGAGTAGCGATCAATCGGCGGCAACCGCGGCCGGCTTCGGCCGCGGCTTCACGCTGATGAGGAGCACGCCGCTCATCACCAGGGCGGCACCCACGATCTGCTGCCACCCGATCGGCTCGCCCAGGAACTGCCAGGCGAGGACGATGGTCGCGACCGGCCCGACCGCGCCGATGATCGCGACCTTGGGGGCGCCGATCATCTGGATCGCCTTGGCGGTCAGGATGACCGGCAGGACGGTCGCGATCACCGCCATCGCGAAGGTGTAGCCATAGACCTGCGGCGGGAACGCGAACGCGGCGGACAGCGGCCGGGTCAGCGCGAACTGGATGAGGCAGCACAAAGCCGCAACTGTCGTCGCGTAGGCCGCGAAGCGCAGCGCGCCGATCCGCCCCACCATCTCCCCGCTGCCGACGATGTAGATCGCATAGGTGATGGTGCAGGCGAACACCAAGCCGCCGCCGATCAGCACCGCGCTGATGTCGCCGGTGTGCTGCAGGTCGCTCACGAACGAGATCGCGATGCCGATGTAGGAAAGGACCAGCGCGCCGATGCCCTTGGCGCCGATCGGCCGCTTCAGGAACGCCCAGGAGATCAGCGCGACGATCGTGGGATAAAGGAACAGGATGAGCCGCTCCAGCGAGGCGGTGATGTATTCGAGCCCGAGGAAGTCGAGCAGGCTGGAGAGGTAGTAGCCGACGAATCCCAGCAGCAGCACGTTCTTCCAGTCCGCGCGGGTCAAGGGCCGCGCGCCGCCGCGGGTCGAATAATACGCCACGGCCAGCAGCATGGGCAGCGCCATGATCATGCGCAGCGCGAGCGCGGAAATCGCGTCGGCGCCGTAGATGTAGGTCAGCTTGACGAAGATCGCCTTGGTCGAGAAGAACACGGCGGCGGTGAAGGCGACGATCGCGCCGGCGGAAATCCACATGGGTCAGAAGAGGACGGCTGGCGTTGCGGGGCTGCAGCCGGCTGCAAGGATGTCCCACGGAGGTCCCACGGCGGGCTGCGCGGCGCATCATGCCCACCCGTCCGCGGCGCGTGAACCCGCTGCGCGTGCATATCTGCCATGTTGCGGCCTTGGTTTAAGGGCCGCAGGAGATCAGATCAGCCCACGGCGGTGAGCCGCTCCGGGCTTGGCATCTCGGCGCCCCACATCTTCTCGAGTGCGTAGAATGTGCGCACTTCGGGGCGGAACAGATGCACGACCACGTCTCCGCCATCGAGCAGGACCCAGTCGCCCTGGTTCGCGCCCTCTACCGAGACGCGGCGGACGCCGGCCTTGGTGAGTTTGTCGTCCAGGTGCGACGCCATGGCCGCCAGCTGCCGGGAATTGCGCCCGGTGGCGATCACCATGTAGTCCGCGATGGTGGATTTGCCTCGAAGGTCGATGGCGACGATGTCTTCGGCTTTGTCGCCGTCCAGGGAAGTCTCCACGATCTTCAGAAGATCCTGGCTTTGGTCCGCAGCCGGCTTGGCGGCCGCCTTACGCGTGCGAGGAATGGGAGCTACCTCCTTACCCGGCGGCATCGGCAAATCCGCCGGCCTGTTTGGCCTAACCACCCGATGCGGTCCGGCCCGCCTGCCCGCGGGCGCGCTCGGCGCGAATCTGGGTCGCCGAGATCGGGTTCAGCCGATGATGCACAAACACCCAGGCCGGTGCCGGGGTTGCCGCCAGGGTCGTGAGCGCCGCTTCGCGCCGCCGCGACCGCCGGAAACGCCGGGCCGCCAGGGAATTCAGTGCCTTGGTAGTATAGGTAGGCCGGTCGAAAACCGCAATTGGCGTCAGGTGAAAGATTCTGGTCCAGTCCCGCCAGGACGCAATTTGCGCCAAATTATCGGCACCCATCAGCCAGACGAACCGGCACGACGGGAACCGTGTAACCAGCTTGCGCAGGGTGTCCGCGGTGTATCGGGTTCCGAGCCTTTGCTCGATGTCGGTGACACGGATGCGCGGGTGGTGGGCCATCGCCCGCGCGCCCGCCATGCGCTCGGCGAAGGACGCCATGCCGTCGGCCGCCTTCAACGGATTTTGCGGCGAGACCAGCCACCATACCTCGTCGAGGTCGAGATAGGCGATCGCGGCCAGGCTGATGTCACGATGGCCCTCGTGCGCGGGATTGAACGACCCGCCCAGCAACCCGATGCGCCTATGTCCCCCCATGCGGCCTTGCGTATTTTCCGTGTCAGGACGTCATGCTTTTGCGTGTTTCACGTGAAACATTCGCGGTTGGCTTTTCGCGCAAACGACGCCCCCACTCCTGCCGTTATCCCGGACAGCCGCCCTCGGGTCCGCGCTCTGCGCGGCCCAAGGACAGGCTCCGCGGCGTGATCCGGGATCCATGCATCAGCCGCACGAGCGGCGGCGGCATGGATCCCGGCTCAAGGCCGGGATGACGGGGGAGTGGGCTGCACGATCGGTGCGTCACGCCGTCGATCATGGCCGCACCTGGCCGGTGCCGCGGACGAGGTATTTGTAGCTGGTGAGTTGCTCGCAGCCCACGGGGCCGCGGGCGTGCAGCTTGCCGGTGGAGATGCCGATCTCCGCCCCCATGCCGAACTCGGCCCCGTCGGCGAACTGCGTGGACGCGTTCCAAATGAGAATTCCGGCGTCGATCTCGCGCAGGAAGCGCTCGGCGGCGGCGGCATTCTCGGTCACGATCGCCTCGGTGTGCTTGGAGCCGTGGCGACCGATGTGCCGGATCGCCTCGCCGACGCCGTCGACCACGCGCGCGGCGATGATGGCGTCGAGATACTCGGTGTCCCAGTCGGCGTCGGTCGCAGGCTTCACGCGGTTGTCTGCAGCCTGGAACAGCACGTCCCCGCGCACCTCGCAGCCGGCCTTGACGAGGTCGTCGATCAGCACCGGGATCAGCGCCTTGGCGCGGGCATCGACCAGCAACGTCTCGGTCGCGCCGCAGACTCCGGTGCGCCGCATCTTGGCGTTGATGAGGATGGCGCGCGCCTTCTCTGGGTCGGCGTCGCCGTCGATGTAAGTGTGGCAGTTGCCTTCGAGATGCATGATGACCGGGATGCGGCTCTCCGCCGCGACGCGTTCGATGAGGCCCTTGCCGCCGCGCGGCACGATCACGTCGATCAAATCGTGCATGGAGAGCAGTACGCCGACGGCGGCGCGATCGGTGGTCGGTACCACCTGGATCGCTTCCCCCGGCAAGCCGGCGCTGCGCAAGCCCGCTTGCAGGCACGCGACAATTGCGGCCGACGAGCGCGCGCTTTCCGAGCCGCCGCGCAGGATCGCGGCGTTGCCGGACTTGAGGCAGAGGCCGCCGGCATCGGCGGTCACGTTGGGCCGGCTCTCATAGATGATCCCGATGACGCCGAGCGGCACCGACACCCGCGCGATCTTGAGGCCGTTCGGACGCTCCCACTCCGCCAGCATGCGGCCGACCGGATCGGGCAACTCCGCGATTTCTCCGAGTCCCTTGGCCATCGCCTCGACGCGTTTCGCATCCAGCATCAGGCGGTCGAGCAATGCGGCGCTCAGGGCCTTGGCCTTCGCGTCGGCCATGTCCTTGGCGTTGGCGGCGAGGATCTCGGCGCTATGTGCGCGCAGCTCCGCCGCCATCGCCTTCAGCGCCGTGTCCTTGGTCGCGCGGTCGGCCAGTGCGAGTGCAGCCGATGCCTCGCGCGCGCTGCGGCCGAGGGCGCGCATCGCGTTCTTGAGGTCGGTCGCAGGGGCCTTCACCACGTTCATGTCAGCACCAGATCGTCGCGGTGGATCATCTCATCACGCCCGCGATAGCCGAGCAAGCCGGCGATTTCGCGGCTCTTGTGGCCCATGATCTGCCTGGCATCGCGGGCCGAATAGGCGACGAGGCCGCGCGCCACCTCGTCGCCCTGGGCATCCGCCACGATCACGGCATCGCCGCGCTCGAACCTGCCCTCGACCTTGACGATGCCTGCGGGCAGCAACGAGCGGCCTGACTTGAGAGCCGCCAGCGCCCCGGCATCGACGGTCAGGGTGCCCGATGGCTTGAGCGATCCGGCGATCCAGCGCTTGCGCGCGGTCTTCGGCTCGGAAGCGGGCAGGAACCAGGAGCATTGCCCACCATCCAGGATGGCCTGCAACGGGTTCATGCGCCGGCCATCGGCAATCGCCATGCGGCACCCCGCGCTCATCGCGATGCGCGCGGCGGCGAGCTTGGTCACCATGCCGCCGGAGGAGTAGCCTGTCGGCGCTTCGCCGGCCATGGATTCGATCTCGGCACTCATCGCGGTGATCTCCGGGATGTGCGTCGCGCTCTTGTCCTTGCGAGGATCGGCGGTGTAGAGGCCGTCGATGTCGCTGAGCAGCACCAGCGTATCGGCGCTGATCATCGCCGCCACCCGCGCCGCCAGCCGGTCGTTGTCGCCGAAGCGGATCTCCGCCGTCGCCACCGTGTCGTTCTCGTTGATGACGGGAACCGCGCCCATCTTCAGCAGCGTGCTGAGCGTCGAACGCGCGTTGAGATGACGCCGCCGCTCCTCCGTATCGCCGAGCGTCAGCAGGATCTGCGCCACCGTGATGTGATGGCGCGCCAGCGTTTCCTGATAGGCGTGGGCCAGGCGAATCTGGCCGGTCGCCGCGGCAGCCTGCTTTTCCTCCAGCCGCAGCGTGCCGGTCTCGAGGCCGAGATGCCGCCGCCCGACCGCGATGGCGCCGGACGAGACCAGGATTATTTCGATGCCGCGCTCGCGCAGCGCAGCGACGTCGTCGGCCAGCGCGTCCAGCCATTTGCGCCGGATGCCGCCGCTCTCCTCGTCCACCAGCAGCGCCGAGCCGATCTTGACGATCAGGCGCCTGGCGCCGGCAAGACTGGCGGCGGTGCGGCGCCTCTCGGTCATTGCGCCGCCTCGATG
>DASSBF010000098.1:0-13320 GCA_035699005.1 Dongiaceae bacterium
CGGGAGCCATATCGTGCGGTTCGTGGCGCCGGTCCTTACCGAATACATGACGCGCTATCCCGAGCTTTCGGTCGAGCTGACCATGGGCGAGCGCATGGTCGACCTGGTCGAGGAAGGGTTCGACCTCGCGATCCGCGCGACGGTGCCGGCGGATTCCAGCCTGGTGATCCGCCAGCTCGCCGCCTGGCGGCACGTGCCGTGCTGTTCGCCCGGCTATCTCGAGACCCACGGGGCGCCGCGCGCGCCCGCCGACCTCGCGCGGCACAATTGCCTGCGCTACGCCTTCTATCCCTATGGCGACGAATGGCGCTTCGCTGGCCCCGGCGGCGAGGCGGTAAGCGCGCGGGTCAAGGGCAGCCTGCGCACCAACAGCGCGGAGGCCATGCGCATCGCCGCGCTCGCCGGCATCGGCATCTTCCTCGCGCCGGGCTTCCTGGTGGCGGAGGATCTGGCGGCCGGCCGCCTCGTCCGCCTGCTCGAGGCGTATCGGCCGGTGGCCTTCGCGATCAACGCCATCTACCCCCACCGCGCCCATGTGCCGGCGAAGATCCGCGGCTTCATCGACCTCGCGGTCGAGCGGCTCGGGACTCGCCCGGAGTGGATCATGCCGGCGGCCCCGCTGGCACGTTGACACCCGCATTCCGCGATACAAGGATCGGGGCGCTGTGCGCGGAGATGTGCTTGAGCAGGAATGCCGTTTGCCTTTGCGCCGACCGGAACATGGCGGTGCCGGCGCTCTATGTCGCGACCGAAGCGGCCCGGCGCGCCGGCGGCGCCTATGACGTCCATGTCGTCGCGGAGCAAGGCGAACTCGGCGACGACCATCGCGCCTGGATGGCGCGCCACGGCATCCAGGCGATCGGCGGGCTTTCCTTTCCGCGCCTGCGCGCGACCGGCGCGACCGCGGGACGGATCACGCCCGCCAGCCTGATCCGCCTGCTGCTGCCGGAGCTGCTTGCGCAGCGCTACGATCGGCTGCTCTATCTCGATGCCGATACCGAAATCGGCGGCGACGTGGCGCCGCTGTTCGATCTCGACCTCAACGGATGCGCGCTGGCGGCGGCGCCCGCGGCGCGCAGTGCGCAGCGGCTGGCCCCCGCGGCGGCGCGGCGGCGGGAGGCGCATTTCCGCGCGCTCGGCATGACGGAACCGTTCCGCTATTTCAACGACGGCGTCATGCTGATGGACGTCGCGCGCTGGAACGCGGAGCGGATCGGCGGGCGCGCCCTCGCGTTCATCGAGCGCAATCCCGCCCTCTGCATGCTGCCCGACGAGGATGCGCTCAATGCGGTCCTCGATGGGCGGATCGTCGACCTGTCGCCGATCTGGAATTTCCGCGCCGACTTGATGCATTCGCCCCGCGCCGGGGAGCTGGCCGTTCCCGTCATCCGCCACTATGACGGCGCGCACAAGCCGTGGCAGCGGTTCGGGACCCATCGGCGGCTGTTCGCGTTCCGCGACGCCCATCGCCGCTACCGGCGCTTCGTCGCGGGGACGCCGTGGCAGGCCTGGCTCGACCGGCAATGGACGGTGCGCGACCTGCGGAAAAGCCTCGCCTATGAGGCGCGCATCCTGCTGGACCGCCTGCGCGGCCGGCGCACGCCCGGCGTGCCGACGCGCGGCCAGCAGCGCCGCGACTGGCAGCACTGGCACGGCCAGTTCGCGGCCGCGCGGTTTGCCGACGTGGAGCAGGGCATCGCCATCCGCAGCGACGGCCGGCTGATGCTGAATCCAGCGCGGGCGCGGCCATGATCGTGGTGGTCACGGTCAGGGATCACCTCGACACCTTCGCGAGCTTCCGCGCCGGCAAGTACGGCTTTCCCGCGCCCGACCTGCGGACCATGGCGTACGAGGATCTGGTGCGGGCGCGGCGCGTGCCGCGCGCCAGCTATGTGTTTGCCGATCTCGAGCGCCTGTCCGCGTGGGAGCTGCAGCTCGCCGCCACCCTCTACCGGCGCCTGACCAAGCGCGGCCTCAGATGCCTCAACGATCCGGCGCGCGCGATGTCGCGCTTCGAGCTGCTGCGCGGACTGCATCGCGCCGGCCTCAACCCGTTCGATGTCTACCGCGCCGACGAGCATCCGCGCCCCGCGCGCTTTCCGGTCTTCCTGCGCGACGAGGAGCACCACGCCAGCCAGCCGCCGGCGCTGGTCGGCAGCCAGCAGGAGCTCGAGGCCGCGCTGGAGGCGCGGCGGGCGCGGGGCATCCCGCTGCGCGGCACGCTGGTGGTCGAACATTGGCCCGCGCGCTATGCCGAGGGCCTCTGGCAGAAATGGGGCACGTTCCGGGTGGCGGAGCGCATGTCCGTCGACCACATCGCGGTCGACGACACCTGGTATGTGAAGGTCGGCAAGTGGGATCTGCTGAACGAGGCCGTCGTGGCGGAGGAGCACGAGGCGACGGTCTCCAACCGCTTTGCGGCCGAGCTGGCGCGGATCTTCGAGTTTGCGGGGATCGAGTTCGGGCGGGCGGATCACGCCATGGTGGACGGACGGCTGGTGGTCTATGAGATCAACACCAATCCCTATGTGTACCACTACGTGCCGGACCCGATCCCGCTCCGGCGCAAGACCCAGGCGCTGGTCCGCGAGCGGCTTGCGGCCGCCCTCGCGGCGATCGATTGCGGCGACAAAGGGTCGAGAAAGACTAATCCGCCCGCCCCCTTCGGCACGCGGCGGCTCTGGAGCCTGGGCGCCCAGGTCCCGAAGCGGCCGTGAACGGACCGGGCGCTCCCCGAACCAGCTGCTGGCTAGTTTGGCGGCGGGGGCAGTGGCCCGTGCTGTGTGCGTGACATGATGAATCCCTGGATGTGGCCGAAGCGGATCCGGCCAGGCCGCCGGTCCGCGGGCGACTTTACACAAGGCGCCTGGAGATACCAACCCCCCGATCCGGGAGCATTCGGTCAGGGCTCCGAGGCGCCCTTCGATGAATTGAGTCCGTCCAAATCGGGCGCGCTCGTGGTTTTGCCGGGGGCTTTCGAGCGCACCGGCTCCGCGAGCTTGACCTTGGAGACATGGGCGGGGCTCGGCACCGCGCCGCTCGGGTTGTCGCCGCCGCGGACATAGAATTTCTGCCAGCCCTGGCGGGCGGCTTCGGCCTCGTTCTTCACCAGGCGATCGATGAAATCCTGCCGGGACGCGCGCCAGGCCTGGAACTGGGCCGAGAGCTCCTGGTCGCTGGCGAGGGGCACGATCTCCGGACGCACCTCCTCCAGCGCGCGATAGGCGATCAGCGAGAGGAAGCAGAACGGCTCGTCGCGCTCGAACACGATGCGGCCCGGCCTGGTGAACCGCCAGTTCATCGTGAAGGTGAAGGTCAGCCAGTCGGTTTCCGTGATGCCATCCAGCGGCGCGATGCCGTCCTTGGGCCGGTTGGGCGTGCCGCGCGCCCACACCCCGATGCCGGGATCGGTGCGGAACAGATATCCGGTCTTGAAGGTCAGGATGCCGTGGCCGAAATGCGAGCTGGCGAGCCTGTCCTTGCCCCAGGCCGCGTCCTCGACGGCGATGGCGAGGTCCGTCGACTCCGGCCCGCCGTTCCATTCCGCGGTGAGCCGCGCGGGCGACAGCAGCTCCCAGCCCATGGCGTTGGCGATGGCGAGCGGGATGCAGCGGTAGGCGTAGCGTTTCTCGGTCGCATCCATCCACGCCCGGTCGGCCGTCGCCGCGGCCATGCGCGGCGCCGTCTCTTCGATCTGGTAGCAGGTCAATCGCTGCAAGCGCGTCCCCTCCTCGCGCGGCTCTCCGGGCGGATCGTGCGGCGGCCCTTCCGGCCGACCATACGCGATGGGTTCCCGCGCGGCAAAGCTCCGGCCTGCGGGGGGCCGCTCCGTCATCGGCCTCGCGGTCAAGATGGCGCGTCGCGCGCCGCATGTTCCGCCGCGGCCACGCGCCGGATCGCGGCCAGCGCGTCGTCGAGGAAATCGGCTCGCCCTTCGGACGCGTAGATCATGTAGGCCGGCAGGCGGAATTCCGGAGCCTCGACGCGCGCCAGCCTGCCGTCCGCGAGATAGGGACGCGCCAGGCGCAGCGGGAAATAGCCCGAGCCTCCGGTTTCGAGGATGTGCTGCAGGGCGAGCCAGCCGATGTTGGCGGTCAACGCCGGCCCGATGAAATCCGGAAAGTGCGAGCTGTGCCGCGCGTAGAATTCGGGTCCCCAATCGACATAGACGTAGCCGTGCGCCGGCTCGCCGGGCCGCGCGGAATCGCCGCCGCCGGATCGGGTCGAGACCAGCGCCAGCGTCTCCTCGAACAGCAGCTCGACCGTGAGGCCGGGGCGGCTTTGCGGCGTGTACATGACGCCGATGTCGAGCCGTCCCTCGACCAGCCCCTGCATCAGGTCCGGCTCCATGCCGATCTCGGCGCGCAGCGAGATGTCGGGCGCCGCCGCGCGCATCGACGGCAGCCATTTCAGCAGCAATTGCTCCCACAGCCCGAACCGCCCGCCGAGGGTGAGGGCGGCGCGGAAACCGCGCGGCACGCCGACATCGTGGCGCGCATGCTCGACGGTGCGGACCAGGATTCCGGCGTGCTTCTGGAACTGCCGCCCGGCGGGCGTGAGCGCGGCCCCCGCCTTGTTGCGGACGAACAGGGTGCAGCCGAGCTGCTCCTCCAGCGTGTGGATGCGGGCGCTGACGGTGGACTGGGTGACGTGCAGCCGCTCGGCGGCGGTGATGAAGTTCCCGCCGGACACCACCGCCAGGAAAGTGCGCGCCAGCTCCGTGTCCATTCCGTCTCTTTGGTTTTAATATCGGCAACGCTGATATGAACCGCCATTTTTAATCGTTTGTCAAATCATTGGATCGGTCCCACATTAGACCTGACAGTCCAGGAGACCCTTATGCAGATCGCCTTGCCGTCCCTTCCTTATCCCTACGAAGCCCTGGAGCCGCACATCTCGCGCCGTACGCTCGAATTCCATCACGGCAAGCACCACAAGGCCTATGTCGACAAGACCCGCACCTTGGCGAAGGAGGTGCGGATGGCGGATCTGCCGCTCGAGTTGATCATCCAGCAGACCGTCCGGCAGGACCGCCATCGCGCGCTCTTCAACAACGCGGCCCAGGCCTGGAACCATGCCTTCTACTGGCGCTCGCTGCAGCCGGATGGCGGCGGCGAACCCGGCGGCGAGATCGCCGCGCGCATCAAGAGCGACCTCGGCGGCTACGAAGCCTTTGCGACGCAGTTTGCCGCCGCGGCTGCCGGCCAGTTCGGCAGCGGCTGGGCCTGGCTGGTGCTGGACGGCGGCAAGCTCGCGGTCACCGCGACCGCGAACGCCGACACGCCGATCGCCCACGGCCAGATCCCGCTGCTCGCGCTCGATGTGTGGGAGCACGCCTATTATCTCGATTACCAGAACCGGCGCGGCGACTACGCCGACGCGCTCATCAAGCACCTCATCAATTGGGAGTTCGCCAACCACAATCTCACCCGGCGGCGGCCGGCGGCCGGCGCGGCCGAAGGCGAACGGATCAGTCCAGGCTTGTGACATCCAGCGCTGCTGGAAAGGAGGACGTCATGACCACGCACACCCACGACACGCATGCGGGCAAGACCCGCACGACAGCACGCGTCGCGCCGCGACCGGGAGACCGCGAGCTGGCGATTGCACGTCACGCGGTACTGGCGGCGGGATTCCTGGTTCTGCTGGCGGCACTGCTGACCCATATTGGCGGTTAACCCCGATCCAATAGCCGCCTCGAAAGGACGCGCCATGAACGATGCCCTGTACCCGAAGCCGAGCCGCGCGCTGGCCGAGAAGCGCACCCAGCTTGCGCCCGAGATCGACGCCGCCTTCCGCCAGTTCAGCGACGCGGTGTTCAAGGACGGCGCGCTGCCGCGCAAGACCAAGCAGCTCATCGCGGTCGCGGTCGCGCATGTGACGCAGTGCCCCTATTGCATCCAGGGCCACACCAAGGCCGCGACCCGCGACGGCGCGACTCCGGCCGAGATCATGGAAGCGATCTGGGTCGCCGCCGAGATGCGCGCCGGCGGCGCCTTCGCCCATTCGGCGCTCGCGCTCGACACGCTGGAGACGATCGGCGCCCACGGCAAGCCCCATGGGACTCCAGCGGCGTAGTGCGATGCCCGCCAGCCATCCGAAGCCGAAGCCGAAACCGAAACGCCAGGAGCGGACCCTGCGCGATGCCCTGATCGATGAGGTTTTGTCGTGGATCGAAGTGGACCACGAAGACTGGCACCGCAGGATGGAGAAGCTCCACGAGGAGCTGGACAAGGCGCACGGAATCCCCAGCGCGAACAAGACCTGGACGTCGTAGGGAGTTCGTTCATGCATCACGTCAAACTGAAGCGCGCCTACGACACGGCCGCGCGGTCGGATGGCCACCGCATCCTGGTGGACCGGATCTGGCCGCGCGGCGTTACCCGCAGCGAGCTCGGCCTCGCGGACTGGATCAAGGATGCGGCGCCGAGCGACGGGCTGCGCAAATGGTTCGGGCACGAGCCCGCGAAGTGGCCCGAGTTCAAGCGCCGCTATTTCCAGGAGCTCGACCGCAATCCCGAGGCGCTCGCGCCGCTGGTGGAGAAAAGCCGCGCCGGCACCGTGACCTTGGTGTTCGCGGCCAGGGACGCCGAGCACAGCAATGCCGCCGCGCTCAAGGAATATCTCGAGCGCCACGAGCCGAAGCTGAAGCCGAGCGTGAAGCACGACCATGAGTGACTCCGAAGGCGAATCCGGCACGGCGCCGCCTCTGCTCGATCTCCTCGGCCAGTTGCTGGAGGGCGAGCGGGCCGGGGCGCGCGGCGTCGGCATCATGAGCCGGCAGGCGCAGAACGCGCGTGCCCGCGCCGAGCTCACCGACATCGCCAGGGACGAAGCGCGCTTCTGCGCCATGCTGACCCGCCACATCGCGCGCCTCGGCGGCGTGCCGAGCACCGCCACCGGCGCGTTCTACGACAAGCTGATGGCGATCGAGGACCCGGCGCAGCGCCTCGACTTCCTCGACCGCGGCCAGGGCTGGGTGGTGCGCAAGCTGCGCGAGGCGCTCCCCGGCATCGCCGACGAGCCGCTGCGCGCCGACCTCGCCGAGATGCTCGAAACCCACGAACGCAACCTCGCGCGGAGTGCGAAGCTGCGGTAGGGGTGCAGAGTCGCGGTCCGATGACATGCGGAGTCATTGAGAGCGCTCGCGGCGCATGGGGCTATGCGGCGCGCTTCGTCCTGGTCTTTGTACGCCTCTCCTCGATCGACAGCCTGACCTTGAGGCCCGCTCTCGTCGCCAGGTCGAACAGCGCGCCCAGGCTGAACTTGTTGAAGCGATCCTTGAGGAGATCGTTCAAGCGAGGCTGCGTGATGCTCAGACGCTTCGCGGCCTCCGCCTGCGTCACGCCCCAGGCGTTGATCCTCGCCTGCAGCGCATCGAGCAGAGTGGAGCGCATCTTGAGCCGTTCCCGCTCGGCAGGATCGTCCTCGATCGCATCCCATACATCCTTGTAGCGTTCGATCTTCATTGCCTTGATCCTCTCCGCATGAAGGCTGCCAGTCTTGCGCGCGCCTTCTGTATTTCGTGCTGCGGCGTCTTCTGCGCCTTCTTTTCAAAAGCACTAATGATGACGACGATATCGGTGATTGTGGCTTGATAGATCACCCGAAACGCACCGCCACTCTCCCGAATCCGAATCTCTCGTACATTGAGCCCAATCGTCGGAAATGGCTTCCAGTCAATCGGGTCCTGCCCTCTCTGCACACGTCTGATTTGCCGCCCTGCCATTCTTCGCGCATCTTCCGGAAACGCGCGGATCGCTTTCAGCGCGTCGCCTAGAAAAATTGCTTCCTTCATGGGATCCCATCTTTTGGTGAATTATATCAGCTTGAATATAAAGGCGCAATGTGCTCTTTCCGTCGTTCGGAGAATCGCAGGCCCACCCTTTGAGGCCGATGGGTGCGAGCAAAGATTGAGTCGCCTTCCCGAGCTTCCTTGCTGAATTGCTTCGGCTCCGCCTACAGTGCGGCACGCGGCGGCTTGGAGGAACTCCCATGAAGGTCCATATCGACATCGACTGCACGCCGGAGGAGGCGCGCACGTTCTTCGGCCTGCCCGATTTGCAGCCGATGCAGGAGGCGGTGATGAAGGAGATGCAGGACCGCATGGTGGCGGCGATGCGCTCCATGGATCCGGAAACCCTGATCAAGACCTGGATGCCGGCGGGCATCGCCAGCCTGGAGCAGATGCAGAAGATGTTCTGGCAGCAGTTCGGCGACGGCGCGAAGAAGAAATAGCGAGAGAAAGAGGAGCCACCCACGACCATGTCCGATCGCAAGAGACCTGGCGATCCCGCGCCCTATTACGAGGCGCACGTGTTCTGCTGCGTGAACGAGCGGCCGGAAGGCCATCCGCGCGGCTGCTGCAAGCGCAAGGGCTCGGAGCGGCTGCGCAACTATCTGAAGGCGCGCGCCAAGGAGCTCGGCCTCGACACCGTGCGCATCAACCAGTCGCTGTGCCTCGACCGCTGCGAGCTCGGCCCCACCATGGTGATCTATCCCGAGCAGGTCTGGTACTCGTATCGCACGATCGAGGACGCCGAGGAGATCCTGCAGCGCCACCTGATCCGCGGCGAACGCGTCGAGCGCCTGATGCTGCAGCCCACCGACAAGGTGCCGGAGGATTTGAAGCGCTGACAGCTTTCTTCCCCCCTTGTGGGGGAAGGATGCGGAGCCTTGGCGAACGAAGTGAGCTTAGGCGAAGCTGGATGGGGGGTGCCGCCGCACCAGCGCTGGTCACGACGCACCAAGGAGCATTTTCCGCAGCGCCGGGCATTGCCAAGCATTCTCGTCGATGATCGTGCGGCGGCACCCCCCCATCCCAACCTTCCCCCAGCCCGTCGGCGGGCGGGGGAAGGGGTTCGTGGTCGGGCTATCCAAGTCGCGCGACCGTGCTACGCTCGCCCCATGACGACCATCCGGCCGGCGGCCGCGCGGGATGCGGCGGACATCGCCAGGATCTACGTCGATGCGTGGCGGTCGAGTTATGCCGCGATCCTGCCGCACCGCGTGCTGCTCGGCATGTCCTGCGAGCAGCAGACGCGCCAATGGTCCTCAGCCATCGGCAGCGAGCATCAATCGGTGATCGCCGCGACCGAGGCCGATCATCGCGTGGTCGGATTCGCCAGTTTCGGGCCGCCGCGGCGGAACGCGCCTTCCGCCGGCCGTTTCGCGGGCGAAGAGGATGCGAAGATCGGCGAGATCTACACGCTCTATGTCCAGCCCGAACTCCAGGAGCGCGGCATCGGCCGAGGGCTGATGGCGGCCGCCTTCGCCGCGATGGCCCGCAAGGGCTGCGGGCGCTGCTTCCTGTGGGTCTTGCGCGACAATCCTGCGCGCTATTTCTACGAGCGTGTCGGCGGCATGGTGGTGGCCGAGCGCCAGGAGCAGCTGTGGGGCTGTGCGGTCGAGCAGATCTGCTACGGCTGGCCCGACCTCGCGCAGGCGATGGACCGCCCGGCGAGATCGGCTTCCCGAGGTCGCCTGCTCCGCTGACCGCTCGGGCGGCGGCGGCCGGAGCAGTGCTATATAGATGCGCGGGAGGAGAGTGCCGCGCATCATGTCCAGCACCGATACCATCTACGCGTTGGCAACGCCGGCCGGCCGGTCTGGGGTCGCAGTGGCGCGTGTTTCGGGGCCGCGCGCGGGCGCAGCGCTCGAAGCGATGAGCCGGCGTGCGCTGCCGAAGCCGCGGGTCGCAACGCTGCGGCAGCTGCTCGATGCCGACGATGTGCCGATCGACGATGCGCTGGTGCTGTGGTTTCCGGCGCCGCATTCCTTCACCGGCGAGGACGTGGCGGAGCTGCATTTGCATGGCGGGCCGGCGGTGATCGCGGCGGCGCTGGCCGCGCTCGGCGGGATCGAGGGCTTGCGCCTGGCGGAGCCGGGCGAGTTCACGCGCCGCGCCTTCGATCACGACAAGCTCGACCTTGCCCAGGTCGAAGGCATCGCCGACCTGATCGCGGCCGAGACCGAGATGCAGCGCCGCCAGGCCCTGCGCCAGGCCGAAGGGGCGCTCAGCCGACGCCTCGAATCCTGGCGCACGGACCTCACGCGCGTGCTGGCGCGGCTCGAGGCCTATATCGATTTTCCCGATGAAGATCTGCCGCAACAACTCCTTTCGTCTATAGATGTAGAAATCCGGCAGATCGCCGAAGCCTTCGGCAAGGAGCTGGCCGGTCACGCGGCGGAACGGTTGCGGGATGGCCTGACGATCGCGATACTGGGCGCCCCGAACGTCGGAAAATCAAGCATTCTCAATAAGTTAGCACAGCGCGAGGCGGCCATCGTCTCGAGCATCGCCGGCACTACCCGCGATGTCGTCGAGGTGCGCATGGACATCGCCGGCTATCCCGTCACCCTCGCCGACACCGCCGGCCTGCGCGCCACGGCCGACGAGATCGAGGCCGAAGGCGTACGCCGGGCCTTGGCGCGCGCCGAGCATGCCGACCTCAAGCTGCTGGTATTCGATGGCGGCGAGTGGCCGAACGTCGACCCGCAAACCGCGAAGCTGATTGACGATCAAGCCATCTGTGTGGTGAACAAGGCCGATTTGCTGCGGGAGCCGGAGCCGGTGGCGATCGAAGGCCGCGCGACGCTGAAACTGTCCTGCAAGACCGGGCTTGGCCTGGAGGCGCTGGTCGAGCGGGTCGCGGCGGCGGCGCGGGACAACCTGGGCGGCGGCGAGGTTCTGACCCGGGCGCGCCACCGGGCGGCGGTCGCGGACGCGAAGGCGGCGCTGGACCGGGCGCAAGCGGCGCGGCAGCTCGAGCTGAAGGCTGAGGACCTGCGGCTGGCGGTGCGGGCGATCGGCAGGATCGCCGGCCGGGTGGACGTGGAACACGTGCTGGACCTGATCTTCAAGGAATTCTGCATCGGCAAGTAGCCGATGTTTCACGTGAAACATTTGGACAAAATGCGAAGCGGAGCAGGGACTTACGATGTCGTAGTGGTGGGCGGCGGTCACGCGGGGACCGAAGCGGCGGCGGCCGCCGCGCGCCTGGGCGCCCGCACCCTGCTGGTGACCCACGACCCCGCCAGGATCGGCGAAATGTCCTGCAATCCCGCCATCGGCGGCCTCGCCAAGGGCCATCTGGTCCGGGAGATCGACGCCCTGGACGGGATCATGGCGCGGGCGATCGACAGCGGGGGCATCCAGTTCCGGATGCTCAATGCGTCCAAGGGGCCGGCCGTGCGCGGCCCCCGCGCCCAGGCCGACCGCAAGCTCTACCGCCAGGCCGTCCAGGCGCTGCTCGCCGAGCAATCGAACCTGGAAATCGAGGCCGCAGGGGTCGACGACATCCAGATCGACCCAGCAGGCCGGGTCGCCGCGATCGTCACCGGCCGGGGCGAGCGGATCGCTTGCGGCGCGGTGGTGCTGACCACCGGCACCTTCCTGCGCGGCCTGATCCATTGCGGGGAAAAGAAGATTCCGGCGGGCCGGATCGGCGAAGCCCCGGCGCTGAAGCTGTCCGAAACCCTGGCGCGCCTCGGATTCCCGCTCGGGCGGCTGAAGACCGGGACGCCGCCGCGGCTGGACGGCCGCACCATCGACTGGGCCGGGCTCGATATGCAGCCGGGCGACGATCCGCCGGCGCCGATGTCCTATCTGACCGGCAGGATCGAGACCCCACAGATCGCCTGCGGCATCACCCATACCTCGGCCGCCGGGCACGAGCTGATCCGGGCCAATCTGCATCGCTCGCCGATGTATTCCGGCCAGATCGAGTCGACCGGGCCGCGTTATTGCCCCTCGATCGAGGACAAGGTGGTGCGCTTCTCCGACAAGGAGCGGCACCAGATCTTCCTGGAGCCGGAGGGGCTGGACGATCCAACCGTCTACCCCAACGGCATCTCGACCTCCCTGCCGGAAGAGGTGCAGGCGGCTTTGCTCAAGACCATTCCCGGCCTCGAACGCGCGGCCATGCTGCGGCCGGGCTACGCGATCGAGTACGATTTCGTCGATCCCCGCAGCCTGCAGCCCAGCCTGGAAACGAGGGCGGTCGCCGGCCTGTTCTTGGCGGGCCAGATCAATGGCACCACCGGTTACGAAGAGGCGGCGGCGCAGGGACTGATCGCCGGGGTCAATGCGGCACGAATGGCAGCCGGGCAGGGAGAAGCCTTCGTCCTCGACCGGGCAGAGGCCTATATCGGCGTCCTGGTCGACGACCTGGTGAGCCGTGGCACCAGCGAGCCCTACCGCATGTTCACCTCCCGCGCCGAATACCGCCTGCACCTCCGCCAGGACAATGCCGATCAGCGCCTGACCGAGCGCGGCGCCGCGATCGGCTGCGTCGGGCCGGAGCGGCTGGCGGCATTCCGGGCCAAAAAGGAGGAGATCGATCGCGCGCGGGCGCTGCTGCAGGGCCTGAGTGCGACGCCGACCGAACTGCGCGGGCAGGGACTCCAGGTCAATCTCGATGGGGTGCGCCGCTCGGCCCTGGAATTGCTCGGCTATCCGGAGATCGGTCTCGACCGCTTGGCGGCGATCTGGCCGGAAGTCGGCAGCCTCGGCGCGACCGCCCGCGAGCAGATGGAGATCGAAGGCCAGTACGCCGGCTACCTGAAGCGCCAGGAGGCCGACATCCGCGCCTTCCGCCGGGACGAGGACCTGCGCCTGCCGGTCGATCTGGACTACGGCGCGATTCCATCCCTCTCCGCCGAGGTGCGGCAGAAGCTGCAGGCCGCGCGGCCGGCGACTCTGGGCGCGGCCGGGCGGATTTCCGGGGTGACGCCGGCCGCCCTCACCATCCTCCTCAAATACGTGAAGCGCCGGGAGAGAACCGACCGGCTGATCGCCTGATGGCCTTCGGCCGGCCGGAATTCGTCAGCGAACTCAACAAGCTAGGCCTCGATGTTTCACGTGAAACATTGCAGCGGCTGGAAACCTACGCCGCGCTGCTGGTGAAGTGGCAGGCCAGAATCAATCTGGTCGGCTCCGCCACCCTGTCCAACCTCTGGCGCCGGCATTTCCTGGACAGTGCGCAGCTGGTCCCTCTTCTTCCTGCAGATTCCCTCCCCCGAGCCGGGGGAGGGTTAGGGCGGGGGCGCTCGCTCAGCTCGACTCAGTTTTCGGAAGCAACAACCCCCACCCCAACCCTCCCCCAGCTTGGGGGAGGGGGATCTTTGATGAGTGGGCACAGGACGATCGTCGACCTCGGCTCCGGCGCCGGCTTCCCTGGCC
The DNA here is from genome assembly GCA_035699005.1 of Dongiaceae bacterium. Lineage (GTDB taxonomy): Bacteria > Pseudomonadota > Alphaproteobacteria > Dongiales > Dongiaceae > Dongia_A. Next base: position 13,184 of record DASSBF010000098.1, read on the forward strand.
TGGTCCTTGCCATCATGACCGATTGGCGCGTTCACCTCATCGATTCCGACCAGCGCAAATGCGCCTTCCTGCGGCAGGTCGCCCTGGACTGCGGGGTGCTGGATCGGGTCACCATTCATGCCAAGCGGATCGAGCAG
>DASSBF010000099.1:0-13477 GCA_035699005.1 Dongiaceae bacterium
CCTACAGGGCGGAAGGCTGCCAAGCCGAAGAAGGCGGGCAAGAAGGCCCGGTAAGGCGGGCGGCGCTTGCCCCTGCCCCGCCCTGGCGCTACCTTCCGGGCCGCCCGCGAGCCCTCCCTGCACGGTGCGAAACGGCCAAAACGGTGCGGATCACGGGGTAAAATGCGATTTCGGCCGATTTCTCGTTCCCGATTTCGCTGTAGTAACGGATAGTTTGCCGGCTTAGCTCAGCGGTAGAGCAACCGCCTTGTAAGCGGTAGGTCCCCAGTTCAATCCTGGGAGCCGGCACCACTCCTGCGACACCAGTGCGGCTACGCCCCGGCCGTGGCGTGTCGGTGGGCCCTGGACCGCTGCGAGCGCGTCCTCTGCGCCAGCGCGATCAATCCCATGATGAGCAATGCGGGCAGCGTGAACCATAGCGCGGACATCCGCTTGGCCGGCATCGCCACGCCAAGCACGGTGTCGCCCGGCAGCAGGCCGTATTTCGCCGCCTGGCTTCCCAGCCGCACGTTCGCGACCATGAGGTCGCCGCCCGCATCGTTGATATCGAGGCCCGCGGCGCGCAGCCGGTCGGCGCCGGTCGCCCCCTTGCCGAGCTCGATCCGGATCAGCTTCTCGACGGTATCGCCGGCGGCGTTCTGGGTCTCGAACCGCAGCCGCAGCGGCTGCCCCGCGGGGGTGGCGTCCGCAGCCGCCATCGCCTCGCTGGCCGGCTTGAAATCGTAGGGATCGCTGACGAAGTCCAGCCAGAAGCCGGGGCGGAACAGCGTGAAGCAGACGAGCAGGAGGGCCACGGTCTCGTACCACCTGTTGCGCACGATGAACCAGTGCTGGCTGGCGGCGACGAAGGCGCCCATTGCCAGGATCGAGCAGGCAACGACGAGGAGAAGGTTCAGCGGCCCGCCGATGTCGATCATCAGCATCTGCGGATTGTAGATGAAGACGAAGGGCAGCAGCGCCGTGCGTATCTCGTACCGCATTCCTTGCCAGCCAACCTTCATGGGGTCCGCGCCGGCGATCGCGCCCGCGGCATAGGCGGCGAGGCCCACCGGCGGCGAAACGTCCGCCATCAGCCCGAAATAGAAGACGAACATGTGGACCGCGATCAGCGGCACGGCGAGGTCGTTCTGGGCGGCGAGATCGACCACCACCGGCGCCATCAGCGTGGCGACGACGACATAGTTCGCCGTCGTCGGCAGGCCGGTGCCGAGCACGATGCAGATGAGGCCGGTGAGCACCAGCATGATGACGAAGCTGCCGGCGGAGAGGAACTCCACCAGCTCCGTCATGACCAGACCGACGCCGGTCAACGTCACCGTGCCGACGATGATGCCGGCCGTCGCGGTGGCGATGCCGACGGCCGCCATGTTGCGGCCGCCGTTCTCCAGGCCGCCGATCAGATCGCGGAACCCCCGCCAGAAATGCGCGCCCAGGTCCCGCTCGGCCCGGAAGAAGGCGGTCAGCGGCCGCTGCGTCAGCACCAGCCCGCCCATGAAGGCGGTGCCCCAGAAGGCGGCCAGCCCCGGCGACAGCTGCTCGACCATCAGGCACCAGATGAGCACGCCGACCGGCAGCAGGTAATGCAGCCCGGTGCGCGCGGTCTCATAGAAGTCGGGGACGCTGACCAGCCCCTTGTCGGGGTCGTCGAGCGGCAGGTCGGGATGTTTCGCGCGATAGGCCACGAGGCCGACATAGGCGGCGATGATCAGCACGGCGGCGATCGGGCTGGCGGCATCGCCGAACACCGTCTTGGTCCAGCCGAGACCATAATAGACCAGGCCCGACAGGATGATGATGCCAAGGATGGTCATCAGCGCGTAGAGCGCGCCCATGCGGCGCGAGCGCCGCCGCTCGCGCGGCAAGCCAACCATGCCCTTCTTCATCGCCTCGATATCGACGATGTAGAACAGCGCGCCGTAGGTGATGATGGCGGGCAGGAAGGCGTGCTTGACCACCTCGGCATAGGTGATGCCGACATATTCGGCCATGATGAAGGCGGCGGCACCCATCACCGGCGGCATTAGCTGGCCGTTGACGCCGGCGGCGCATTCGATCGCGCCCGCCTGAACCGGAGCATAGCCGACCCGCTTCATGAGCGGGATGGTGAAGGTGCCGGTGGTGACGACGTTGGCGACCGACGAGCCGGAGATCATCCCGGTCAAGCCGGAGGAGACGACGCCGGCCTTGGCCGGCCCGCCGCGGAACTGGCCGAGGGCGGAAAAGGCGAGCTGGATGAAGAAATTGCCCGCTCCGGCCTTCTCGAGCAGCGCGCCGAACAGCACGAACAGGAAGATGTAGCTGGTCGAGACCCCGAGCGCGACGCCGAACACCCCCTCCGAGGTCAGCCAGAAATGCGAGGCGGCGCGGCCGATAGAGATGCTCTTGTGCGCGAGCAGGCCGGGCAGCCACGGCCCGAGGAATACGTAGAGCAGGAAGATGATGGAAATGACCGGCATCCACGGCCCTTCGGCCCTGCGCGAAGCCTCCAGCAGGGCGATCACCCCGACGACGGCGACAACGATGTCGGCGATGGTGGGCAGGCCGGGACGAAGCGCGATGTCGCGGTAGAAAACCACGAGATACATGACTGCGGCGACGCCGACAGCACCCAGGATCCACTCCTGCCAAGGCACGCGGTCGCGTGGCGAGGAGCGGAGCGCCGGAAACGCCGCGAAGGCAATCATCAGCGCGAAGGACAGATGGATGGCCCGCGCCTCGGTGTCGTTGAAGACGCCGAACCCGAACGCGAAGGGCAGCGGCGAGGCATACCAGAGCTGAAACAGCGACCAGGCTATCGCAAGGCCTGCAAGCGCGCGGCCGGCTGGGCCACGCGGCCGGCGGCCTCCCATGTCCGCCTCGGCGACGACGTTCTGCAGCTTGTCGACGTCGAAGTCTTCTCCGGTCCGTGTGTCGGCCACGCGAGGTCCCCCTCCATCAAGAAGCGGACGGCGCCTTCTCCGTGCACCGTCCGCCTAGTCCATGCAGCGTGTGGGCCGGATCAGAGCCAGCCCTTCTCCTTGTAGTACTTCGCCGCGCCGGGGTGCAGCTCGGCGGTGATGCCGGCCTTTACCATGTCCTTCGGATCCAGATTGGCGAAGGCGGGATGCAGCTTCTTGAAGTCGTCGAAATTCTCGAACACCGCCTTGACCAGCGCGTAGACGACATCGTCAGGTGTGTTGGCGCTGGTGACCAGGACCGCGCGGACACCGTAGGTCTCGGTCGGATCCGGGTTGTTCGCATACATGCCACCCGGGATCGTCGCCTTGGAATAGTACGGGTACTTGGCGAGCAGCTCGTCGACCGCCTTGCCCGTCAGCGGGATCAGCTTCGCCGCGCAGGTCGTGGTCGGGTCCTGGATCGCCGCCGAAGGATGGCCCACGCCGTAGAAGAAGCCGTCGATCTTGTTGTCGCAGAGCGCCGGGCCCTGCTCGTCGGCCTTCAGCTCGGCGGCGAGCGAGAAGTCGCTCAGGGTCCAGCCCATCTGCTTGAGCAGGACCTCCATCGACGCCCGGGTCCCGGAGCCCGGATTGCCGACATTGAAGCGCTTGCCCTTGAAATCCTCGAACGTCTTCACGCCGGCGTCCGGCCGGGCGAGCACGGTGAACGGCTCGGGATGAACGGAAAAGACCGCCCTGAGCTCGGGGATCGCCTTGCCCTCGAACTGGCCCTCGCCATTGACCGCGTTGTACTGCACATCGGACTGCGTCATCCCGAAATCGAGCTCGCCCGCCTTGATGGCGTTGACATTGAACACCGATCCGCCGGTCGATTCCGTCGAGCAGCGCAGGCCGGTCTCCTTGCGGCTCTGGTTCATCAGCCGGCATATGGCGCCGCCGACTGCGTAATAGACGCCGGTGACGCCGCCGGTGCCGATGGTAACGAAACGCTGGTCGGCGCCGAACGAATCGACCGCGAACATCGCCGTCAGCGCGACTGCGCAAACGAGTGACTTGGCTAGGCTTCGCATCTCATGACCTCCCTGATCGTCCCGCCTTGTGTCGGCGGATCGAAGCGCCCGACGCCCGTGCGTCGCGCCGTACAGCGGATCGGCCCCACGGGAGGCCATCGTGACTATGCGACGCGGGCAGCCTCCGCGCCGTGGATCGCGGCATCGACCGCCTCGCCAAGGCGGTCCACGATCGTGTCGATCGTTCCCGCATCGACGATGAAGGGTGGCGCCAGCAGCACGTGGTCGCCCCGCACCCCGTCGATCGTTCCGCCCATGGGGTATACCATGAGGCCGCGCTCCATGGCGGCCTGCTTGACCCGCCCATGCAGCTTCAGCTTCGGATCGAACGGCTCCTTGCCCGCGCGGTCGGCGACCAGCTCCAGCGCGAGGAACAGGCCGCGGCCGCGGATGTCGCCGACATGGGCGTGATTGCCGAACCGCGCCGACAGGCGCATGCGCAGCCGCTCGCCCATCGCGCGCACGTTGGCGAGCAGATTGTCGCGGCGGATCACCTGCTGGACTGCGAGCGCCGCGGCACAGGCCATCGGATGCCCCATGTAGGTATGACCGTGCTGGAACGCGCCGGAGCCGTTCGCGATCGCATCGAAGACGTGCCGCCCCACCAGCACGGCGCCGATCGGCTGATAGCCGCCGCCGAGGCCCTTCGCGATCGCCATCAGGTCGGGCGAAATGCCGTCCTGCTCGCACGCATGCAAGGTGCCCGTGCGGCCCATGCCGCACATCACCTCGTCCAGGATCAGCAACACGCCATGCCGGTCGCAGATCTCCCGGATGTGCTTGAAATACGCACCCGCCGGAGGGACTGCGCCGGCGGTGGCGCCGACCACCGTCTCCGCGACGAAGGCCATCACAGTTTCGGCGCCGAGCTCGAGAATCTTGCGCTCCAGCGATTCTGCGGCGCGCAGGCCATAGGCCTCATCACTTTCGCCCGGCTGTTGGTAGCGGTAGGCATAGCAGGGATCGACATGATGCGTTTCGATCAGCAGCGGGCGGAACTGCGCGCGCCGCCCCTCATTGCCGCCGGCCGCCAGCGCGCCGAGCGTGTTGCCGTGATAGCTCTGCCGGCGCGCGATCACGTTGCGGCGTTGCGGCTGTCCCCGCTCGACGAAATACTGCCGCGCCATCTTGAGCGCGGCCTCGACTGCTTCGGAGCCGCCGCTCACGAAATAGACGTGCGACATGCCCGCCGGCGCGTCCTCGATCAGCCGATCCGCCAGCGCCTCGGCCGCCTCCGTCGTGAAAAAGCCGGTATGGGCATAGGCCAGCGTGTCGGCCTGGCGGTGCAGCGCCGCGATCACATCGGGATGTTGGTGCCCGAGGCACGACACGGCCGCGCCGCCGGAAGCATCGATGTAGGCTTTGCCCGCAGCATCGAACAGCTCCACGCCCCGCCCGCCCACGGCCGCCGCAAGGTTTGCATGGATCTGGCGATGGAGGATGCGGGTCATGGCCTCGTCGCTTCACTGTGCATGAACGTGCAGCGCGGAAAGCTGCGCCTCGGTCCGGCGCAGCGCCTCGAGCGAAGCCTCGCCACCCCGGCCGGCCACGAGCGCCGCCAGGACCTCGCTGACGACAAAAGCCGGAGTCAGGGCGTGGAAGAACGATGGCCCGTCGGTCGCGATCAGCAGCACCTCGTCCGCGATGCGCGCGATCGGAGACAGCGGACTGTCCGTCACCGCGACCATCGGAATGCCGATCTCATGCGCGTAGTTTGCAAGGTCGACGGTTGCGCGCGTATAGGGTTCGATGCTGGCGGCGAAGAGGACATCGCGCTTGCCCGCCGCGCGGATGCGGTCAGGCCCGACGGCGGCGGCGCCGTCGAGCAGGATGGTCCGGTCGCCCATCAGCGAAAGCACGTAGTGCAGGTTCCAGGCGATCGGGTAGCAGGCCCTGAGCCCCAGGCAGTAGATCCGCTCGGCCTTCGCCAGCCGTTCGGCCGCCGCCGCGAGATTGGCCAGCTGGTCCGGCTGCGCCAGCCGGTCCACCTGCTCCCTCAGGGTCGCGATCATCTCGGCGGCGAGTCCCCGGTCGCCCTTGGCCTGCTGGCTGGCAACCTGCAGGCCGGCCTTGCCGGCGAAGCCGAGCTTCCCGTCGCGGATCGCATCGGCGTAGAGGCTGCGGACGCGCTCATACCCATCGAGGCCGAGGCGCTTGGCAAGCCGGGTCATCGTCGCGGGGAGCACGCGCGCCTGCCGCGCCTGCTCCCGCATCGACAGGAGCGCGACGTCGTTGGGACGGTCGAGCACATAGCGCGCGGCCGACCGCAGCTGGGCCGGCATGTCGTCGAATTCGTCGATGATCTGGTCGGTCAAAGGACCGCGATCCATTCCGCCCCCTGCGGCGCTTGAAGGCGAAAAGCGTAATTCGCTCTTCTCGGATATGCAACAAATGTTTTAATATTGGCTCACTATGATCCAGTTGTATCATCCTTGCTTGCCATGAGCGCCAGCCTGGACGGCTCGTTTCGCCAGCCAACCGTGGTGGCCGTGGCGCCCAATGGCGGTCGGCGTACGAAGGCGGATCACCCGGCGTTGCCATTGACCGCCTCAGAACTGGCTCGGACCGCGGCCGAGTGCCTCTCGGCCGGCTGCGCAATGATCCATCTGCATGTGCGGGACCGCGACGGCCGCCACGTCCTCGACCAGGCGGCCTACGAGGACGCCATAGGCGCGATCCGCAAGGAGGTCGGCGACCGGCTGGTCATCCAGATCACGTCGGAATCGCTGGGGCTGTATTCATCCGCCCTCCAGATGGCGGTCGCCAAGGCGGTGCGGCCGGAAGCGGTGTCGCTGGCGCTGCGGGAACTCGCCCCGTCATCGCAGGATGAACCGGCCTTCAGCGACTTCCTGGGCTGGCTGCGGCGCGAACGCATCCTCCCGCAGATCATCCTCTACGCGCCGGAGGACGCACGGCGGTTGGGCGACATGATGCGCCGAGGGATGGTGCCGTTCGAATCGTCGGCAGTGCTGTACGTGCTGGGCCGCTATGCCGCCGGCCAGACATCGAGGCCGCGCGACGTGCTGCCATTCCTGTCCGATGACGTGCCGCAATTCCGGCACTGGATGATGTGCGCCTTCGGACGCCACGAAGCAGCCTGCGCAACCGCGGCGGCACTTCTGGGCGGCCACGTGCGGGTTGGATTCGAGAACAACCTGCTGCTGCCCGACGGGCGCGTGGCGCCATCCAATGCCGCCCTGCTCGCCGCATGCTCTCAGCCGCTCCGCGACCTGGGCCTGACGCTTGCCACCGCCGATGACCTGCGGTCGGCATGGCTCGGAACTTGACGGCGCCGCCGAGCCAGGACTGATCCAGACAGGCGACCCTTCCGGCATAAGACCTCACACCACCGGGCCCAATTCTGATGAATGGACAGATAGTTACGCGCCAGAATTAAGGTTTTGGTAAGTGTGTATCTTTAGCCTTAATTGCGATGAAACCCGCGCTTTCTGACCCGTGCCGGCGGGAACGAATTCATTCGATGCAGACTGGAACAGATTCCGTGATCGCGACCGATGTCAGCAAGCTGATCGACCTGGCGCGCAATCGGACCAGCGAAGGCCGCAGCGCCCTGGTCAGCGCGATCGGCGACCTGATCGACGAGAGCGAGCGGCAATTCAGCGCCCAGGAGCTGGCGCTGATGAACGACATCCTGAAGAAGCTGATCCAGGACGTGGCGGGTCCGATCCGCAAATCGCTGGCCCAGAAGCTCGCGCACAACCGGAGCGCACCGGTCGAGGTGATCGAGATTCTCGCCAACGAAGAGATCGACATCGCGGCCGCGATCCTCCAGCACAGCGAGCTGCTGAGCGACCGCGCGCTGATCGAGATCATCCGCAAGCGCACGCGCAGCCACCGCCTGGCGATCGCGACGCGCAAGCACGTCAGCGGCGGCGTGTCCGATGCCCTGGTGGAGCCCCAGGAGTCCGACGTCATCAAGCGCCTGCTGGAGAACCACGGCGCGGAGATCTCGCAGGCGACCCTCGCCTATCTGGTGGACCAGTCGGCGACCCTCGATGAGTTCCAGGAGCCGCTGCTGCGCCGCCACGATCTCAATCCCGATCTCGCCAAGCGCATGTACGTCCACGTGTCCGCCGGCTTGCGCGATTTCATCCTGGCGCATTTCGACGTCGACCGCGCCGAACTCGACGCCAGGCTGGCGGAGGTGACGACCGAGGCGCTGGAAAAAGCCACCGCCGAGAATCACGTCGACGCGGCGCAGGCGCTGGCCGACAAGCTGGCGCAGCGCCAGGAGCTGACCCAGGATCTGGTGGTGCAGACGCTCCGGCGCGGCGAGGTGCCGCTGTTCGAAGCGATGATGAGCCAGATGACCGGCCTGCCCCAGGATCTGGTCTGCCGCCTGATGTACGAGGAGGAGGCGGACGGCTTCGTCATCGCGGCGCGCGTCAGCGGGTTCGACCGCTCGACCTTCACGACCCTGTTCCTGCTCCTGCAGCGCATCCATCCGCGCGGCGCGGCCGACGATCCGCAGCAGCTGCGCCGCGGGCTGGAGCTGTTCGACCGGTTGCGGCCCGAGACAGCGCGCAAGGTCGTGGCGCGCTACACGATCAACCCGGAGTTCCTGCGCGCCCTTCGCCAGCGCCCCCGGGCGGCCTCCTGAGGGCGGCCACGCGATGCCTCCTCCGTCGCCAAGGTCCGACGCGCCCGATCCGGCGACCCGTGAACGCAACGATCTCGCCGAGGCGTTCGCGCGCCTCCTGCTGTCGGAGGGACCGATCGCCCAGCAGGCGCCGGTGTTCTTCCAGGAGCCCGACGGCACCATGATCTGGGCCAACGACGCCTACTACACGTTGGCCGCCACGCTGGTGAATTCCTCGGATGCCCAGAAGCTGCTGCACCCGAGCGCGGCCGACGCCCCCAACGCAACCGGGACGTGGAGCGCGTCGGCGCGCGGCATCGTGAATGGCCGGGCGGTGACCGTGCGGGCGAGCTACGCCAACACCACCTATGGTCCGCGGCAAAAGCCGGCGCTCGCCGGGTTCGTGCAGGTCGTCCCGGACGAATCCGACGTGGCGCGCCGCCTGATGGCCACGCAGGAGCGGCTGGAGGACATCGTCCGCCTGGTCTCCGACTGGATCTGGGAGGCCGACCCCGACGGCATTTTCACCATGGTTTCGGACCGCGTGCAGCGCGCCACCTTCTACCACCCGCGCGAGCTGGTCGGGACCAGGATCATGAGACTCGCCAGCGACGTTGCGGTAGCCGACGCCTTGCTGACGCGCTTCCAGACCCTGGCGCCGTTCCGCGATTTCACCCTGCCGATCCGGGCCAAGGATGGCAGCGACCGCATCTTCCTGATCAGCGCGGTGCCGGTGTTCGATCCCGACGGCGGCGGCCATCTCGGCTATCGCGGCACCGCCGGCGACATCACCGACCTCAGCGAACGCGAACGTTCGATCCTGGCGGCCAAGGAGGCGGCCGAGCAGGCCAGCCGCTCCAAGACCAAGTTTCTCGCCAACATGAGCCACGAACTGCGCACGCCGCTCAACGCCATCATCGGCTTCTCCGACATGATGGCGCTCGCCATCCACGGGCCGATGGGCGCGCCGGCCTACGAGCAATATGCCGCCGACATCAACGGCAGCGCCAAGCATCTGCTCGCCATCATCAACGACATCCTCGACATCGCGAAGATCGAGGCGGGGCGGCTCGACCTGATCGAGGAGGAGGCGCCGGTTGCCAGCCTGTGCGAGGTTGCGCTGAAGCTGATGCAGGAGCGCGCACACGAGCAGCAGGTCGATCTCACATTCGATTCTGCTCCGGACCTGCCCAACATCGTGGTCGATCACCGCGCGATGCGCCAGGTGCTGCTGAACCTCCTGTCGAATGCCGTCAAGTTCACCAGGCCGGGCGGCCAGGTCACGTTGCGCGCCAACTTGTCGGACGAAGGCGAATTGCTGCTGCAGGTCCGCGACACCGGCATCGGCATGCGGGAAGAGGATCTTCATCGCGTGCTGGAACCGTTCGTCCAGGTCGAGAACGAACTCACACGGCGTTTCGAGGGCACCGGGCTCGGCCTCTCGCTGTCGAAGCAGCTGATCGAGCTGCACGGCGGCCGCATCGGCATCGTCAGCAAGCTGAACGTCGGCACGACAGTGACGGTCCATTTGCCGGCGGACAGGCTGCGACGGAGCTGACGGATGACGGACCTGATGATCATCGTCCTGGTGGCGGCCGCGATCCTTGCGCCGCAGGTCTGGGCGATCAGAGCGTGGCGGGGCTGGTGGCGCCGGCTCGCGGCCGCGCCTTTGCTGGTCCTGGGCGCGGACATCCTGCTGATCCTGGCCCAGACTTCGGTCGATCCGACGAGCCATAATCTCTGGCCGCTCGAACTCGCGATGATCGCGGTCGTCGGCCTGCCGGTGGTGGGCCTGCTGTGGATGCTCCGCCTGGTGGCGAAGGTTTAAGCCGCCGCGCGCCGTTCCTCGACGCCAGACAGATAGCCCAGCGCCGCCAGCACCCCGCTCGTGCGATGCGGCACCTTGGCGAGGGCGAGGCCCATCTCCACGCCGCTCAGCGTGCCGGCCAGCATCAGGTCGTTGAAATCGCCGAGATGGCCGATGCGGAAGACCTTGTCCGCCAGCTTGCCGAGCCCGGCGCCAAGCGACATGTTGAAGCGCTCGAGGATCGCCTTCCGCAAACCGTCCGCCGAGTGACCTTCCGGCACGAACACCGCCGTGACGGACTGGCTGTATTCGCTCGGCTCCGCGCACACCGTCTCCAGGCCCCAGGCGCGCACCGCACGGCGGGTTGCTTCGGCATGGCGGGCGTGGCGGGCGAAAATGGCCTCCAGCCCCTCCTCCGCGATCATGTCGAGTGCCTCCTTCAGCCCGAAGAACAGGTTGCAGGCGGGCGTATAAGGCAGGTTGCCGGCGCCGTTGGCGGCAGCCAACATTGGTTCCCAATCCCAGAACGCGCGCGGCAGCTTTGCGGTCTTCATGCAGGCGCGCGCCTTCTCGCTGGCGGCAACCAGCGCAAGGCCGGTCGGCAGCATCAATCCCTTCTGCGAGCCGCCGACCACGACATCGACGCCCCATTCGTCCATCCGCATGTCCGCACTGCAGAGCGAGGAGATCGTGTCCAGCATGAGCAGGGCCGGGTGGCCGGCGCGGTCGATCGCCTTGCGAATCTCGCCGACGCGGCTCATCACGCCGTTCGAGGTTTCGTTGTGCACCAGCAGGACGGCCTTGATCTCGTGCGCGCGATCCTCCGCCAGCACAGCTTCGACCGCTTCCGGCGACGGTGCGCGGCGCCAGTCGGTCGCCAGCATCTTCACGTCGAGGCCGAGCTTGTGCGCCATGTTGCCCCACAGCACCGCGAACTGGCCGGTGTCGAACGTCAATACGGTGTCGCCCGGCGACAGCGTGTTGACCAGGGCGGATTCCCAGCCGCCGGTCCCGGAGGCGGGGAAGATCATCACCGGCTGGCGCGTCTTGAGGATGGGGCGGATGCGCTCGAATACCTCCGCCTGCAGCTTCGCCCAGGTCGGCCCGCGGTGATCGAGCACCGGCTGTGCGATGGCGCGCAGGATGCGGTCAGGGATGTTGCTGGGTCCCGGAACCTGCAGGAAATGGCGGCCAGCCTGGTAGGTCATCGCGCGTGCTCCTTCGGGTCGTGGAACGGCACGAAGGAAACGCTATCGACCGTCAGTGCAGCGAACTAGGCGAATTGCGACACGTGGATGCGGCCAAGCGACTCTGCGCTATTGCGTCGCTTTCGCCCCCTTGGCGCGCGCCATGAACCGCCGGTTCATGGCCTCGTGCGCCGCCTCCGACCCGTCGTGGAAGGTTCCGAACCACCGGTCGAGCGGAACCGCGCCGTCGGCGTAGTTGCATTCGAAATACTTGTGATGGAGGTAGTGCGCGTAGCCATCATTGTCGATCGCCACTTCCTGGCCGACCACCACCTTGTCGAAGCCGCTGTGGGCCGGCGCCGGCGACAGCCCGGCATGGATCAGATGGAACAGCGCATGGACCGGATGGGACGGCACGATCCAGTGAATGAGCACGCCGGAAAAATAGAGCACGTGCTCCACGGGATGCATCGCGAGGCCGGACCACGGACCGGGATTCACGTTGTTGTGGTGCAGCCGGTGCACCGTCCGGTAGAGCGGCGGCCAGTGGATCAGGCGATGGATCGCATAGAAGTGGATCTCCCGGAACAGCGGAACCAGCAGCATCACCAGGGTGCAATAGATCGGATGCGCCGCCCAACTCACCAACGGGATCCAGCCATTGGCGAACGCCCAGAGCGTCAGCACCTCGTAGCAGGTCCAGATCGGGACCGCGCTCGCGAGCGACCAGATCATGTTGTCGGTGGTCTGGTTCCGACCGAGAAAGGCGCCGCTGTCGGTATCCAGCCATCGCGCATTGTATTTGAAGGCGTTCCCCTGCGCTTTCTGCACATAGAGCCGGAGGTGGAAGGCGCCGAAGAAGACGATGGTCAGGACGATATTGCGGGCAAGCACGAAGGCGACCCAGCCGGGGGCGAGGCTCTGCATCGCTTCGAGCGGCGGCGTCACATAGGCCCAGCAGGCCAGCGCGATTGCCGCATAGAGCAGGTTCCACGGTAGCAGGTAGCCGGGATAACCGAACAGCCATTTCAAGAAGCCGGCGGGCTGGAGCGGCCAGACCAACACAGGCGGATACGCTATCAGCTTGGCGGGCTTCCAGTCGCCCCGCTTGTCGCGGGTTCCGTGCCTGCTATCGTCCATTCGCGCTCCACGAGGCTGCGATAGCCGTTGCGGGGTCTGGATTGTAGCAGTCCCTTCGGTCCAAGCGCAGCGCCCTGCTGACGGGAATCCGTCGCCTATTCGCCGAGCACCACCAGCGCATCCACCGCGACCGCGCCATCCGCCCGCACCATGAGGGGATTGACGTCGAGCTCCAGCAGACTGCCGCGGTTGGCTTCGGCGAAGGCGGCGATGGCCATGATGCTCCTGACCAGCGCGCCCATGTCGGCGGCCGGCTTGCCGCGGTAGCCCGCCAGCAGCTTCGCGATCTTGAGACGCCGCAGGGCCGCCTCGACCTCCTCTGCCGATGTCGGCAGCAGCAGCATCGCCGCATCTTCGACCAGCTCGACCAGTATCCCGCCGGCGCCGACCACCAGGGCCAGGCCGAATTGCGGGTCGCGCTGCACACCGACGATCAGCTCGGCCACCACCTCGCCGACCATCCGCTCGACCAGCACGCGCTCGATGCGGCCGCCCTTGAGATGGGCGCCGACGGATTTCTCCATCCGCGCCAGGGCCGCATCCACCTCCGCCGCCGATTTGAGGTTGATCGCGACGGCGCCCGCCTCGGTCTTGTGGGCGATCACGGGTTCCGCGACCTTCAGCACCACGGGGACGCCGAGCGCCGCTGCCGTCTCTCCAGCCTCCGCCGGCGCGACCACGCGGCCTTCCGGCACGGCAAGGCCATAGCCCGCCAGCAGGGTCTTGCCCTCGGTTTCGGAGAGCACGCGCTTCCTCTCGCCAGCGACCGGCGTGGC
>DASSBF010000100.1:0-3824 GCA_035699005.1 Dongiaceae bacterium
CGCCTTGGCTGCGCTGCGCAGCTGCTCGCGCCGCTGGTGCATGATCTCGCGCCAGAACTTCCAGCACACCCACAGCAGCAGCAGGCCGCCGGCAAGCGTGAGGCCGATGATCGCCAGAAGCTGATTGGTCGCGAACGCGAATAGGATGCGCAGGATGGTCGCGGCCGCGATACCGGCCAGGATGGCCTTGCCGCGCTGATCCTTGGGCAGGCCTGCCGCCGCCATGCCGACCACGATGGCGTTGTCGCCCGCCAGCACCAGATCGATGATGATGACTTGGCCCAAGGCAATGAGCTCGGGCCCCCACGAGGTCAGATCCATGCCGTCCGCGCGCTGCTGCGCCCCTGTTAATCCTCGAAGCCGGCCATGGCGCGGACTTCCGCCGCCGATCGCCCGGCCCCACGCAGCGCACGCAAGCTTGCCGCTCCATCCCGTTTGGACAAGCGTTCCCCCGCCGCGTTGGTCAGCAACAGATGGTGTGCGTAGGTGGGTACATTCAAGCCCAGGACCGCCTGCAATAGCCGGTGGATGTGGGTGGCGTGGAACAGATCGACCCCCCGCGTGACCAGGGTCACGCCCTGCAGGTGGTCATCCACGGTGACGCACAGATGATAGCTGGCCGGCGCGTCCCGCCGGGCCAGAACGACATCGCCGAGAGATTCGGGACGGGCCGCCACCACGCCTTCGCGCTCGTCCTCGAAGGTGAGCGGACCGGTGAGGCCAAGCGCCTTTGCGACATCCAGCCGCAGCGCATAAGGATCGCCCCGCGCTTGCCGCTTCGCGACAAATGCCTCCGGAAGGTTGCGGCAGGTGCCGGGATACACCGGCCCCTCCGGGCCGTGCGGCGCGGCCGCCGCCGCGGCAATGTCCTTGCGGCTGCAGAAGCAGGGATAGAGGAGGCCGAGACCGCGCAGCCGCTCCAGCGCCGCTTGGTAGTCCGCGAGATGCTCGGACTGCCGTCGCACCGGCCCGTCCCTATCCAGCCCGAGCCAGGCGAGATCCTCCAGGATCGCGGCTTCGAACTCCGGCCGGCAGCGCGCAGGATCGATATCCTCGATCCTCAGCAGGAACCGGCCGGATTCGGCGCGCGCCCTCTGCCATCCTGCCAGCGCGGAATGAGCATGGCCGAGATGCAGGTAGCCGGTCGGGCTGGGCGCGAATCGGGTGACGATCATCGGAGAGCGCTGGAGCATTTTCAGCCGAAGTGGATACCGGTTCGGCGTAGAAAATGCGACCACTTAAGACCTAGAGTGCGGGCGCATATGGCTAGACCTAAAGAAGATCAGGCCCTGCTGCAACGCGCCCTCACCCATCTGGGCAAGGCCGACCGCGATTTCGCGCGCGCGATCGCCGAGGTCGGCCCGCCGCCGCCGCGCAAGCGGCCCGCGACGTTCATGGGCCTGCTGCACGTGATCGTGGCGCAGCAGGTCTCGACCCACGCCGCCAAGGCGATCTCCGCCCGGCTCGATGCCGCGCTCGCGGAACCAACGCCAGAAGCCTTCCTGAAACTGAGCGACGCGGATCTGCGGGCCGTGGGGTTCAGCCGCCAGAAGGTGATCTACGGCCGCGATCTCGCCGCCGCTTTCACCGATGGCCGCATCTCGATTCCGAAGCTGCGCCGGCAGAGCGACGAGGACGCGATCGCCGCCATCACCAGCGTCAAGGGCCTCGGCATATGGTCGGCCGAGGTCTTTCTGCTGTTCAGCCTGCGCCGGCCCGACATCCTGCCGGCGCACGATCTCGGCCTCATCGTCGCGACGCAGCGCATGAAGCGCCTGAAGACACGGCCGACGCCCAAGAAGCTGCGCGAGATCGCCGAGCCGTGGCGCCCCTACCGCTCCTACGCCGCGCGCATGCTCTGGCACTACTATCACGCCACGCCGGCGGTGTAGGGCGAGCATTCAATCCCCGCCCCCAAATTGGGGGAGGGCTAGGGAGGGGGAAGCCACAGCCGTGCTGCCAACAATCTTCGCTCGCTTCCCCCACCCCAACCCGCCCCCATATCGGGGGCGGGGGAACTTTGGCTGATCTCGCTGATGGTGGACTCCGATCTCAGCTACGAGCAGTGGATCGACTACGTGTTCGATCATGCTGCCCCGTTCTATGGGCAGGCCTGGCATTTCGAGCCGGAGGCCGACTGGTGGCGCCCGCGGCCGGAGCAGGCGGTCGAGTACCTGGCGCGTCTGTTCGAAAGCCCTGAGCCGCTGGTCGATCGGTTCGCCGACAGCCAGATCGCGCAAGGGCTCCAGTATCTCGTTGACAACGGCGCCGGCGCTTATTGCCGCTTCCTGACCGACGGAAGCGTTCCGATCGATGCGCGCGTAAGCTGCATCTCCGCGATCTCCACCTTGTTCGCACGCCTGTTCCAGCCGCGTTGCGCACCCGTTCTCTCGCACCTCGACGAGCCGGATGGCAACGAACTCAACCGCATCTGCTACATGTGGTGGGACCTCATGCCGATCGTAGCGCCGACGGCGCCGCCGTGCTCCGATCCAATCGACGATGCCTGCCTCTCGGAGATGCAGGACATCCTGCAGCTGCCGAGCCCCGCATGCCAGGAGAGCGCGCTGCATGGCCTCGGCCACTGGGCGCGCGCGTATCCGGAGTTTACCGCAGCAACCATCGATGCTTATCTCGCCGCCAATGGCAAGCTGCGCCCTGAGCTTGTCCGCTATGCGCAGGCGGCGCGCACCGGCTGCATCCAATAGATGGAACTACGCATGATCGAACTTTCCGGCCCATCGCAACTACCCGCCGCCGGCGGCAAGCCGAAGCAGCTTGTCGTGCTGCTGCACGGCTATGGCTCGAACGGCGACGACCTGATCTCGCTGGCGCCGTTCTTCGCGCAGGCGCTGCCCGATGCCGAATTCCTCTCGCCCAACGCCCCGTTCCCGTGCGAGCTGTCGCCCATGGGCTTCCAGTGGTTCGGGTTCGAGGAGCGCACGCCGGAGATGCTGCTGGGCGGCGCGCGCCTCGCGGCCGAGATCCTCGACCGGTTCCTCGATGCCGAACTTGCCCGGCGCGGGCTCGGTGACCGCGACCTCGCGCTGGTGGGATTCAGCCAGGGCACCATGATGGCGCTGCAGGTCGGCCCGCGCCGGCCCAACGCGATCGCAGGCATTTTAGGCTTTTCCGGCTCATTGATCGCGCCGCACCTGCTGGCGGCCGAGTTGAAGTCGAAGCCGCCCGCGTTCCTGGTCCACGGCACCGCCGACCAGGTGGTGCCATATGGCGCCCTCGCCCAGGCGCAGAAAGCCCTGGCAGACGCGGGGATTCCGGTCGAGACCGAGTCGCGCCCCGGCCTCGTGCATTCGATCGATCAGGTGGGGGCGCAGAAGGGCGCCCAGTTCCTGCACCGATGCTTCGCGGCCGCCGCCACGCCGCGATGAAAATCGAATGAAGTCAATGGCATGGCGGATTTCAATATCTTGTGTTTCTCGCCCCGCCCCGCTATTGCTATGGTGGATCGAGCGTGACGGGCCGTCACCCGTCGCGCGCGAGATGACGGAGCGCATTGCGTGCAGGCATCGCCTGAAGCTTGTCCGGCCCTGGTCCTCAACGCCGACTTCCGGCCGCTGAGCTATTTCCCCCTGTCGCTGTGGCCGTGGCAGGAAGTGGTGAAGGCTGTCTTCCTGGACCGGGTCAACATCATCTCCGAATACGAGAACGAAGTGCACAGCCCTTCCTTCAAGATGCGGCTGCCCTCGGTCATCTCGCTCAAGGAGTTCGTGCAGCAGTCGCGCCGGCCGGCCTTCACCCGGTTCAACGTGTTCCTGCGCGACCGCTTCCGCTGCCAGTATTGCGCCGACACCTTCCCGACCCAC
>DASSBF010000101.1:0-3867 GCA_035699005.1 Dongiaceae bacterium
GCGCGAACTGCGCCCGGACATCGTGTTCGGCGCCGACCTGATCGCCGGCTTTCCGACCGAAAGCGAGGACATGTTCGCCAACTCCCTGGCGCTGGTCGAGGAATGCGGCCTCACCTTCCTGCACGTGTTCCCGTTCTCGGCCCGCGCCGGCACGCCGGCGGTCCGCATGCCGCAGCTCGCCGGTCCGGTGCGCAAGGAACGCGCGGCGCGGCTGCGCGCCGCGGGGCAGCAGGCGCTCGGCCGCTATCTCTCCGGCCGCGTGGGCACGGCGACGCGCCTGCTGGTGGAGCGCAGCGAAGAGGGCGCGGCGTTCGGCCACAACGATCATTTCGCGCCGGTGCGCCTTCGGGGGAGCGCGCCACAGGGCGCCATTGTTGACGCGCGGGTGACCGCCGCCACGGAAGACTGCCTGATCGCCGCATGACCATCGAGACTTCGGAAAGCGAGAAGCGCGGCTGGTTCCAGCGCCTGAAGACTGGGCTCACGCGCACCTCGACCAAGATCACCGGCAGCATCACCGGCATCTTCACCAAGAGGAAGCTGGACGGTGAATTGCTGGGCGAACTGGAAGAGGCGCTGATCGCGGCGGACCTCGGCCCCGCGACGGCGGCGCGCCTGACCGAGGCGCTGGCCAGGGACCGCTTCGACAAGGAGATCACCGAGCACGAGGTGCGCGAGATCTTCGCCGCCGAGATTGCGCGCATCCTGAAGCCGGTGGCGCAGCCGCTGGCCCTGAGCGAGCGCAGGCCGCACGTGGTGCTGGTGATCGGCGTCAACGGCTCGGGGAAGACCACCACCATCGGCAAGCTGGCGCAGGGCTACAAGCGCACCGGCAGGAACGTGATGCTGGCGGCCGGCGATACCTTCCGCGCCGCGGCGGTCGAGCAGCTCAAGATCTGGGGCGAGCGCGCAGGGGTCAAGGTCGTCGCGCGCGAGACCGGCGCGGATGCGGCGGGCCTTGCCTACGACGCGCTGGTGGCGGCCAAGGCGGAAGGCGCCGACCTGCTGCTGATCGACACCGCCGGGCGGCTGCAGAACAAGACCGATTTGATGGCGGAGCTGCAGAAGATCGTGCGGGTGATCCGCAAGCTCGATCCGGAGGCGCCGCACAGCACCCTGCTGGTTCTGGACGCCACCACCGGGCAGAACGCGCACTCGCAGGTCGAGATCTTCAAGGCGATGTGCGACGTCACCGGCCTCATCGTCACCAAGCTCGACGGCTCCGCCAAAGGCGGCGTGCTGGTCGCGCTCGCCGAGAAGTTCAAGCTGCCGGTCCACGCCGTCGGCGTCGGCGAAACCGCGGAAGACCTGCGGCCGTTCGATGCCGAGGTGTTCGCGAAGGATTTGATGGACGTGTGACGGGCGCTAAGGCGCCTGGCGGATCACGAACGATTCGAGATCCGAGATGATCGTTTCCGCGATCCGGAACGACCGATCGAGTTTCGTCCCGGTGACCATGATCCCGACCCGGTGGCCCTCCACCTCGCGCATGCTCATGCACATGTGGGTTGGGCTGGCAAGGCTCTTGCTGCCGCTGCACAGAAGGATGTGGGGCCGCTCCTCGCCGCTCGAGGGGCGGAACAGGATGAAATCGACGCCGGAATCATCCTGGCCGGCCGGCTCACCCTGCAAGAGATCGGCAGCGATATGCTCGAACTGGAACTGCTGGGTTACGCCGGATTCATCCGCCGGAAGATCGACGGCAAACTCTGCCGCCGGGGAGGAATGTTGCGCACCGTCCAGGATGCTTGCCGCCATCAGGCTCATGAAGCGGTCGAACCCGCCCTTGCCGACGACCTGGTCGGACATGCCGACGGCGGCTTCACCGAGCCAGGTGCGGGCCAGCGTGATCTCGAATGCGTCGCCGGGCGCAGGTTCGCCCTTGGCCGGGAAGGCGATCGGATCATCGCCGCGCCAAGCCATCCAGTCGACCCCATCCTTCGTAAGAACATAGCGCTCATTGCCTTGCGGCACGCATAGAAGCAGGCCGTCGAAATCCCGCCCCGCGCTGCCGGACGGGCATTTGCCGCCGGCACTCTCCGGGCCCGCCATGGCGAGAGCGGGACAGAAAACGATGGCCAGCATCGCGGCGACTCGGATCGAGATGCGCATTTCGATTGGACAGACCTTCCCCTGTCGGGCCAGATTGGATCATGCGCAAAGATAGACGGACTGATCCGAAATTGCACCGCCCCACCGAAACCGGCATCAAGACCCAATTCGCCGGCAAGGGGCGCGAGACCTATTCGGACTTCCTGCAGCTCGACGTCCTGCTGAGCCTGCAGGCGACCTTGCACGACCCGCCGCAGCGCGACGAGCTGCTGTTCATCGTGATCCATCAGGTGAGCGAGCTGTGGCTGAAGCTGATGCATCACGAGCTCGCCTTGGCGCGAGCCGAGATCGCCGCCGACGCCCTGCCGCAGGCGCTGAAGCATTTCGCGCGGGTGAAGGCGATCCAGGAGCAACTGATCGCGGCCTGGAAGGTGCTCAACACCATGACGCCGGCGGACTACCTGGAGTTCCGGCACGTGCTCGGCTCCTCATCGGGGTTCCAGAGCTGGGGCTATCGCCTGGTCGAATACATCCTCGGCAACAAGGACCCCGGCTACATCGCCGTGCACAAGCACGATCCCGCGATCGTCAAGCGGCTGGAAGCCGCGCTGGACGAGCCGTCGCTCTATGACGAGGTGCTGCGCCTGCTGGCGCGGCGTGGGTTCAAGCTGCCGCCCGACGTCCTCAAACGCGACTGGAAGCAGCCGTTCGGCGGGCACCAGGCCGCGGTCGAGGCTTGGCTCGCCATCTATCGGCGGCCGAAGGACCATTGGGACCTCTACGACCTCGCCGAGAAACTGATGGACATGGAGACGCTGTTCCAGCGCTGGCGGTTCGACCATGTGACGGCGGTAGAGCGCGTCATCGGCATGCAGCCCGGGACCGGCGGCTCCAGCGGCGTCGCATTCCTCAAGAAAGCGCTTGATCTCCGGTTCTTCCACGACCTCTACGAAGTGCGGAACCGGCTGGTCTACGGATGAAACACTCTGCTATGACGTATTGCGTTATATGACGGGACACGTTATAGTTCGCGTATGGACCATAATGGATGATCCTCTCCTTTGCCGATGGACAGACGGAGAAGATATGGCACGGTGAGCGCAGCCGCCGCCTGCCATACGCCATTCAAGATGCGGCTCTGCGCAAGCTGCGACTCTTGCATGCGGCAAAATCTCTAGCCGATCTGCGGATTCCGCCCGGCAATCGTCTGGAGGCGCTAAGAGGAGACCGCAGAGGCCAGTGGAGCATCCGGATCAATGACCAGTGGCGGATCTGTTTCTATTGGGGCGCGAATCAAGGAGGTCCCAGCAATGTCGAAATCGTCGACTATCACTAGGCTTCGCAATCCTCACCCAGGGGAAATCCTCCTGGAAGAGTTCCTGAAGCCGATGGGTGTATCGCAGAATGCGCTGGCGCGCGCGATCAACGTGCCGCCTCGGCGCATCAACGAGATCGTCCACGGCCTGCGCGGAGTTACCGCAGACACCGACCTGAGGTTTGCCCGTTTCTTCGGGCTTTCGGAGGGGTTTTTCATGGCCCTGCAAAACGAATATGACCTGATGCTCCGGCGGCGCGAGATTGCTCCCGAACTGAAAACGATCAAGCCCCGCGCCGCATGAGCAAAGACTGGCCCGAGTTGTCGGATATCCGCGCGACGCAGGAACTGCTGGCGCCGCACCTGATGCGCACGCCGATGGTGCGCTGGCAATCGACGACCTTGGCAAGGCTGCTCGGCGATGAGGCTGAGCTGTTCCTGAAGCTTGAGCTGTTCCAGAAGACCGGCACGTTCAAGGCGCGCGGCGCGCTGACCTGGGC
>DASSBF010000102.1:0-57516 GCA_035699005.1 Dongiaceae bacterium
ACAAGACCGCGACCGTATTTACGAGCTTGCTCCCGGCGGCATGGTCCGCGCCATGGCGGAGGGCAGGCTCGTGGCCTTGACCAGGTTCGAGGCCGGCGAGCTCGTTCCGGTGCGGGTGCTGAACCTCTAGAGACAAGGAGAGAAACCCGATGTCGATCACGACCGAGCGCAAGCAGGAGCTGATCAAGGAATACGGCGGCGGCACCAACACGGGCGCACCAGAGGTGCAGGTGGCGTTGCTGTCGGAGCGCATCAAGAATCTGACCGACCATCTGCAGACGCACGAGAAGGACTTCCACTCGCGCCGCGGCCTGCTGGTCATGGTGGGGCAGCGCAGGCGCCTGCTCGATTATCTGAAGAAGAGGCACAGCACACGCTACCAGGACATCATCAACAAGCTGGGGCTGCGCCGCTAACCGAATTCACAAACCCGCCCTCGACGATGGTCGTGGGCGGGTTTGTGCTTTACCGATCCATCGCGCCGAAACGACCGGAGCGTCGAACAGGATCGAAGAGGACAGCCGGGCCGACGCAAGCAACGTCCCGCTGCATGCAAAGCAGACAAGACGTTGTTTCCGCGGGTCCGGCAGAAATCCGATCGCACACGACTATGGATTCCGAGAAGGACCAAAGATGTTCAAGATCTATCGCAAGGAACTGAATTGGGGCGGGCGCACGCTCACCCTCGAGACCGGACGCATCGCCCGCCAGGCCGACGGGGCCGTGCTCGCCACCTATGGCGACACCATGGTGCTGTGCACCGCGGTCGGCGCCAAGGCGCCCAAGCCGGGCATCGATTTCTTTCCGCTCACCGTCAACTACCAGGAGAAAACCTTCGCCGCCGGCAAGATCCCGGGCGGCTTCTTCAAGCGCGAAGGCCGCCCGTCCGAGAAGGAGGTGCTGACCTCGCGCCTCATCGACCGGCCGATCCGTCCCTTGTTCCATCCCGCTTACCGCCACGAGACCCAGGTCATCTGCACCGTGCTCAGCCACGATCTGGAGAATGATCCGGACATCGTCGCGCTGGTCGGCGCCTCCGCCGCGCTCACCATCAGCGGCATCCCATTCATGGGCCCGATCGCCGCGGCGCGCGTCGGCTACATCGACGGGGAGTACGTGCTGAACCCGAAGCAGGAGCAGTTGCCGCAATCGCAGCTCGACCTCGTGGTCGCCGGCACGTCGGAAGGCGTGCTGATGGTCGAATCCGAGGCCAAGGAGCTGTCGGAAGAGGTGATGCTGGGCGCTGTCAATTTCGGCTCGGACTCGTTCCAGCCGGTGATCAACGCCATCATCGAGCTGGCCGAGCAGTGCGCCAAGGAGCCCTGGGCGCTGGCCGAGGAGAGCCCGGAGAAGAAGGCGGTGTGGGGCGCGCTGCAATCGCAGTTCAGCGGCGAGCTGACCGACGCCTATGCCGAGCAGGCCAAGCAGGCGCGCACCGAGAAGGTCGACGCGGTCAAGAGCAAGGCCAAGCAGGCGATCGGCGGCGACGATGCGGCCAAGACCGAGCTGGTCGGCAAGCTGTTCAAGAACCTCGAGCGCGACATCGTGCGCGGCGCGATCCTGAAGACCGGCACCCGCATCGACGGGCGCGACACCAAGACCGTGCGCCAGATCTCGGCGGAAGTCGGCATCCTGCCGCGCACCCACGGCTCGGCGCTGTTCACCCGCGGCGAGACCCAGGGCCTGGTGGTCGCGACATTGGGCACCGGCCAGGACGAGCAGATCATCGACGCGCTGGAAGGCGAATACCGCCAGACCTTCATGCTGCACTACAACTTCCCGCCGTACTCGACCGGCGAAGCGGGCCGCATGGGCTCGCCCGGTCGGCGCGAGATCGGCCATGGCAAGCTGGCGTGGCGCGCGATCCATCCGCTGCTGCCGGACAAGGAGGCGTTCCCCTACACCATCCGCATCGTGTCGGAGATCACGGAGTCCAACGGCTCGTCCTCGATGGCGACGGTGTGCGGCTCTTCGCTCAGCCTGATGGATGCGGGCGTGCCGCTGGCGCGTCCGGTCGCGGGCATCGCCATGGGCCTCATCAAGGAGCCGTCGGGCTTCGCGGTCTTGAGCGACATCCTGGGCGACGAGGATCACCTCGGCGACATGGATTTCAAGGTCGCCGGCACCGACCAGGGCATCACCGCCCTGCAGATGGACATCAAGATCACCTCCATCACGCGCGAGATCATGCAGATCGCCCTTGGCCAGGCGAAGGATGGGCGCATGCATATCCTGGGTGAGATGGCGAAGGCCCTGACCGGCGCCAGGGAGGCGGTTAGCCAGAACGCCCCGCGCATCACCGTCATCAACATCCCGAAGGACAAGATCCGCGAAGTCATCGGCTCCGGCGGCAAGGTGATCCGCGAGATCTGCGAGGTCACCGGCGCCAAGATCGATATCGAGGACGATGGCACCATCAAGGTCGCGGCGGTCGACGCGAACGCCGCCAAGGCCGCGATCGACTGGATCCGCGGCATCGTGGCGGAACCGGAGGTCGGCGTGGTCTATGACGGCAAGGTCGTGAAGATCATGGATTTCGGCGCCTTCGTGAACTTCCTCGGAAGCCGCGACGGCCTCGTCCACATCTCGGAGCTGGCGCCCCAGCGCGTGAAGACCGTGGCCGATGTGGTGAAGGTCGGCGACCAGGTGAAGGTCAAGGTCATCGGCATGGACGACCGCGGCAAGGTGAAGCTGTCGATGAAGGCGGTCGACCAGAAGACCGGCGAAGAGCTCGCCCAGCGGCCCCGAGAGCCGTATCAGCAAACTGGCGAGCAGTGATCAGTAGTCGGAAGTCGGAAGTCGGAAGTCGGAAAGGTAGTCGCGTAGGCTGCCCTCTCTGCGTTCTGACTTCTGACTTCTGACTTCCGACTTCTGACATGTTCCCCCGCATCATCGGGCATCGCGGCGCGGCGCGGGCGGCGCCGGAGAATACGCTGGAATCGCTGCGCGAGGCGAAGCGGCAGGGTGCGGCCTGGGTCGAGGTCGACGCCAAGCTCACGGCGGACAATCACGTCATCCTGCTGCACGACGACATTCTGGACCGCACGACCAGCGGCAAGGGCCTGGCGGCTGAGAAGACGCTGGAGGAGTTCCGCGCGCTCGATGCCGGCTCGTGGCTCGCGCCGAACTGGACGGGCGTCCGGGTGCCGACCCTGGAAGAGACGGTGCGGGAGCTGATCGGCCTCGGCCTCAACTGCAATTTCGAGATCAAGCCCTGCCCGGGGCGCGAGCGGGTAACCGCCGAGTTCGTGATGCGCGAGCTGCAGCGCCTCTGGCCGCCCCAGGGAGAGAGGCCGCTCATCTCCTCCTTCGCGTATGAGTCGCTGGAAGTGGCGCAGCGCTTGGCGCCGGAATTTCCACGTGCCGTCCTGGTCGAGGAGGTGCCGGAGAACTGGCTGGCGCTGTGCGAGGGGGTGGCGGCGGTCGCCCTCAATCCCTGGCACAAGACCCTGACGCTGGAATGGACAAAAGCCGTGAAGGCGGCCGGCTACAAGGTCCTCAGCTACACCGTGAACGAAACGCCCCGCGCGCGAGAGCTGTTCGACTGGGGTGTGGACGCGGTGTTCTCGGACGTGCCGGGGCAGCTGCTGAAGGAATTCGGCGACTGAAGGCCCCTTGTCTTAACTTCCCTTCCCCCACAAGGGGGGAAGGGGCCTTTTGTGAATGAGGGAAGGGGTAAACGTCCGGGGCGAAGGTGCTATATACTACTGGTCGGGAAGCGGCCTGTTGGCCGCGTGGGAGAAGTACGTTGAAAGCGCTGAACACCATCCTGATGTCGGGGCGCGAGGTGCTGCCGCTGGTCGAAGGCGGCAAGGGCATCTCGGTCTCCAACGGCGAATCCTCCGGCGCCTGGGCGCTGTCGGGCGGCGTCGGCACGTTCTCCGGCGTCAACGCCGATTCCTACGACGCGCACGGCAACGCGATCCCGCAGCTCTACTACGGCAAGACCCGGCGCGAGCGGCACGAGGAGCTGCTGGCCTACGCCATCAAGGGCGGCATCGCCCAGGCCAAGATCGCGTGGGAAGCCAGCGGCGGCAAGGGCCGCATCCACATGAACGTGCTGTGGGAGATGGCGGGCGCCGAGCGCGTGCTGCACGGCGTGCTGGAAGGGGCGAAGGGCCTCATCCACGGCGTCACCTGCGGCGCGGGCATGCCGTACCGCATCGCGGAGATCTGCGCCTCCTATGGCGTGCACTACTACCCCATCGTCTCCTCCGCCCGCGCCTTCCGCGCCTTGTGGAAGCGCGCCTACCACAAGTTCCAGGACTGGCTCGGCGCCGTGGTCTACGAGGATCCGTGGCTGGCGGGCGGGCACAACGGCCTCTCCAATGTCGAGGACCCGAACCAGCCGGGCGATCCCTATCCGCGCGTCAAGGAGCTGCGCGACGTGATGCGCGCCGAATGCGGCCTCGATGCGACGCCGGTGGTGATGGCGGGCGGCGTGTGGTGGCTGAGCGAATGGGAGCATTGGCTCGACAATCCGGAGATCGGCCCGGTCGCCTTCCAGTTCGGAACGCGGCCGCTGATGACGCAGGAGAGCCCGATCTCCGCCGCCTGGAAGAAGCGGCTGCTGCAATTGAAGAAGGGCGATGTGTTCCTGAACCGCTTCTCGCCCACCGGCTTCTATTCGTCGGCGGTCGACAACGCCTTTATCGAGGAGTTGCGCCTGCGGAGCGAGCGCCAGGTAGCGTACAGCCAGCACAAGGTCGGCGAGCATGGCGAACCGTTCCCGGTCGGCGCGCGCGGCCGCCTCGTCTACCTGACCGCCGCCGACAAGGTGCGGGCCGAGCAGTGGGTGGCGGAGGGCTATGTCGAGGCGATGCGCACGCCCGAATCGACCCTCATCTTCGTGACCCCGGAGAAAGAGAACGAGATCCTCACCGACCAGATCAACTGCATGGGCTGCCTTTCCGCCTGCATGTTCTCCAACTGGTCGCAGAACGAGCAGGGGACGACGGGCAAGAAGGCCGACCCCAGGAGCTTCTGCATCCAGAAGACGCTGCAGGAGATCAGCCATTCCGACAGGATCAACGACCAGCTCATGTTCGCCGGCCACAACGCGTATAGGTTTGCGAGCGACCCGTTCTACAACAACGGCTTCATCCCGACGGTGAAGCAGCTGGTGGAGCGGCTGGTGACGGGGTATTAGACTTTCGCGGCTGCTCCTTGTGGAAGTGAACTCTAGCGCCCGCTCCACGCACACTCCACCACCGCCACCGGCTCCGCAAACCCCTTCAGCTGCCGCTGCTCTGCCGTCTTGAACAGCGCGCCATCGCCGTGCTCATGGCGCACGCTTTCCGACACCAGGATCTGATCCGCCGCCGCCTCGCCGCAGAGGCGCGCGGCGAGCTGCACGGTGCTGCCGAACAGGTCGTTGCTGTCCTCGACCGGTTCGCCGCTGTCGAGGCCGATGCGGACGTGGATCGGCTCCTGGCTGTGCTGGTTGTAGTGGCGGAATTCGCGCTGGATGCGGATCGCGCACTCGACCCCGCGTCGGCTGTCGGGGAGCGCGGCCATGATGCCGTCTCCGGTGTGCTTCACCTCGCGCCCGCCGCAGGCGGCGAGGCAGCGGCGCACGATCGAATCGTGGGCGCGGATCAGCTCGGTCGCCAGCCGGTCGCCGAGGCGCGCGGTCATCTCGGTCGATCCGACGATGTCGGTAAACAGGATGGCGCGGTGGCCGGCATCGATGTGCCTCTGCGCTGTGCCGGGTGCCGGCGCTGGATCGTGGACCCGGCCGAGGAAGGCTTCGACCGCGGCCAGCGGCACCTCCATCACCTCGCCGGCGACATGGCCATGGGCCTCGCGATGCACAGCCTGGGCCGCTTCCTTATCCGGCGCATCGACGAGGCAGAAGATGGTGCCGCGCGACTGGTCGAACCAGTATGTCAGGAACTTGACCCCATACCGGTCCTGAACCTCGAGGTCCTTGCGGTGCGCCTCCGCGACGTCCGCAGCCGTGGTTTCCCACACATCGTGGCGGTCCATGAAAATGGGCATTTAGCTTCTCCAGCAGGCTCCGTTCACGGTCCGCCCCCAGACAGATTATAGGCAGAATGCGGCAGTTGAGGTAAGCCGGGAGGACGACTTCGGAACGTCTTCATGTCAAGTCCGAACCGCCACCGATCCAAAGCAGCATGCGGCTCCCTAGTAATGCCATTATCACGAAGTCACGGTGAAACATTGTCCGACACCGCTTTCCTCCCCTACGCCCCCCTCGATGTGCCGAAGCCGGTGGCGCCGGACGTGTGGATCGTAGACGGGCCGGAGATCGCGTTCGGCTGGCTGGGGGTGAAGCTGCCGTTCCCGACGCGCATGACTTTGGTGCGGCTGCCGGATGGCGGGCTGTGGCTGCATTCGCCGACGCAGCCAGGCGGTGCGCTGCTCGAGCGCGTCGCCGCGCTCGGGCCCATCCGGTTCCTGGTCGCGCCCAACAGCATGCACTACTGGTGGGTGCCGGATTGGAAGACGCGGTTTCCTGATGCCGAGGTCTGGTGCGCGCCGGGGCTCGAGCGCTCGGCGAAGCGCGCGCTGCCGCCGCATCGCGTGCTGGGCGACGCGGCGCCCGCGGCGTGGGCCGATGCGATCGACCAGGTGCTGGTCGCGGGCGGCGTGTTCTCCGAGGTCGACTTCCTGCACCGGGCGAGCCGCACCCTCATCCTCACCGACCTCATTGAGAATTTCGAGCCGCGGCGGGCGCGCAGCCGGTGGCTGCGGCTGCTCCTGCGCACGAGCGGCGCGGCCGACCCGGACGGCAAGGCGCCGTTCGACATGCAGCTCAGCTTCCTGTTCCGCCGCAAGGATGTGCGGGCGGCGGTGCAGCGCATGATGGCATGGCAGCCGCAGCGCGTGATCCTCGCGCACGGCCGGTGGTATGAGGGGAACGCCGGGGCCGAGCTCCGCCGGGCTTTCCGCTGGGTGGCATGAGCAGAATCCGCAAAAGGGGCCCGGGAACGCTTGGCCGTCTGCCGCGTTTCCTATCACGGTCCGGGGCGGGGCGCCCTCGGGCCGTCTCCAGGCCAATCCCACACCGCGCCGAGGGAAATCCCGCTTGAGCAAGCCCTTGCATGATCTGCGGCCGGATCCGGCCAGCGCGACTATCCCCATCCTCTACGGCGCGGCGTACAACGTCTATGTGCGCGCGGTGCGCCTCGCCTTGGCCGAGAAGGGGGTGGACTACCAGCTGGTCGAGGTCGATCTGGGGTCGGAGGAGGGGGCGCCGGCGAACTTCCTCTACCACCACAGCTTCATGCGCATCCCGGCGTTCGAGCACGAGGGCTTCCGCCTCTACGAGGCCAGCGCCATCACGCGCTACATCGACGAGGCATTCGACGGGGCCGCCCTGATGCCGACCAGCCCGCGCGGCCGCGCCCGCGTCAACCAGATCGTCAGCATCATCGAGAATTACGGCTATCGCCCGATGGTGTGGACCATCTTCGTCGAGCGCTGCCGCGCCGCGGTCGCCGGCCGCGCCGCCGACGAGGAGAAGATCGCCGCGGCGATGCCGCAGATCTCGTTCGCGCTGGACGCGCTGGAGCACATGACCGATGCCAAGGGGCCGCACCTGACCGGGCGGCACCTCTCGCTCGCCGACCTGCACCTCGCGGCCATGCTGGCCTATGGCTGCCTCGCGCCCGAAGGGGCGGAGCTGGTGAAAGCGCGCCCGCGCCTCGCGCGCTGGTGGGCCGAGATGCGCCAGCGCCAGAGCATGGTCGACACCCGCTCGCCGCTGGAGCAGTAGGCCGGCTGCGCTGCCAGTGCGCGGGGTTCGCTTCAGTAGAACACATTCCGCGCGCGGTGGCGGGGGATCGCCTTGTAGCGCGGCGCCTGGCCGCGGTTCCACAGCAGGTAGTCGAGCGCCATGGAGGTAATGTGCCGGTGGCCCGCCGCATGCAGATGCTGCTTCAGCAGTTCGACGGCGTGCAAAGCGGCCGCGCGGATCTCCATCTCCTCGAGCGATCCGGCTTCCAGCGGCTCGCCGCGGTCGATGCGCGCGGCGAGGTCGAGGTCGTACTCCAGGACTCCGTCGACCCGGAGCACATGCGGCACCAGATTGTCGGCGAAGACGGTGAGCCGGTCGAGGTCCTCGAACCTGCCCCAGCCGTCGTTCCGGAACGCGAGGGCGAGGTCGGCGGCGGCCAGTTGCGCGCGCTTCATGAACGGCACCCGCTGGCCGCGCCAGATCGAGACATCGTCGAAGAACGGCATCACGCGCAGGATGGCGACCAGCTTTTCCGCCTTGTGCTCCGCGCTGTCGACCAGCTTCGCGCATTCGCCGTCGAAGCGCGCCAGCAGCAGCGCGCCAAGGTCGTTCAGCGCCCTGGCGAACAGGCCCATCAGCTCGGCCGCCGGCGGGCTGCCGAGATCCTGGCCCAAGAGGCGCGCGCACGCGCCCTGGGTCAGATTGGCGAGACGGGCGGCGCTTGGCGCGCCCTCGGCTTGGAACCAGTCGTTGAGGCCGGCGGCGACGGTGAAGTAGCCGCTATGGCCCGGCCGCTTGCGGATGTGCGGGAAATAGCCTGAGCCGAAATTGACCGCATCGAGCATGAGCACGAAGGCGAGCGTGTCCTTGCCATGGCCGAGATAATGCGTGGCGGGGTCGAGCGTCGCCGCGCCGATTTCCGCGATCGGGAAGTCGCGCGCGTAGTCCACAAGGCGCGCCTGGTCGATGCGCACCCGCGCCGCATGCTCCGCCACCTGGC
This sequence comes from Dongiaceae bacterium, assembly GCA_035699005.1. Classification (GTDB taxonomy): domain Bacteria; phylum Pseudomonadota; class Alphaproteobacteria; order Dongiales; family Dongiaceae; genus Dongia_A. The sequence goes on from DASSBF010000102.1 coordinate 8,703, forward strand.
GGCAGCCTTCGCGGATCTCGTCGAAAATGGGCATCGGCCGCCTGCTCTCCTCCCCGTCACCGGCTGGTCCAAGTTACAGGCGAGTTCAATCGCGGGGTCAAGTCCAGGGAAACAGCTGGCGATTGCGGCCGCGAGTCGGCCCGCCTATGGTCGCGGGCGTCAGCGGGTGGAGGGCTGCGATGCTGGAGATCGTCTATTACGCGGCGGCGAGCCTGGATGGATTCATCGCGACCCCCGAGGGCGGGCTCGACTGGCTGCCGCCGATCGAGGCCGAGGGCGAGGATTACGGCTATCGCGATTTCTACGCCTCGGTGGATGCCGTGCTGATGGGCAGCGCGACCTACGAGAACATCCAGCGCACCGCCGCCTGGCCCTACGCCGGCAAGCCGTGCTGGGTGTTCACGCGGCAGCGGCGCCATGCGAAGAGCAGCACCGCCGACATCACCTTCACCGCCGCCCCGCCGGAGCATATCGCGGAAGAGATCGCGGGGCAGGGCGCGAAGCGCGCCTGGATCCTCGGCGGCGGCAGGCTCGCCGCCTCGTTCCGCGAGCGCGGACTCGTCACCACCTACGGCATCGGGATCGTGCCGGCGATCCTCGGCGGCGGCATCCCGTTGCTCGAAGCGCGCGGCCCGCTCGAAAAGCTCACGCTCACCGGCTGCCAGGCCTATCCGGACGGCGTCGTGATGCTGTGGTATCGGAAGGCGGCGTGAGGGACTCTTCTCGCTCACATTGGAATCCGCAATCGAATATTAAACGCCACCTCAAGGGAGTTCCCCTCTCCCCTCGCGGGAGAGGGCTGCGCAGGTTTAGCGAACGAAGTGACCCTCGGGTCGAAGAGCCCGAGGGCGGAGCTGGGTGAGGGGGCCGCGCCGCCCGCGGACGAATGTCCGCATTCGCGGACGGGAGGCGCGCAGCGCGCAAGCGCTGAAGTCCATGGTCCGCCGCTGGCACCCTGGCGCTCTATCGAGCGCGCGCAGCTCTCGCCGCGCGACCCCTCATCCAACTTCGGCTAGGCTCAGCTGCGCTTCGCCAAGCCTTCGTATCCTTCTCCCGCAAGGGGAGAAGGTCTTATAGTTGCGGCGCAGGATATCAAGGCGCGCGCTACCGTCCCAGCAGTTGCTTCACAGTTGGGTCGAGGCTGGCCATGAAATCTTCGACCGCATCGGTGTAGGCGCCGGGCTGGCCGAGCTCGCGGTTGATCTCGCTGTGGCGCAGCGGCTCGCCCAATATCTCGACGCGCAAGCCGAGCGCTCGCGCCTTGGCCGCGTACTCCTCGTTGGGACCGCAGGACGCGGATCGCATGGAGTTGCACACGCCGAGCCAGGGCGGGCCGTCGCGGGTCAAATGATGGATCGGCGAAGCCGCCTGCCACAAGCCGGGATCGCGGCCGAAGGCGGTATCGTAGAACCGCATGTGCGGGTGCTGCATGATGCCGGGCACGTCGAGCGCGCCGCTGTCGAGCGAGACGGTGCCGAGCCACGGCCCGGCGCCGAGCCTCGCCGCGCGCGACGGATCGGCGTTGAGCAGCGTGACCAGATGCGCGCCCGCCGAATGGCCCATCAGGATGAGGCGCGCGGGATCGCCGCCCCAGCCGGGCGCCGCCCGCTGCACCGCCGCGATCGCGCGCGCGGCATCGTCGGCCTGCTGCTCGGGATTGCTGTCCGGCACCATCGGATAGTTGACGGAGACGAAGATGAAGCCGCGCGGCACCCAGCGCGCCACCTTGTTCTCATAGACCTGGTCGTTGGCCTTGTCGCCGAACGCCCATGCCCCGCCATGCACCATCAGGATGATGGGCGCCGTCTTGGGCTGGGGCGGGAGATAGACGTCCATGGTCTGCAGCGTCGCCGGTCCATAGGCGATGTCGTGCATGACCGTCACGCCCGGCGGCACCGCCGCGTGCGCCGGCACAGCCAGCGCACACAGCAGAAGGATGGCGGCGCGCGCGAGCGTGTGCCAGGACGGCGTCTTCATGGATGGGAACTCCCGGATGCAGGCAGGGTTGCAACGCGCCGCTCCGTGCGGACCCTGCGATCGCTCATCGGAACCGGATGGTCATGCCAGGCAAGGCGAGGCCGTGGACCTCGGTCCGCCAGCGCTGGCCGGGCGCGACCGGAATGGCGCGGGTCACGGTGCCGGTGGTGACGATCTCGCCGGCGCCGAGCGGCGGGTTGTGGCGATCCTCGGCGAGCAGGTCGTTGAGATGGCGCAGCGCGGAGAGCGGTCCTCCCAGCACGTTCGCCGCCCGCCCGCGATCCACCGGCACGTCATCGCAATAGAGGCTGATCTCGAAGCCGGCCAGCGCCGCGCGCCACGCGTCGGCGGAGGCGGCCGCGATAGTCGTGCGCGGCCCCAGGCGATAGGCGCCGTGCAGCGCGAAGGCGGCCACCGTGTCGGCGGCGGCGAAGCGCCAGCCGGGAAACAAGGAATGCACGATCTCGCACCCATGCGCGACCCATGCGATGCATCCGAGCAGGGCCGCCTCGTCCATGCCCGGCTCCGGCGCGCGCGCAAGGCCGAAGGCGATCTCCGGCTCGATCCGCGGCTCGAGGTAAGGCGACAGGTCAAGGACCGCCTCGCCCTCGACCGCTTCGACCGTGGCCTCGTACATGTCGCCCCAGATCGGCGCATAGACCTGGTATTCGTCCCAGATCGTGCGGTTGGTGAAGCCGATCTTGCGCCCCGCCGGCCGTTCGCCGCGCGCCTGCCGGATGCGCCGCAGTGCCGCCGTGACCCGGTAAGCCTGCGCCAGGTCGAAGCCAGGCAGGCTTGCGGTGAGAGGCGCGATCTGCCGCCGCGCCTGCCACGCCTGCATGATGTCTTCGGCGATGCGATCCGGGTCCGCCATCGATCGTGCTTCGTCCCAATATGCCGTGCCGCGTGAAGTTTCGTGCCGACGCCTGTATCATGCAAGCGTCGCCGCCACATGGATGCCGTGCTCCTGGCATTGGATGCGACCGATGATCCTTCGTGTGCCGATTCTCGTCCTCTCCGGTGTGCTCGCCACGCTGATGCCGGCCGCTGCGTCCTCGACGAGCGCGGCCGCGACCCTGTGCCATGATTCGAGGCTGGAGCCGCCGCTGCGGGTCGAGGCGTGCGCACGGGCGCTGGCCGCGCCGGAGCTGTCGGAACAGCAGCAGCTTGCCTTGCTGGCGGCGCGTGCCCAGGCGCTGGACGATCTCGGCGACTATGCCAGCTCGATCCAGGACTATGATTCCGCAATCATCCTGTCGCCGAGGGACCCGGTGCTGCGCCTCAATCGCGGCGTCGCCAGGATGCATAGCGGCCGTCCGGCCGACGCGATCGAGGATTACGACGAAGCGGCGCGCCTGAAGCCCGACTGGCATCTGCCCTACTTCGACCGCGCGGTGGCATTGAGCGACCTGGGCCAGCGCGCCGCGGCGCTGCAGGACTACGAGCGCGCGATCCGGCTGAAGCCGGACGATGCCTGGATCTATGTCGGCCAGGGCGATGTGCTGGCCGCGTCCGGCGAGCCCGCGCGTGCCCTGGAGGCTTACGCCAATGCTATCAGGCTGCGACCCGATCTCGACGATCCGCGCGCCAAGCGGGCGGAACTGCTGCTGCGCCTGGATCGCCCGGCAGAAGCGCTGCCCGAGCTGGACCGGGTGTTGGCCGTCGATCCATCGAAGCCGCGCCTATGGCAGGCGCGCGGCAAGACAAGGTTCGAGCTGGCGCGGTACGGGGAGGCCGAGGCGGACTTCAGCCGCGCCTTCGACCTGGCGCCGGACGAGGAGGCGCGGCGCGACCTCGCCCGCGCCCAGCTTGGCGCCGGCGATCCGCAGGCCGCCTGGCGCACCCTGTCGCCGGCTCTCGGCACCTCGGGGGCGGCGGATGATTTGACGCTCGGTGCCATGGTCGCGCTGCTGACCAACCGGGCGGCGGAGGACTTGGTGCGCAAGGCCATCGACCTCAAGCCGGGCGACGGAACGGCGCGCGCAATCCTTGCGCTAGTGCTCTGGCGCCAGGGCAAGGCGGATACCGCCCGCGATGCGGCGCGGCTTGCCGTGACTTTCGCGCCCGGCGATGCGGAGATCGCGGCGGTCGCGCGGCTGGCCGGCGCGCCGCCCGGTCCGGAGGCGGTTCAGCCGGCGCCGGCCATGCCCAAGGCGACTCCGGCCAAGGCCGCGCTCGCGACCTGTATCGCGGACCTCGAGGCCGGCGATCTGCCGGCGGCCCGGGCGGCGAACGCGGCCTGGTCGCTGTGCCATCTGGCGGCGGTGATGGGGCAATGAAGCTCGGCCGCTACCTCGATCCGAGTTTTTAACGCCTCTAAAAAGACGCTTCAAATCCCGGGCCCGTCTGGTAATATTTCCCCATGAACGACCCACGCCATAGCGAGCCGAGGCCCTTCACGCCGATCGTCCAGCGGCTGCGCGCGGCTGGCCTCCGGCCGACCTCGCAGCGGCTCTATCTGGCGCGGCTGCTGTTCGAGCAGGGCGACCGGCACGTGACGGCCGAGCAGCTGCACTCGGAGGCCCAGGCGGCGCGCATCGCGGTGTCGCTGGCCACCGTCTACAACACGCTGCACCAGTTCACCGCCGCCGGCCTGCTGCGCGAGCTGGTGATCGAATCCGGCCGCTCCTATTTCGACACCAACGTCACCAACCACCATCATTTCTTCTTCGAGGAGAATGGCGCGCTGGTCGACATTCCGGGCGAGAACCTGGCCCTGGCCAGCGTCCCCACTCCGCCGGACGGCACCCGGATCAGCCGGGTCGACGTGGTCGTTCGGGTGACCCGCGGCAAATAGCGGCACGCGCCGCCTGGCTTCCATTTATGTAATTGCGCCAGCGGTTCGGCCATCAGTTTATAACTATTCCAGAGTTCTTGACGAGATGCGCAAAGCGGCCCATAGTCGGTTCCGAAGGCGGCGCATCGCCCCGCCGCCACCGCATTCCGGGCGGGAACCGGAAAACCCCGAACATCAGGGAGAATGACCATGGCAGCTCTGAAAGGCTCGAAAACCGAAGGCAATCTGAAAGCGGCATTCGCCGGCGAGAGCCAGGCCAACCGCCGCTATCTCTATTTCGCGCAGAAAGCCGACGTCGAAGGCTTCAACGATGTCTCCGCCGTGTTCCGCTCCACTGCGGAAGGCGAGACCGGGCACGCGCACGGCCACCTCGAGTTCCTCGAGGACGTGGGCGATCCGGCGACCGGCCTCCCGATCGGCGGCACCTCCAACAACCTAAAGGCCGCGATCGCGGGCGAGACCCACGAATACACCGACATGTATCCGGGCATGGCGCGCACCGCGCGCGAGGAAGGCTTCGAGGAAATCGCCGACTGGTTCGAGACCCTGGCGAAGGCCGAGAAATCGCACGCCGGGCGCTTCCAGAAGGCGCTCGACACGCTGGGCTGAGTCCGCGTTTCGATTGTTCGCGAGGGGACGGCGCCGCAGCGCGCCGTCCTCGCTTTCTTCCCTCGACCACCAGGGACGTGACGATGCGCGAAGGCAGCCTGGAAGCGCCGGTCCGGCACGCGCTCGACTGGCAGAATCCCGATTTCTACGATTTCCAGAAGATCGAAGCGGAGATGCACCGCGTCTTCGACATCTGCCACACCTGCCGACGCTGCTTCAATCTGTGCGATTCCTTCCCGCGGCTGTTCGACCTGATCGACAATTCCGCGACCGGCGAGCTGGATGGCGTGAAGCCGGCCGACTACAAGCGTGTGGTCGATGCCTGCACGTTGTGCGACCTCTGCTTCATGACCAAGTGCCCCTACGTGCCGCCGCACGAATGGGCGGTCGACTTCCCGCACCTGCTGCTGCGCTACCGCGCGGCCGAGGTGAAACACGGCAAGTCCGCGTGGGTTTACAAGCAGCTGACCGAGACCGACCGCAACGGCAAGTCCGCGAGCTTCGCCGCGCCGCTCGTCAACTGGATGAACGACCAGAAGCCTATCCGCGCGGTGATGGAGAAGGCCGCGCATGTCGATGCCGAGGCCAAGCTGCCGAAATTCTGCGGTCGCACCCTGGTGATGCAGGCGGAGGAACAGCCGCTCGAAATCAATACGGCGGCGCCGGCCTACGGCCGCAAGGCGGTGCTCTATGCCACATGCTTCTCCAACTACAACAATCCGGAGATCGGCCTCGCCGCGCGCAAGGTGCTGGCGCACAACGGGGTCGCGACCGAGGTGGTCTACCCGCGCTGCTGCGGCATGCCGCAGTTCGAGCGCGGCGACGTGGCGCGCGTGGCCGAGCATGCCAAGACGGTGAGCGCGGCGCTGCTGCCCTATATCGAGGACGGCTACGACGTGATCGCGCTGGTGCCGTCCTGCGCGCTGATGCTGAAGTTCGAATGGCCGCTGGTGCTGCCCGACGATGCCAAGGTCGAGACCTTGGCCGAATCGACCTACGATATTGCGGAATACGTGGTGGAGATCGCGGCGCACGAGGGCCTGGCGCCCGGCCTGAAGCCGCTGTCCGGCGGGATCGCGCTGCACATCGCCTGCCATGCGCGCGCGCAGAACGTGGGTCAGAAGGCGGCGGAGCTGCTGCGCCTCATCCCCGATCCCGATCTCCAGGTGATCGAGCGCTGCTCCGGCCACGGCGGGGCCTGGGGCGTGATGAAAGGCAATTTCGAGATCGCGCTCAAGGTGGGCAAGCCGGTGGCGCGCCAGGCGCTGCAATCGGGGAAGGCGCACATCGCCTCGGAATGCCCGCTCGCCGCCGACCATATCGTGCAGGGGATGGAACGGCTCGCGACCGACGGCGCCGCCTATCCGCACGAGCCCCAGCACCCGATCCAGCTCTTTGCCAAGGCCTATGGCCTGATGTGAGACGATCATGAACGCTGCCGCACACAAGAAAGAGATCACGCCCACCGACATCCTGCCGCCCGCCGAGTACGCGAAGCGCCGTGCAGCCATGCGCGCGGAGATCGTCGCGAAAAAGAAGCACCGCCGGCTGGAGGTCGGGCCGTTCGCGACCCTCTATTTCGAGTGCTACGAGACCATGCTCCAGCAGGTGCAGGAGATGCTGCACATCGAGAAGGGCGGGGAGGCGCAGATCGCCGACGAGCTCCGCGCCTACAATCCGCTGATCCCCAAGGGCAGCGAGCTGGTCGCGACCGTGATGTTCGAGATCGACGATCCGGTGCGGCGCGGCCGCGCGCTGGGGCGCCTCGGCGGGATCGAGGACACCATGTTCATCAAGCTCGGCGAGGACAAGATCAAGGGCGTCGCCGAAGAGGACCAGGACCGCACCACGGCGGAAGGCAAGGCCTCCTCGGTGCAGTTCGTGCACTTTCCCTTCACCCGCGACCAGATCGCGGCGTTCCGATCGAGCGGCCAGACCGTCATCGTCGGCATGGACCACGAGAACTACGCCCACATGGCGGTGATGCCCGACGCCATGCGCCGGGAGCTGGCGGGCGATTTCGACTGACGCCAACGCCGGGTCGTTCCGTCGTCCTCAAGAGCGTGTATTGTCTCGCCACGCCGGGCCGCTCGCTGGAGCCGCCCGGCACGCACGGCGAAATACACAATGGGACTTGCCATGGCTCCGCATCTTGCCCTCCTGACCATCCTCGGAACGCTCGCCATCGGGACGATGAGCCCCGGGCCGAGCTTCGTGGTGGTGGTCCGCGCATCGGCGGCGCACTCCCGGCGCGACGGCCTGGCGGCGGCGCTCGGCATGGGCTGCGGCGGCGTGGCCTTCGCCGGCCTGGCTCTGGCCGGCTTGCAGGCGGTGCTGGTGCAGGTTTCGTGGCTTTACCTCGTCCTCAAGGTGGCGGGCGGCGCGTATCTGGTCTATCTCGGCATCCGGATCTGGCGCGGCGCCAAGGTGCCGCTCGAAACATCGGGCGGCCCGCGGCCGGCGGTGGCCGGCCGGCATCGAAGCTTCGCAATCGCGCTCGGGACGCAACTCAGCAACCCGAAGACCGCGATCTGGTACGCCAGCGTGTTCGCGGCCTTCCTGCCTCATCCCATTCCGACCTGGATGTTCTGGGTGCTGCCGCCGCTGGTCTTCACGCTCGAGGCTGGCTGGTACGCCATCGTCGCGCTCGCTTTCTCCGCCGCGCGGCCGCGCGCGCTCTATCTCGGCGCCAAGCTTTGGATCGACCGCTTCGCCGGCGGTGTCGTCGGCCTGCTGGGCGGCCGGCTGATCCTGGAAGCGATGCGCGGCCGGATCGCGTGAAGCGCATCTGGCAGAGCTGGATGATCGCCCTGGCGCGCGCGCCCGGCGTGACGCGCTGGATGCAGGGCAATCGGGCGACCGCCTCCATCGCGCGGCGGTTCGTGGCCGGCGCGGATGCGGCACAGGCAGTGGCGGTGGCGCGCGACCTCCACGCGGCCGGCTTCAAGAGCTCGCTCTACTACCTCGGCGAATATGTCAGGGATCCCGGGATCGTCGCCGAGAACGGAAGGCAGAAAATCACGGCTGCCGAATCGCTGAACGCCGCGGACCTGCAGATTCATGTATCGTTGGATTCGACGCAGATCGGCTATGCGATCGACGAGAAGGCGGGGGAGCAGCTCGCGCTCAAGATCGGTCAGCGCATCCGCGAGCTTGGCGCGCGGCGGACGGGCGAAGCGCCGGTCCTGATGCTGAACATGGAGGACGCGGACTATGTCGACCGCATCCTCGCCCTGCGCGCCCGGCTGCTCGCCGCCGCCGTGCCGGTCGCGCAGACGTTGCAGGCCTATCTCAAGCGCAGCGCCGGCGACCTCGCGCCGATCATCGCGGCGGGCGGCCATGTCCGGCTCGTGAAGGGCGCATTCGCCGATCCGCGTCCGCATGCCTACCAGGGCAAGGCGGCGATCGACGCCAGCTATCGCGATCTGGCGCGCCGGATGCTGGGCGCCGACGCCAAGGCCGGCGGCTTCCGGCCGGTCTTCGGCACGCATGACGATGCGCTGATCGCCGAGATCCGCCGCATCGCCAGGAACGGCGGCTGGCAGCCCGGCGAATACGAGTTCGAGATGCTCTATGGCGTGCGCACGGAACTGCAACGGCACTTGCACGAGCAAGGCGAGCAGGTGCGCCTCTATCTGCCGTTCGGAAAAGACTGGTGGCCCTACGCCATCCGACGCGTCGGCGAAAGCCCCCGCAACGCCGCGCTGCTGGCTCGGGCGCTGGTGAGCGGTTAGCTCAGTGTTGCCGGCGCGTTCCGGCCGCTCTCCCGGTGCGACTCTGCGGAGCTGGAGCTTTGGCCCCTCTCAGCAACCCCTCGACGCTCAGATCTCATCGATCTCCGGCCAATGAATGCCGTACCCGCCGCCAGCGATTTCCCACTTGCGGCGTTGGGCCTTCGTTGCATGCAACAGGGGCGGATACCACGCAAGCGGTGCGGCGATCGTCCTTCCGTCCTTGAGCCGGACAGAGAGATCGACGTCGCTGACTTGAACATCGGCGACACGGATGTCTGCTTCAAAAGCCGAAGAAACCATGCCACGCCCTCATGAATGATCTGCCGTGCTTGCGCACAACGCGCTCGATCTTAGCAAGCTCCGGCGCTGAAAAGCCATGATTGCGCGCCAAACGAACAGGGTCCAGCCAGAACTTTGCTGAACCGGACCCTTTGTCGACATGAACGTGAGAAGGTTCGTTGGGCTCGTGACTTTAGAAGTAGAACCGATAGCCCTGCTTTCTATGGATCGTGGGCAAAGCCTCTCCGCCCCTACTTCGGCGAGATCACCATGATCATCTGGCGGCCCTCCATCTTGGGCGCGCTTTCGACCTTGGCGACGGCATCGAGATCGGCCTTCACCCGGTCCAGCACCTTCACGCCCAGCTCCTGGTGCGCCATCTCGCGGCCGCGGAAGCGCATGGTGACCTTCACCTTGTCGCCTTCCTCGAGGAAGCGATGGATGCTCCGCATCTTCACATCGTAATCGTGGATGTCGATGCCGGGGCGCAGCTTGATCTCCTTGACCTCGATGACCTTCTGCTTCTTGCGCGCTTCGTTCTTGCGCTTCTGCTCTTCGTATTTGAACTTGCCGAGATCGAGGATCTTGCAGACCGGCGGCTCGGCGTTGGGCGAAACCTCAACCAGATCGAGGCCGGCGTCGGCGGCCATGGTGATGGCTTCCCGGGTCGTCACGACCCCCGCCATGCTGCCGTCTTCGCGCACAAGGCGCACGTTCGGGACGTTGATCTGGTGATTGACGCGCGGTCCGTCATTGCGGGACGGCGCGGGCTCCTGGGCAGGCATTCTAGCTATGGAAGGCTCCTACAGGCTGTTAAGGGCTTGAAATGAAAGCACGCAACCGGGGCAAACCCGATTGCGCCTAAGCCATTATGCCATAGCCAAGAAAGCGGGGGGAAGGGGGTGGCCGGGGGATTGCCAGCCCCCTTCCAATGGCCGCCCAGGGCGGCGCCCGAAAAGCCTACTCCGCCGGAACGTCGCCCGGACCTTGGTCCGCCGTGCCGTCATCGTCGTCCGGATCCTCGGTGCCCGGCGCATCGCCCGGACCCTGATCCGGCGTGCCGTCGTCATCGCCGGGAATCACTTGATCGTCGTCGCCGGCCTCATGATCGTCGCCGCGATCGTCGCCGGCCTCGTGGTCGTTGCCGTCATCTCCGCCGGCTTCCTGGCCGTCATGGCCGCCGCCTTCGCCGGGGCCGCTATTGTCGCCGCCGCCGGGACCACTGTGGCCCCCTTCGCTGTCGCCGCCATCGTGGTCATCGCCGTCGCCGCCTTCGCCGCCATGACCGCCGCCTTCGCCGCCGCCGTCATGGTCCCCGCCCTCGCCGCCATCGGCGAAAGCCTTGGCCATGGCGAACTGGATGCGATGGTCGATGCTGAGCGGCAGAGCCGCCGCGAAGCCGACCGCCAGGGCCGCCATGGCGGCGGATTGCAACAGCCGGCGCAGGCGTACCTGTCGCAGATCGGGCTCATCGGCCGGAATTTGCTGGCGTGAAAATAGCTCCATCCTCTTATCCTCCTGGCGTTGAGCCGGTCCCTCCGACCGACCGTGCCGGGAGGTTAGCCGGGTCATCCTGAAGCCAGGCTGAGGCGGGATTTAAGCTTCGCTTCAGCTTCGCGGTGCCAGAGTGCGGCCATGACGAGCGCGCGACCGCGACATCGGGACAAGGCCACTGCCGCCCTGCTGGCGACGGCGTCGGCGATCGCGCTGCTGTGCGAGCCGCCCGGCGCCGCTGCCGCCGATTGCGCACCCGCCGGAGCGCCGACGGCCGGCATCGCCAGCCCCACCATGCTCTATGACGCGCTGCGCGCGCGCACCGGCGCGCAATTGCTGGCGATGGACTTCCGGCGCAGGCAGGTGGAGGAGGAGTGTGCGTGGGTCTACGAGGTCAAGGTGCTGACCGCCTCCGGCTCGGTGGTGGAGCTGGATTTCAACGCCGACGGGCTCGGCCTGATCGGCGCCCGCGGCCCGCAGGGCGACCGGGAGGCCGTTGCGCTGGTCGAGCGCTTCGGCGGCAATCCAAGTGTCCTGGATACCGGGGCGCGAGAGGACCGCGCCAACTCCGCCTCCTCTGGCGCCGCCTCGAACAGCGGAAAAGGTAGCGGCGGTGATGGCGGGAGCGGTGAGGGCGGCGAAGGGGGTTCGAGCGGAAGCGGCTCTGGAAGCAGCGGCTCTGGGGGTGGCGGCTCTGGCGGCAGCGGCTCGGATGGCGGTGGTGAAGGCGGCGATGGCGGCGGTGAAGGCGGCGGCGAGGGCGGCCATAGCGGCAGCGGAGGCGGGGGCGACTGATGCGCGTGCTGGTGATCGAGGATGACCGTCAGATCGGCCGGCAGCTTGCGCAGGCCTTGACGGCGCGCGGCTATGTCCCCGACCTCGCGCGCGACGGCGAGGATGGCCGGTTCCTCGGCCAGACCGAATCCTACGATGCCATCATCCTCGACCTCGGCCTGCCGGTGCTGGACGGCATCTCGGTGCTGCAGAGCTGGCGGCAGGAGGGGCTGCGGACGCCGGTGCTGGTGCTGACCGCGCGCGACACCTGGTCGGACAAGGTGAAGGGCCTGCGGGCCGGCGCCGACGACTATCTCGCCAAGCCGTTCCACATGGAGGAGCTGATCGCACGCATCGAAGCCTTGATCCGCCGCGACAAGGGCTCGGTGCGCGCGCTCCTGACCTGCGGCGAGGTGGCGTTCGACGCCGCAACCGGCCAGGTGACGCGGCGCGGCCAGGCGGTGACCCTGACCGCGCTGGAGCATCGGCTGCTCGCCTACCTCATGCACCGGCCGAACGCGATCGTCTCCAAGGCGGAGTTGACCGAGCACATCTACGACCAGGACTTCGACAAGGATTCCAACGTGATCGAGGTGCTGGTGAACCGCCTGCGCAAGAAATTCGGCGCCGACTTCATCAAGACGCGGCGCGGCCTGGGCTACCTGATCGGCGATGATGCGCGCGCTGTCTGAGGCCGCGCCGCCGGGCGAACGCGACGCGTCGCGGCGGGCGCGCTCGCTGACGGCACGTCTGACGCTGGTCGCGGCGCTGGGCGCGCTGCCGGTCCTCATCATCGCCGGCGGCTCGCTGCTGTGGCTGTTCGCGGACCGGATCGAGCGGCGATTCGATGCGTTCCTCGCCGCGTATCAGCAGCAATTGATCGCCGCCGCCGACATCGCGCAGGACGGGTCGCTGCATCTGTCGGGCGAGCCGGCCGACCCGCATTTCGACCTGCCGTTCTCCGGCTGGTATTGGCAAATCCGGGCCGCCGACCGCGTGCTCGCGCAATCGGCCTCGGCCGGACCGCTGCAAGGCGGCAGCCTCGGCGGCCTCGCGGTTCCCGGCCGCAGCGGCGCCGTCGACCTCGCCGGCCCCGGCAACGCCAGGCTGCGGGCGGTGGCGCGCGAGGTGCGGCTGCCCGGCACCGGCCAGGCCGTCCAGGTCGTGGTGGCGGGGCCGCATGCCGAAATCGACCAGGAGGTGTATGCTTTCGGGGTCCAGCTCGCGCTCGCGCTGGGCGGGCTCGGCATCGCGTTCCTGCTGGCGACCGTGCTGCAGGTGCGCTACGGCCTGCTGCCGCTCGACGCGCTGCGCCGCGCGCTGCACCAGGTGCGCAAGGGCGCCACGCCGCGCCTGGCGGGCGACTACCCGATCGAGGTCGCGCCCCTGGTCGAAGAGCTGAACGAGGTGCTGGAGCACAACGAGGCGCTGATCAGCCGCGCGCGGGTCCAGGCCGGCAACCTGGCGCACGGCCTCAAGAGCCCGCTCACCGTGCTGCGCCAGGAGCTTGCCGGCATCGGGGACGAGCGCGGCGACATTTTGCGCGACCAGGTGGAGCGGATCGGCGACCAGGTGGAACGGGTGCTGGCGCGCATCCGCGCCGCAGGACCGCTGAGCGCCGCGGCGGGGCGGACGAGGCTGGTCCAGGTGCTGCGGGATCTCGCCTTCTCGCTCGACATCATCCATCGCGAACGCGGAATCAGGATCGAGATCGCATGCGCGGACGACGCCGGCTTTCTCGGCGACGCGGCGGATCTCGCCGAGATGCTGGGCAATCTCATGGACAATGGCTGCAAGTGGGCAAATCGCCGCGTGCTGGTGACGGTGGATCCCGGTCCGGCGCGCCTTGCGGTCCTGGTCGACGATGACGGGCCGGGCATCGCGCCGGCGCGGCGCGATGCGGCGCTGACCCGCGGCGGAAGGCTGGACGAGACTGCGCCGGGCACCGGCCTCGGCCTCGACATCGTGCAGGAAATCGCGGAACTCTACCGCGGCAGCCTGCGGCTCGAGGATTCGCCGCTGGGCGGGTTGCGCGCCCGGCTCGACCTGCCTGCGGGCTGACCCTCGCCGGCGCACGATCGGATCTTCGGCGGAAAACGCTCTACCGGCTCCACCAGGCGATCATGGTGAAAATCAGCCCAAGCACCACCGCGCCGGCGAGGCCGACGATGAAGACGATGCGCTGCCAGCGCTTGCGCAGGATGATCTCGCCGCCGCGCGCCTTGTCGGCTGGATAGGCTTGCTCGGGCTTGTCGTGCGTCGCGTCGGGCATCGTTCCTCCCGCCGGGCCGGTGGCCCGCGATGGCGTTCCTCGGGAACCTCCGATGGGCCAACTCGTTCCCATCTGGATGAGTCAGCTGGAGACGAGCATGGCCAAGCACGGGGAACCCAACGATGTGAGCGGTTCGCTCTTGCGGGACGTCCGCCGGCGCGTGAAGAAAAAGGCGAAGCGCGGCGAAGGCGACCGTGGCGACCGCAAGAGCCGCTGAGCGCAGCATTCGCCGGCCGCGCCCGAAGACCGGCCTGCGGTCGCTGCCGGTCGCGCTCGGCACGCCGCCGATGGAAGCACGGCTGGCCGAGGATCTGCCGGACGATGAGGGCTGGCAGTTCGAACCCAAGTGGGACGGCTTCCGCTGCCTCGCGTTCCGGGCGGGCGCCGAGGTGGAGCTGCAATCGAAATCCGGCAAGTCGCTGGCGCGCTATTTTCCTGATGTCGCCGCGGCGCTCGGCGTCCTGCCGCTCGACCGCTTTGTGCTGGATGGCGAGCTGGCGATCCTGGCTGGTGGCGCGCTGTCGTTCGACGCGCTGCAGAACCGGCTCCATCCGGCCGAAAGCCGGGTGCGCAGATTGGTGGCGGAAACGCCCGCGATGCTCATCCTGTTCGATTGCCTGGCAACCGCTTCCGATGGCAGCCTGATCGGGCAGCCGCTGACCCGGCGCCGCACCGCACTCGAGCAGTTCTTCACCGCCCTCGGGGACCAGCAGTCGCTGCGTCTCACGCCGTACACGCGCGATCTGGCGATCGCGCGCGCATGGCTGACGAAGGCACGGGGCGCGCTGGACGGCGTGGTCGCCAAGCGCGCCGACGGGCCCTACGTGCCGGGCGAACGCGAGATGCTGAAGGTCAAGCTGTTGCGCACCGCCGATTGCGTGGTCGGCGGTTTTCGGTACCAGAGCGACAGCAAGCTGGTCGGCTCGCTGCTGCTCGGCCTCTATGACGAGGGAGGCCTGCTGCACCATGTAGGATTTACCTCGACCATCAAGGATGCCGATCGCCCGGCCCTGACCGCGCGACTGGAGAAGCTGATGGCGCCGCCCGGCTTTACCGGCGACGCGCCCGGCGGGCCCAGCCGCTGGAGCAGCGAGCGCTCGGCAGACTGGCAGCCGCTGAAGCCGAAGCTGGTCGCAGAGGTGAAATACGATCAGGTGACCGCCAACCGCTTCCGGCACGGGACTCGTCTGCTGCGCTGGCGCCCCGACAAGAAGCCCGCGCAATGCCGATGCGACCAGCTCCAGCGCGCCGCCGCGCCGGCGCAGCTTCTGAGCGACGTGATCCGGCGGTAGGCCCTCTCCCTCGCACCTACTCCGTCATGGTCGCACCGATCACTTCTTCCGCGGTTCTTCCAGCTCCGCGTCCGGCTCCTCGCGGCCGGCGCGCATCATCTGCACCTGGCGCACCAACGCGCGCGCGGTGTTGCGCACTTCCTCCTGGAAGCCGGGATCGCGGTCGAGCGCCCGGTGGCTGGTCGCATAGGGCTCGTAGTAGCCGACGTAGCGGTCGATGCTGGCGGCGCCAGCCTCGATCAGGTGCATGGCGGTCAGCCAGTTGGTCAGGGCGTGGCGTACGTTCTGCGCGCCTTCGGCATCGGCGTGCACCACGGTCGCGAACGCGCGGCCCGCGAGGTGGCGCGGATAGTCCCAGCCTTTCAGCTCCAGTTCCTTGGCCCTCGCCGGATCCTTGCCGTGCGTGGAGGTCGGATCCGGATTGCCGCCGTCGGCGCAGACCAGCCGGTCGATCATGAGCTTCAGCACGCTCGGGCACTGGTTCCAGTGAACCGGCGTCGCGATGAAAATGCCGTGGGCCGCGACCCAGCGCGGATAGATCTCGTTCATCCAGTCATTGACCTGCCCGATCGCGTGATTCGGATAGCAGGAGCATGGCCAGTGGCACAGCGGCATGGCGGTGGAAACGCAGGCCTTGCAGGGATAGATCACGCGGCCGTACTCGGAGGTGAGGTGGCTGAGGTCGAGCAGATCGAACGCAATGCCGGCCGCTTCGATGATCTCGCGCGCCATGCCGATCAGGCGGAAGGTCTTGGACATCTCGCCGGGGCAGGTTTCGTCGCTGCGCGGCGAACCGCAGATGCCGAGGATGCGCAATGGGCCGGCAGGATCGCGCTGGCGCTTTTCCGCGGCCCCGATCGCCTCGTGCGCCGCGATCCAATCCACCGAAAGGTCGTAGTCCGGGTCGGCATAGCCGGCCCCCGCCTTGCGGGTTCGCGGCGCCTTGCGGTAGCGGTCGTAGCCATCCCAGGCGAGCTCGATGATGCGCGCGATCTCCGGCTCCGCGGCATCGAATGCCGGATCGAAAAAGCGCCGGCGGACGCGCGCCGCGAACTCAACCTTGTCGATATGCGTGCTGCCCTGGCCCTTGCGAACATCCGCGCGAGACGGCGGGCCGGATTCACTGCTCGGTTTCCTGGCCATGGAAATGCTTGCCAATTGGGCGTGTCTTGGCGGGTAACCCGGCCGGCCGCGATCGGTTCCGCCCGCCCGCGCACAGCGGCTTGGGGCTGCGACTCGGACACGACAGCGCCCGCGACATGCGTCCGCTCACCCGCGCGGCAGAGCCTCGTTGCCGGCTGCGCCGGCGTGATCCCGGTCACAAGTCGGATTGCGGGCGATCCGTGACATGGATGGTTCGGTTGACCGGAGCAGCATCACGCGCCGCGCCAGACGTGGGATTCCGCATGGGATGCCGAGGCAATGCATCGAGTCAAGATCGCGATGCAAGCGCTTGAAATACAGCGCATGCGAAGGCTCGCGCGGCGCGCGCATCAGGCGTTGGCGAGAGTCGCCGCGACTCGAATTGGTCTTGGCGCGCCATCCGCGCGACTTCACGGAAGGCTCGGAAATGCCCACCCCGCAGGCATTTCTTGCCCATCGTCAAACTGCCCACCGCGCGTTTTGTGATGGCCCGACTCGCAGAATCGGCGTAATAATCACGCGTTTCCGACTGATCGGCCTTGTCTTTATCGACCGGTCGTGATTCTTTCCGGGGACTGATCCCCACCTGACAAGAGAGGCTTAAAACCATGGGAATCAAACCAGCCGCCAAAGCCGGCGGGAAGTCGGCCCAGACGACCGTCACCCAGAAGCATCTGGCTGCGGACATCGCCGCTTCGCACGAGCTGTCGAAGAAGGCGGGCGAAGCGATCATGAATGACGTGATCGCCCTCCTGGTGAAGAACCTGAAAAAGGGCGCCCGCATCCGTCTCGCCGGTCTTGGCGTGCTGCAGGTGCGCAGGCGCGCCGCCCGCATGGGCCGCAACCCGGCGACGGGCGAAGCCATCAAGATCAAAGCGAGCAAGAAGGTCGCGTTCCGCGCGGCCAAGGAGCTCAAGGAAGCAATCTGAGCTTCCCGGCCCCGCTCGGGGCCCGACAAGGCAAGGTTCGGGGGACGACCGGTAAAGCGCGATTGACAGGGACAAGTGCCTTGATTTTCAGGGCGCTTGTCCGTGGTGTGCCGTGGCTCACGGCAGCGCGCCGGTCGTTCCTCCAGCCCCTGTTCTGCGCAGCGCTCTTTCCAGCTATGTGCGAGCGACCACCGCAAGATGCCGCGAATCGAGATGCAGCGCGACGGCCGCGCCCTGCTCGAACCGCCTGCTGACCGGCTGCGACAGGAACAGCGTGCCAAAAGCTGTTTCCAGCGTGTATTCCCAATGGCCACCCAGATAGGTCGCCTTGCGCACCGTGGCGAGCAGCGCGTGCGCCGGTTGCCCGGCGTCCGCGGCATCGGCGGGTGTCAGCGCGACGGCGGCCGAACGGACCACGAGATAGCCTGCATCACCGTCGATCCGCGGCGCCGGGACCTCGAACTCGGCGCCGCCGAACCGGACGATCGCATTCGCGCCCTGGCGCCGCACGATCTCGCACGGCACCAGGTTGGCGCCGCCGATGAAATCGGCGACGAACGGATCGGCGGGCCGCTCGTAGAGATCGGCCGGCGCACCCTCCTGCGCGATGCGGCCCTTGTTCATGACCACGATCTTGTCGGAAACGGCGAGAGCCTCCTCCTGGTCATGGGTCACATAGATCGAGGTCAGGTGCAGCTTCTGCTGCAGGTCGCGGATCTCCTCCCGCATGCGGCGGCGCAGCTTGGCATCGAGGTTGGACAGCGGCTCGTCGAACAGCAGCACCTGCGGCTCCAGCACCAGGGCGCGGGCGCAGGCGACGCGCTGCTGCTGCCCGCCGGACAGCTCGGACGGCAGGCGGCCGTCATAGCCTTCGAGGCCGACCAGGCGCAGGCCTTCGTGCGCCTTGTCCAGCCGCTGCGCCCTGGAGAGCGCGGAATCGGCGAGGCCGTAGGAAACATTCTCCAGCACGGTCATGTGCGGAAACAGCGCGTAGGACTGGAACACCATGCTGGCATCGCGCTCGTTGGGCGGCAGCAGGGTGACATCCTTGCCGCCGATGAGAACGCGGCCCGCGCTCGGTGTCTCCAGCCCCGCGATCATGCGCAGGGTCGTGGTCTTGCCGCAGCCGGAGGGGCCGAGCAGGGTGACGAGCGTACCGGCCTCAATCGTCACCGACACGTCCTCGACCGCCGCAACAGTCCCGTATTGCTTGCGAACGTGTTCGAGGGCAACGGCGGCGGATCGGTTGGCGATCGTCATGATGCGGCTCCGACGGGGAGTGGGGCCGCGGCGGTGCGGCGCGCCCGGCGCTGCTCGCCCACGCCGAGCTGGATGATGCCGATGGCCGCCAGCATGCAGACGATGAGCACCGAGGAATAGGCGATGGCGAGGCCGAAATCGGATACCTCCACGCGTCCCACGATATAGGCGGTGGCCAGGTTGTACTGGGCGCTGACCAGGAAGATGACGGCGCTGACCGAGGTGATGGCGCGCACGAAGGAATAGACCAGCGCGGCGACGATCGCCGGGCGCAGCAGCGGCAGGATCACCCGCCGCAGGGTGGCAAGGCTGCCGTGCCGCAGCGTCAGCGAGCATTCGTCCAGGCTCTTGTCGATCTGGCTCAGGGTCGCGAGCCCGGCGCGGATCGAGACCGGCATGTTCCGGAACACGAAGCAGATGACGAGGATGAGGCCGGTGCCCGTCAGCTCGACCGGCGGCACGTTGAAGGCGACGATATAGCTGATGCCGATGACCGTGCCGGGAATGGCGAAGCTCAGCATGGTGAGGAACTCGAACGGGGCCTTGCCGAAGAAGTTCTGCCGGCTCAGCAGATAGGCGGTCAGCAGGCCGAGGGCGGCGGTCAGCGGCGCCGAGATGGCCGCCAGCTCGATGGTGGTCGAAAAGGATTGCCAGGCGCGGCCGCTCCACAGGATGCCGTGCGGCCCCCAATCGATGCCGAAGGCGGTGACGTAGTGCCGGAAGGTGGGGGTGTTGTTGAGCCCGAGCGACCGCACGAACCCGCCCACCAGGATCAGGAGGTAGAGCAGCGCCGTGAAGGCCAGCCAGGGCATGGTGGCGACATAGATCGCGATGCGCAAGCCACGCGGCAGCACGGCCGGAATGCCGGCGTCGCCCTTGCCGGAAATGGTGGTGTAGGAGCGGCGCCCGAGCCAGCGCCGCTGCAGCACGAACGCCGACAGCGTGAGAGAGAGCAGCACGATGGAGAGAGCCGAGGCGCGGCCGGGATCGTTCTGCGATCCGACGATCGCGAAAAAGATGTCGGTCGACAATACGTTGTAGTTGCCGCCCAGGACGAGCGGATTGCCGAAGTCGGCCAGGCTCTCGACGAACGCGATCAGGAAGGCGTTGGCGAGGCCGGGCCGCAGCAGCGGCCAGGTCACGGTGCGGAAGGTGCGCCAGCGGTCCGCCCGCAGGGTCTGCGCGGCTTCCTCCATCGAGGGGCTGATGCCATCGACCACGCCGATCAGCACCAGATAGCCGATCGGCGTGAAGGCGAGGGTCTGCACGAGCAGCAGGCCGGAAAACCCATAGATCCAGCGGCTGGGCGGGATCCCGAACAGGTCGCTGAACAGGACGGTGCCGACGCCGCTGCGCCCGAACAAAAGGATGATGCCGAGACCGATCACGAACGGCGGTGTGATGATCGGCAGCACCGCCAGCAGGCGCAGCAGCCCCTTGGCGCGAAAGCCCGTGCGCTTGTGCAGGAGCGCAAAGGCGAGACCCAGCAATGTGGTGGCGATCCCGCATGCGACCGCCAGCCACATGGAGTTCCAGAACACGCCGCAATGCTGCCGCCCGGCGAAGCAGCCGAGCGACCAGATGTCCTCCGCCGTCAGCCGCTCGATCAGCGCGGCGATGGAAAAGCGGCCCTCATCGCTGATGGCCGCACGCTGCAGCACGGAGGCCACGGGAAAGAACACGAACAAGGCGATCGAGGCGACGATGACGGCAATCGCGCCGGCCAGGAACAGATCGCCGCGCATGACGCCGCGCCGGGCAAGGCCGGCCGCCACCAGCAGCAGGAAGGACGTGCCGGCCACCAGCGCCCCGGCGCCCATGCCTTCCTGCGGCGGCACGACGCCGAACATCGCCTCGAGCGCGGGGTAGTTCCAGCCGTGCAACCCGATCAGGAACCCCTCGATGAGCAGATAGACGAGTCCGAACGCGCCGCCGGCCGTGACCAGGAATGCGCCATGCCGGTGGTTGAACAAGGCAGGCAACGGAATCGCCACGGCCAGGAACAGCGGCCACAGCCATTTGGCGCCAAAGCCCGCAGCCTGCAGCAGCGCTGACGCGGTCTTGGCATCCGGATAGGCCGCGAGCCAGCCGAAGCTCCAGAGGCCGTCCTCGATCGCGTACCAGGGCAGCAGCAGCAATCCGACCGCGGCGGCGATCAGAAGGGCGGCGACGTTGCGATCCTGTCGTGACAGCCTTGCCATCAAACCCAACCGGCGGCGACGGGTTCGCCGCCGGCCGTGCCCGCTCGGGACTACTGCGCGCCGATTTCCTTGTCCCAGCGGCCGAGCAGCCGCTTGCGCTCGTCCGAAGAGCCGAACTTGGCGAAGTCGTAGTCGATGAGCTTGATCTCGGACAGCTTGGGCGCCGCTTCCGGGGTGGGCGCGTTCTTGTTCGACGGCACCTGGAACGAATTGGCTTGTGCCCCCAGGACCTGCGCCTCCGGCGTCAGCGCCCAATCGTAGAACTTCTTCGCGTTGTCCAGGTTGGCGGCACCCTTGATGATGCTCATGGAACCGATCTCGAACCCGGTGCCCTCGCAGGGCGCCACCACCACCATGGGCACGCCGGACGTGACCGCCGGCGTCACCAGATCGTGCTGGAACGCGATGCCGATCAGCGTCTCGCCGCGCGAGGCCGCCTGCGCCGGCGCGGCGCCCGATTTGGTGTACTGATTGACGTTCTCGTTCAGCTTTTTCATGTAGGCGAACGCCTGTTCCTCGCCCAGGAGCTGCACCATGGTGGCCAGGAAGTTGTAGGCGGTGCCGGAGGAGTTCGGGTTCGCCACCTGGACTTCGCCCTTGTATTCGGGCTTCACCAGGTCGGCCCAGCATTTCGGGCCTTCGACGCCCTTTTCCTTCAGGACGTCCGAGCTGTAGCCGAAGCCGAGCGCGCCCATGTAGATGCCGACGGTCTTGCCGTGGGCGGTCTTGTGCTGCGCCACCGCCCAGTCGTTGAGGTCCTTCAGCATCGGCGATTCGTAGGCGAGCGTCAGATCCTCCTCGGCGGCCTGCAGATGCGGATCGCCGGTGCCGCCCCACCAGATGTCGCCCTTGGGGTTGGACGCCTCCTCCTTGACCTGGGCATAGGTCTCGCCCGCGCTCTTGCGCGTCATCGCCACATTGATGCCGGTCGCCTTCTGGAACTCATTGACCATGAGCTGGCACCATTCCTCCTGCACGGAGCAATAGACCGTGAGGTTGCCGTCAGCCTTGGCCTGGCCGGCCGCGAGTGCCGCGGAAATCAGGGTGGCCGCGATCACGGCATAGCGCCGGGCGGCGTCGAGCGGGCGTGTCATTCGGATGTCCTCCACATGTGACGCGGGCCGTCTCGGAACGGCCTTCTGTGACAATTTTATTGCCGGTCCACATTGACCGAATGGATGAGTTCTGGAAAGTATGAAAAAATGCTGCAGCGCAAGATCGGACGGCGTTTATGGATCACCGCGATCTGGACCTTCGATTCCTGTTCGCGCAGGGGGTGGTGCGCGAAGCCGGGCAGGCCGCGCTCGAACTGTACCGGCGGCGCGACACGCTGACGGTCGAGCGCAAGGGCCGCCAGGATTTCGTGAGCGCGGCAGACCGGGAGTGCGAGGCGTTCGTGCTGGCCGCGCTGCGGCGCGCCTTTCCCGGCGATGCCGCCCTGGGCGAGGAAGGCGGGATGCAGAGTGCCGGCGGCGGCGCGACCTGGATCGTCGATCCGATCGACGGGACCAGCAACTTCATCGCCGGCATTCCGCTGTGGTGCGTCTCCCTCGGCTTCGTGGTCGATCGCAAGGCGGTGCTCGGCATCATCTACAACCCGGTGACGGAAGAGCTCTATGCCGCGCGCGTGGGCGGCGGAGCGCTGCTGAACGGCCGGCGCATCCGCGCCAGCGCCGCAAGCCGGCTAGAGGAAGCGCGCCTGGGCCTGGGCTTCAGCTATCGCAGGCCGGTGAAGGCGCATGTCGACGCCGTCGCCGCCTGCCTGGAGGCGGGCTGCGAATATACCCGCTTCGGATCGGGCGCGCTCGGCATGGCGTTCACCGCCGATGGCCGGCTCGACGGGTACTACGAAGCGCACATCAATGCCTGGGACGTGGCGGCGGGCCTGGTGCTGGTCGCCGAGGCGGGTGGCTGGTGCAGCGATTTCCTGGGCCCGCCGGACGCGCTGGCCGACGGCAATTCCATCCTCGCCGCCGCGCCCGGCCTGGTTGCACCGCTGCGGGCGCTGCTCGCCATCTGACGGAACCCGCGGACTTCCGGCACTGTTGTCATTCCTGCCCGACCGGGAGGACGACGGTGATCCGGAGCATCGATTCGCCGGCCGCGAGGAGCGGCCGGCATGCGTAGCGGGGCCGAAATGCCCGCGGCGGGGGAGCCGGCATCCTTGCCGCCGCCGACCGCCGGTGACGCGGAAAAGGCCGGCCTCGAATATGTCAACGACGGAGAGCCCGGATTCCGCCGGCGCCGGCGCGGCAAGGGCTTCGCCTATCTCGACAGCAATGGAAGGACCCTGCGCGATCCCTATGCAGCCGCGCGCATCAGGTCGCTGGCGATCCCGCCGGCCTGGGCCGACGTGTGGATCTGCGCCAGCGGGAACGGGCACCTGCAGGCCACCGGCCGCGACGCCAGGGGCCGCAAGCAATACCGCTATCATCCCGATTTCACCGCGATCCGCGACAGCGTCAAATACGAACGGCTGGTCGAGTTCGCCAAGGCCCTCCCGGCGATGCGCGATGCGATCGCCGTGCACATGGCGCTTCGTGGCCTGCCGCGCGAGAAGGTGCTGGCGACCATTGCCCATCTCCTCGACATCACGCTGATCCGCATCGGCAACGACAGCTATGCGCGGGACAATGACAGCTACGGCATAACCACCCTGCGCAACTCGCATGTGCGCGTGGCGGGCGGCGAGCTGCGTTTCCAGTTCAAGGGCAAGAGCGGCAAGAGCTGGCGCCTCACTATGCGCGACCGGCGGGTCGCCAAGACCATCCGCTCGTGCCAGGAGCTGCCGGGCCAGCAGCTGTTCCAGTACCTCGACGATGACGGCAATGCGCTGCGCATCACCTCCACCGACGTCAACGAGTACCTGCGCGGCCTGACCGGGCGCGAGGTGACCGCCAAGGATTTCCGCACCTGGGCCGGCACCGTGCTCGCCGCCAACCTGCTGCAGGAGATCGGCCCAGCCGACAGCGCCGCCGCCGCCAAGCGGCAGATCCGCGCGGCGCTGCAGCGGGTGGCGGCGCGGCTCGGCAACACGGTTGCGATCTGCCGCAAATGCTATGTCCACCCCAGCGTGCCGGCAGCCTATGCCGCCGGCGAACTGCGCCTGCGCAGGCTGCCGGCCAAGGATGGCGGCCTTCGTGCCGAAGAGGCGGCCACTTTGCGGTTCCTCCGGCGGCAGGTGCGCAAGCGGGCGTGAATCAATCTGCCGCCTGCGGCATGGCCGGCGGCTTCGCCATGGCCATCGCAGCGAGGTCGACTTCCGCGAACACCGGCAGATGATCCGACGCGCGGCGCGCGCTGCTGTCGATCCAGGACCGCCGCAGCGCCCTGCCCGGACGGCAATAGATGCGGTCGAGATTCAGCATCGGGCGCCAGGATGGAAAGGTCTTCTGCATCGTGTGGGTCGGGATGAGGGTGGTGAGGCTGGAGCGCACGCGCCCGTGCCAATCGTTGAAATCCCCCATCATCAGCAGCCCGCCGGGCTGCGAGCCGGGATCGCTGCCCGGTTCGCCGCGCACCAGCGGCCTGAAGTTCTCGAGCTGAGGCCGGATCTCGTTGGGGCGCAGGCCCAGATGCGCCGCGATCACGCGGATGTGGCCGAACGGGCTTTCCACCGTCGCCTCGATGGCGCAGCGCGTCTCGCGGCGCGAGACGTGCAGCTCATGTACGTTGATGTCGTGCATCGGCCAGCGGCTGATCAGGACGTGGCCGTAATGGCCGTCGGGCGCCACGATGGTGCGCGCCTCGGCGGCGTGGCTGCCCAGTACCTGCTTCAGGGCGGCGAGCGGCAGGGTGGTCTGGTCCTTGCCGCGCGAATCAACCTCCTGGAGCGCGACGATGTCGGGATCGTGCGGCTCGATCAGGCCGATGATGCGATCGAGGTCGTAGCGCAGATCGAGCCCGATGCCGCGGTGGATGTTCCAGGTCAGGATGCGCGCGAAGCGATCGGCCCCCGTGCGATGTGTTCCCTCGTGACTCATGCTCTCCCGGTCCGTCTGCCGGCATTCATGGCACAGTTTCGTGCAGGAGTCTGCGGCCCGGCCGCTTCGCCCGCTCGGCCTGGTCGCGGCGGCGCGAGACCAGGATCTGCAGCCCCACCGAGACGGCAATAGCGGCGGCCAGCAGCCCGACCAGGATCGCCGCACCCCGCAACGACGGCGCGCGGATCAGGTCCGTCGCCTCGTCGCCGAGCAGCGACATGACCGCGAGGCCCGGCGCCAGTCCGAGCGCGGTCCCCAGCAGGTAGTCGAGCGCCGGGATGCAGATGGCCCCGGCGGCCAGGTTCACCAGGCTGAACGGCGCGACCGGCACCAGCCGCACCAGCGTGACCGTCGGGATGCCCTTGCGCGCGAAGCTGCGCGTGATGAGGTTGAGGCGTGGGCCGAAGAATTGCCGGAGCCCGCGCGGTCCCAGCCAGCGGCCGAGCGCATAGGTCGTCAGCGCGCTCGCCATCGCGCCGGCCGCCGCGTAGAGCACGCCTGGCCAGGCGCCGAACACCGCGGCGGTCACTGCGATCAGCACCAGGACCGGGAACATCACCAGGCCCGCCAGAACGAACAGCACGATGACGGCGAGCGCGGCCCACGGACCTTGGAGCGCGGACATCCAGCCCGACCACAGCTGCGGATCGGCCCACTCCGCCAGCGGCGTCACATTCCAGGCGGCCGCCATGCCGAGGAACAAGGCCAGCGTCAGCAGGATGCCGGCCGCCGCCAGCAGCGGCCGGCGCCGGCTGCGCCCGATGGCGCTACCGCCTTCGGTGAGGACGCGGGTCGGGTCGATCGGGGCGCGCGGATCGGCCACCGCCTCGAGCATGGTGGGCGGCGAGACGGGCAGCATGCGGTCCGCAATGGGCTGCAGCAGGCGCCGCCGCTCCGGCAGGGACTTGATCGCCGCGATCACCGAGCCTTCGCGCACGACCGCTGCCGTCACTTCCGGCAGGGTGGCGCCGCAATGCTCGGCGATCAGCGCATCGCGCAGGTCGCGGACGCTTCCTTGCGCCGCCTCGTCTCCCTCGGCCGAGACCACCAGGTCGCATTCGGTGTCGGTACCCATCGAGCGGTGGCAGAGGTTGGCGGACCCTACCCGCAGATAGCGGTCATCGACGATCATCACTTTCGAATGGACGTGGAGGTCGACCGTGCCGTCCTTGAGACGCGGCGCAGCCATCAGCACGCGATCCATGACGCCCGCCTTGCGCAGGATGCGCGCGACGCGTGCGCGGCCGGCCGTCATCACCGCACGCTCGAGCCGGCCGCGATATGTGAACGGCCCGACGATGATCGCCTCGAGCGCCGGATTGCGCCGCATCGCCCTGGCCAGGGAGCGGCCGAACCGGGAGCAGGTGAGGTACTGGCTCTCGACATAGAGCGTGCGGTGCGCGCTCGCGATCATGTCGTGGAACAGGAGCTCCACCTCGCGCACCTCGCCATGGGTCGAATAAAGCGGCTCGGTGCGGGCGATCGCCACGTCCACATCGCGGAAATGGGGTGCGACCTCCTCCGGCCAGGGTGCGGCGGCAGCGGGCACCTCGGGCAGCTCCTCGCACGCCGCCCGCGTCCAGCGCTGCCGCGCGAGCTCGGTCATGGCGCGCGCGGCATCGCCGTCCACCATGATCTGCACGTCGTGAAACGCGCGATAGGGCTTGCCGGCGGGATCGACGCGGCGCGGATTGTCCGGCGCGTGGTCGCTGTCGTCCCAGCGCCGGATGGTGAGGTCGAGCCCGCCGGAGAAGGCCAGCGCCTCATCCAGCACCACGATCTTCTGATGGTGCGAGGAGCCGAGCGGAATCGCATCGTCGAGGCAGAGGTCGATCTGCGGCGGGGTCCTCCAGCGCAGCACGAAGGCCGGCATGGCCTGGCGCTCGCTGGTGAAGAACAGCGAATAGTCCCACAGCAGGATGTTGACCTTGAGGTCCGGCCGCCGCTCCACCAGCGCGACCAGGAACGGGCCCAGCTCGCGCGGCAAGCCGTCCTCCGGCTCGCCCGTCGGCCCGACCAGCGGCGTGCGGCTGTCGACATCCCAGCCGATGATATAGACGCTGTGCCGCGCCTCGAGCAGCGCCTTGCGCAGCGTGCCGAAATAGGCCGCGGCGTCGATCAGCACCGTTGCGCGCCCCGCCGTTGCCACGCGCCACGCATTGCGGCCGGGCCGGAAGATCGTGCCCGCCGCGGCCGATGGCTCGCTCGC
Source organism: Dongiaceae bacterium (assembly GCA_035699005.1). Lineage (GTDB taxonomy): Bacteria > Pseudomonadota > Alphaproteobacteria > Dongiales > Dongiaceae > Dongia_A. Next base: position 35,656 of record DASSBF010000102.1, read on the forward strand.
GAGGGCCGCGTGCTCTGCGCGCGGCGCCCTTATCCTTCTGGTCAGCATGGGTTCACCTGCGTGGTCCTGCCGAATAAACGCCGCCAACCGCAAAAGGTGCCCAATTCACAGCGCGCAGGCGGGGTTCGCGGCAACGAAAGGGCGGATGCGCGGTTGACCCCCTACATGCCAATCCACGAAGGGTGAAAGCGATGGTCAAGCCACTTCGGTCGGCCGCCCCGGTCCTGGCAGCCGCGTTGCTGCTCGCAGCCTGCAGCACCAACGGCAAGCCCTATGCCCACGAATCGATGCGCCACCGCACGGCTGCCGAACAGCAGTTCGGGACCGTCGGCGGTCCCATCGTCGTGGCGCCCGCTCCGGTCGCGGCCGCCACCGAGCCGGTGGCCGCGGCCCCCACCGCCGCCGCGCCTGCGGTGCCGCTCACGGTGCCGCAGCCGGTGTCGCGCCTGGCGCCGAGCGACGCCGATTTCGCGCAAGCGGCGCTGTCCTCGAGCGCGCTCGAGATCGAGCTCGCGCGCATCGCATTTGTCCGCGCGCAATCGCCAGACGTGCGCGCCTTCGCCCGCCAGATGCTGATCGACCACCGCCAGATGGCGATCAATCTCGATAATTTCGGGCTGGTGCGCGGGTATCTCATCGATTGGCAACTCGAGCCGGAAGGCGCCAACACGATCGACCGGCTGCGCAGCCTGGACAGCGCCTCGTTCGATCGCGCCTACATGGACGAGATGGTGGCCGCTCATGAGCGCGCTGTGACGATGCTGGAAACCCAGGCCGCCAGCGGGCGCGAAACCGCGGCGGTCGCCAAGGATGTCTTGCCGACCGTGCGCCATCATCTGGAAATGGCGCGTGACCTGCAGGCGCGACTCTAGGCCCCTTGCGCTGCCGCTGGCGTGGGAACCGGCGGCGGCGATCCGGGTTGTTTATGGGTCCAGCCGTCCGTCAGCCCGGCTGGTCCGGGACAGTCACCATATCGGACGAGGAACCCATGGATCGTCGTATCAGCTTGATCGGTCTCGCGCTGCTCGCGAGCATCGGATTGTCGCTTGCGGGCTGCAGCAGCACCGGCAAGGGCTATGGCTACGAGGTCGCCTCCTGCAAGGGCGGCTATCCGGACGCCAGCGGGATCATGAACATGAGCCCATATTCGCCGAACGCCGACCCATTCCAGCCACCCTGCGGAGCGCGCTGAATCTCCCTTCCGCGCGCGTCATAGCGGGCCGGGGCGGTGAGGCGAAGGAGGTTGCCTTCGTGTCGCGAAAGGGACATGAAGGTACGCCTCCGCATGTACGGATCTGAACGCCATGCGCCGCAGCGACAAGCTCTCCCTGTACCGCAGGAAGCGCGATTTCTCGGTCACGCCGGAGCCGGGCGGCGAAAGGCCGGCGCCGGCCGGCGGTCGCCGCTACGTCATGCAAATGCACGCGGCGCGCCGGCTGCATTTCGACCTCAGGCTGGAGATCGATGGCGTCTACAAGAGCTGGGCGGTGACGCGCGGCCCCAGCCTCGATCCCAAGGATCGCAGGCTGGCGGTCGAGGTCGAGGATCATCCGATCGAATACGGCACGTTCGAAGGCACGATTCCCAAGGGCCAGTATGGCGGCGGCACAGTGATGCTGTGGGACCGCGGCCGGTGGATTCCGCGCGGCGATCCGGTGAAGGGGCACAAGAAGGGGCACATCGAATTCGAATTCGATGGGGAGCGCCTCAAAGGCGGGTTCCACCTGGTCCGCATGGCCGACCGCGATGAAGGCAAGGGCAAGGGGGCCAAGCACAACTGGCTGCTGATCAAGACAAGCGACCGTTGGGCCAAGCCCGGCCGCGGCGATGCCGCGATCGCCAATGCCACCAGTGTCAAGACCGGCCGGACCATGCGCGAGATCGCCGCAGGCGGCGGACCGGAATGGGATTCGACGCGCTCGGCAGCCGCGATGAAGAAGAACGTCGCCGCCCTCGAAGCCGATGCACGGGGCAAGCCCGGCAAGCTTCCCGCGATCATCGAGCCGGAACTGACGAGCCTGGCCGATGCACCGCCCGACGGCTCGAGCTGGGTCCACGAGGTCAAGTTCGACGGCTATCGCATGGGCGCGCGGATCGAGAACGGCGCGGTGAAGATGATCACGCGCTCCGGCCTTGACTGGACGCGCAAGTTCCCCTCCATCGTCAAGGCGCTCGCCAAGGCCGGGATCAAATCGGCCTGGCTGGACGGCGAGATCGTGGTGCCCGACGAGAACGGCCTCAGCAGCTTCTCGGACCTGCAGCGCGCGCTCTCAGAGCGCGACGATGAGGACATGGTCTTCTATATGTTCGACCTGCCATACCTGAACGGGCGGGATCTGCGCGCGCTGCCGCTGGTGCAGCGCAAGCAGATTTTGCGCGATGCGCTGTTCGCCAAGGCGCGCAATGGAGCGCTGGCCTACAGCGACCATCACGATGCCGAAGGCAGCGACTTCTTCAAGGCGGCGTGCAACATGGCGCTGGAGGGCGTGGTGTCGAAACGCAAGGACAGCCCCTACCGCTCCGGGCGCGGGCGCGACTGGGTGAAATCGAAATGCATCGACCGCGACGAGTTCGTGATCGGCGGCTATACCCCCTCGCGCGCCGGACGCGGCATCGGCTCGCTGCTGGTCGGCCACTACGAGGGCCGGAAGCTGGTCTATGACGGCCGCGCCGGCACCGGCTACACCGGAAAGGAAGCACTGGCGCTGGAGAAGAATCTGCGCGGCCGCAAGATTAAAGAGTGCCCGTTCCAGGACATGGAGCGCAGCTACGCGGCGCGCGCGATCTGGGTGAAGCCGGACCTGGTCGCGGAGGTGGCGCATCGCGGCCGGTCCTCCGACGGGCTGCTCCGCCAGGCTTCCTACCAGGGGCTGCGCGGTGACAAGCCGGCCAGGCAGGTGGACCGGTCCGACCGCGCGCGCCGGGCGGCCGAAACCGACGAGCCGACGATCGGCGGTGTCAAGATCACCCATCCGACGCGGGTGATCGATCCCAGCACCGGCGCCACCAAGCTCGACATCGCCAGGTACTACGCCCGGGTGGCCGACACCCTGCTGCTCGACATGGCGGACCGCCCGGTGGCGGTGCTGCGCAATCCCGACGGGATCACCGGGCAGAGCTTTTTCCAGCGCCACCCGCAGCAGACCCTCTCGGGACGCATCAGCACGGTCAAGGATCCGGAGGACAAGGAGCAGCTGCTGTGCGTGCGCAGCGCGCGCGACCTCATCACGCTGGTGCAGTTCGGCGTGATCGAGATCCATCCCTGGCAGACGCATATCGACAAGCTGGACAAGGCCGACCGCGTCATCCTGGACCTCGATCCGGCACCCGACGTGCCGTTCGACGCGGTCGCGCTGGCGGCGCAGCTGGTGCGCAAGCGGTTGGCGGCGCTGGGCCTCAAATCGATCGTGAAGACAACCGGCGGCAAGGGGCTCCACGTGGTCGTGCCCTTGCGCCCGGCGGCAAGCTGGCCGGTCGCCAAGGGCTTTGCCAAGGCGGTCGCCGATGGGCTGGCGCGGGGCGAGCCGCGGATCTTCCTGGCCAAGGCCAGCAAGGCGGCGCGCAAGGGCCGCATCTATGTCGACTATCTGCGCAACGACCGCGGCTCGACGGCGGTCGGCGCCTACTGCGTCCGTGCCCGCCAGGGCCTGCCGGTCGCCATGCCGCTCAACTGGAGCGAGGTCAAGGAAGGCCTGGCGCCGGCAGACTACAATCTCCAGAGCGTCGCCAAGGTTTCGCTGCCCAAAGAATGGCGCGCCGCGCAAGGCTGGCGCCAGGGGCTGGACGAGAAGAAGCTGCGCGCCGTGGGCATGAAGGGCTGAGGCGATGGCGGAGCGCAAGAAGATCCGGGAATACCGCGATGCCCTGCACGGCATGGCCAGGCCGCAGAAGGAGGGCCGCCGCAAGAGCCTGGAGGGAAAGGCCGCCAAGCTCGGCACCGAAATCTACGGCGAAGAGCGCAAGGCCAAGCCGAAAACGAGGGGCGGCGCAAAGCCGCGGCAATAGCGCGACGATAGGGCGTTGGCGGCCCGGCCGGGCTGGTTTATCCTTGCGGCGCAGGTCGCAACCACATCAGGAGCACGCAATGCCCAAGGGTCAACAGCACGGCCGCGAGAAGAAGAAGCCGAAAAAGGAGAAGGGGTCGAAGCACGTTTCCGCCTATGCGGCGGAATACGGCAAGCAGCAGCCGACCCACATCGTGGATTCCAGCCCCGGCAAGAAACAGCAATAGCGCGCCGTCAGGCGCCGACGAGCAGGACGGAGTTGACGACGGCGGCATAGTGCACGGCCGCCGCCGCGAGCACGAAGCCGTGCCAGATCGCGTTCTGGAACGGCAGCCGCCGCCACACGTGGAATGCGACGCCTATCATGTAGAGCAGACCGCCGAGCCCGATCAGCCCCAGCGTCTGCCAGCCGAGGGACCGGAACAGCGGATCGATCGCGATCAGGCCGATCCAGCCGAGCAGCAGGTAGGGAGCGACCGAGGCATAGCGCAGGTCGCAGCGCCGGCACAGCTTCACCAGCATGCCGGTCGCCGCGATCAGCCAAACTGCGCCGGTAAGACCCCAACTCCACGCGCCGTCCAGCCGCAGCAGCGTAAAGGGCGTATAGGTTCCTGCGATCATCACGAAGATCGCCGCGTGGTCGCAGCGCTGCAGCACCGCACGCCAGCGGCTGTTGCGCGCCAGGTTGTAGGCCGCAGAGCAGCCGAACATGGCGATCATGCCGAGCGCGTAGATCAGCAGCGCGCCAAGCTGCAGCCAGTTGCCGCGCGCCGCGATCAGCGCCACCAGGCCCGCGCCGCCGATCGAGCCGGCGGCAATGCCGACGATATGGATGATGCAATCGGCGGCCAGCTCGCCGCGGCTGGGAGGATGGGACTGGGCGATGCTTGCGGCGGGAAACGTCCCCACTGGCTCGGCCTTTCGCACGGAGGTTTCGCGCACCGGCCCGGCAGGGGGCTGTGGCGCGAATCCATGAGGAACAACGCGCCGGCACGGCAAAAGTTGCGCCGCGCCGCCGCCCGTGCCTCCAAAATGTCCCTCGCCGCCGCGCGCCGGGGCATGATAGATTTCCCGGCGTTGGCCGCTCGCATCGCGTGAAATCCGGGGGCAGTGTGCAGCGCGATCAGCGAGGTCCGGCCATGCTCACAAGATGCAAAAATCAAACAAGCGAGGACATCATGGAGCGCACTTTGAAACGCGTCTGCACCGGCGCCCTGCTGGGCGCGGCCCTCTTGCTGGCCGCTTGCGCGACACACACCGCACAATGCAAGGGCGGCTATCCGGATGGCGGCGGCATCTCGAACATGAGCCCCTATTCGCCGAACGCGGGCAGCTTCCAGCCTGACTGCGAAGGCAAGTACTGAGGGCGGGCCCGCGGCGCGTCCGCGGGGCCAACGAATAGGCAGCGGGCCTGCCCTTGCGATCCACTTGGATGGCGGGGGGCAGGCCCGGATGCTGCGGGCCGGGCTTGCCGGCCCGATCACGCGCTCCATATGAGCATGGTATTTCCCGGGCGGTCCTCCGCCGGTCCGGTCCATCGATATGCGGAAAGGGCTTCAGGATGAAACATGCCGCTGCCGACCATCCCATCACCATCAGTCCGACCAAGGGCCGCGTCCAGGTCAAGTTCGGCGGCCGCGTGGTTGCCGACAGCACGCGCGCGGTGACGCTCCAGGAAGCCAGCTATCCTCCCGTGCAATACATCCCGCGCGAGGACGTCCGGATGGACCTGCTGCAGGCGAGCGCCCACCGGACGCACTGCCCCTACAAGGGCGACGCCAGCTACTTCAGCCTGAAGGCTGGGGAGAAGAGCGCCGAAAACGCGGTATGGAGCTACGCCGATCCCTATCCGGCGGTGGCAGAGGTCGCAGGGCGGCTCGCCTTCTATCCGGACCGGGTGGATTCGATCGAGATCGGGACGTAGACTCACCCCGGTATTATAGCGAACGAGTCGCCGCTCCCATGCGCCGGACCTGATCCGGCGATCCAAGTCGGTATCGAGATGGCTGCCATGAGGCCTGGATTGCCCGGCCGCCTCGCGGCGCTCGCCTGCGGCCGCCGCGAGTCCGCGGGCTCCGGCGATGGCCATGTCGGGCGGAACTCCCTAGGTCGGACAATGCGCATATTCCGTTTCTTCGAAAGGCTGGTGGAACCGACGGGGGTGCCGTCGGAAAAGACCCCGCCGCCGGGCCTGGCCGCCTTCTACTGGCACTATGCGCGGCAGGCGCGCTGGCTGGTCGGCGCCCTGTTCTGCGCCGGGTTCCTGGTGGCGGTGCTCGATGCGACCATCCCGGTCTTCATCGGGCGCGTGGTGGGGCTGGTCGCCGCGAACCAGCCGGATCGGCTCTGGCGCCAGGAATGGCCGCAGCTTGTCGCCATGGCGGCGGTGCTGCTGGTCTGCCGGCCGCTGGCGCTGCTGGCGCAGAACCTCATCACCAACCAGGCGATCGTGCCCGGCCTGACCAACCTCATCCGCTGGCAGAGCCATTGGCACGTGGTGCGGCAGAGCTGGAGCTTTTTCCAGAACGATTTCGCGGGCCGCATCGCCAACCGCGTGATGCAGACCGGCCCGGCCCTGCGCGAGAGCGTGGTCGCCGCCACCAACGCGGTCTGGTACATCACCGTCTATGGCGGCAGCGCCATCGTGCTGACCGCCAGCAACGACCCGCGCCTTTCCATCCCGATGGCGCTGTGGTTCTGCTCCTACGTCGTGCTGCTGCGCATTTTCGTGCCGCGGCTGCGCGACCGCTCGCGCGAGATGTCGGAGGTGCGCTCGGCCCTCACCGGCCGGGTGGTCGACAGCTACACCAACATCCAGACCGTGAAGCTGTTCGCGCGGCCGCGCGACGAGGATGCGGTGGTGCGCGATTCGGTCGACGACCATACCCGCGCCTACCACAAGCAGCAGCGCATCATCACGCTGTTCGGCCTCAGCCTCGCCGGCCTCAACGCCATGATGGTGGTCGGCACCGGGGCGATGGCGTTGTGGCTGTGGGCGCAGGGCCATATCGGCGTCGCGATCGTGGCGATGGCGCTGCCGCTCACCTGGCAGATCGCCAACATCGCCGGCTGGGTGGCGCAGAACGTGACGGCGATCTTCGAGAATGTCGGCGTGGTGCAGGAGGGGATGCGCTCGATCGCCGTTCCCCGCCAGATGCTGGACCGGCCCGATGCCGCCACGCTGCGGATCGACAGCGGCGCGGTGAAGTTCGAGAACCTGCATTTCGGCTATGGCACCGAGCGCGGCGTGCTGCACGGCATCGACCTCACGATCGCGCCGGGGCAGCGCATCGGCCTCATCGGCCCGTCCGGCGCCGGCAAGTCGACGCTGGTCAACCTGCTGCTCCGGTTCTACGAGCTGGAGTCCGGGCGCATCCTGATCGACGGGCAGGATATCGCGCATGTCACGCAGGAGAGCCTGCGCGCCAGGATCGCGATGGTGACGCAGGATACCTCCCTGCTGCACCGCTCGATCCTCGACAACATCCGCTACGGCCGGCCGGAGGCGAGCGCCGAGGAGGTGCGCGCGGCCGCGGCGCGCGCCCACGCTCTCGACTTCATCGAAGGGCTGGAGGATTGGGTGGGACGGCGCGGCTTCGACGCCCATGTCGGCGAGCGTGGCGTGAAGCTCTCCGGCGGTCAGCGCCAGCGCGTCGCGATCGCGCGCGTGATCCTGAAGGATGCCCCGATCCTGGTGCTGGACGAGGCGACCGCGGCGCTCGATTCCGAGGTCGAGGCGGCGATCCAGGAGCAGCTCGAGGGCCTGATGCGCGGGCGCACCGTCATCGCCATCGCGCACCGCCTCTCCACCATCGCGCGGATGGACCGGCTGATCGTTCTGGACCAGGGGCGGATCGTGGAGAGCGGCGCGCACAACGAGCTGCTGGCGCGGCGCGGCACCTATTGGAAGCTGTGGCAACGCCAGTCGGGCGGGTTCCTGCAGGAAGAGGTGCGCGAATTGGCCGTCGCGGTCGGCAAGTGAGCCGGTCCCGCCGGGCCCGGCATTGACAGCGCGCCTGCGGCGGGTCTCGATCCGCCCATGATCGACCGGCTCATACCGGCGCCCCTGGTGCCCACCGCCGAGATCCTGGGGATCCTGCTCCACGTCGTGCTCGCCGGCGCGGTGACCCTGCACGTCCTGGAGCGCAAGCGCGACGTCGCCGCTGCTGCTGCCTGGATCGGGCTTGCGTGGCTTTCGCCGATCGTGGGCAGCGCCCTCTACTTCCTGTTCGGCGTGAATCGGGTGCAGCGGCGGGCGTCCCGCGCGAGCCGGCGGCACGGCGGCGGCTGGATGGAAGATGAAGATCCCGCAACCTTCCTCAATCCGCGGCGCGATCAGTTCGCGCTGCTGGAGCGGGCGGTCGGCTTCCTGACCGGCCGTCCGCCGCGGCTCGGCAACGAGGTGCGGCTGCTGCGCAACGGCGATGAAGCCTATCCGCTGATGCTGGAGGCGATCGGCCGCGCCCGGCGAAGCATCGCGCTCGCAAGCTACATCTTCCAGGCGGACGCGGCCGGCGGAAAGTTCATCGCCGCGCTGGCGGCGGCAAAGGCGCGCGGCGTCGAGATCCGCGTCATCGTCGATGGCATCGGCAGCGGCTATTGGCATTCGCCGGCCTATCGGCGGCTGGCCCGCGCCGGCCTCCCGGCCGTCCGCTTCATGCATACGCTGGTGCCCTGGCGCATGGCGTTCCTCAACCTGCGCAGCCACAAGAAGATCCTGGTGACCGACGGCGCGCGCGCCTTCATCGGCGGACTCAATATCGGCGATTCCAACGTGCTGTCGCTGAGCCCGCCCGACCCGATCCGCGACATGCATTTCGAGGTGACGGGGCCGGTGGTGACGCAGATCGCCGAAGCGTTCGCGGCCGACTGGCGGTTCTGCACCGGCGAGCGGCTCGGCGGCGACGCCTGGTTCCCGCCGCTGGCGGAATGCGGCACCGCAACCGCGCGCATCATCACGTCCGGGCCCGACCAGGACATCTACAAGATCGAGTTCACGATGCTGCAGGCGATCGGCTGCGCGCAGCACTCGATCAAGATCCTGACGCCCTATTTCCTGCCCGACGACCGGCTGATGAGCGCGCTGGTGCTGGCGGCGATGGCGGGCGTCACCGTCGATCTCGTGGTGCCCGAATGCTGCGACCACCCGATGATGGACTGGGCGCTGCGCGCGCATATCGCGCCGCTGCTGCGCGCCGGCGGCCGGGTCTGGCGCGCACCCCTGCCGTTCGAGCATTCCAAGCTGTTCGTGGTCGACGATGCCTGGTCGCTGATCGGCAGCGCCAACTGGGACGTGCGCAGCCTGCGCCTCAATTTCGAGCTGAACATGGAGGTCAGCTGCCCGCAGTTCGGCGCGCTGGTTGCCGGCGCGATCGAGCGCAGGCAGGCCAACCCGCTGAGCCTCGCGGAATTGCTCGCGCGCCCGCTTCTGTTGCGGCTGCGGGACAGCGCGGTCAGGCTGCTGCTCCCCTATCTGTGATCGATCTGTGATCTTTCTGTAGGGAACGAACGCTTTCCCGGAAGTGTTCTTGCCACCGCCCGGGTTTCAAGTGTTAGGACGGGCAGGCAGTGAATGGAGCAGACCGGATCATGAGTTCGGGCGAGAGCGCCAAGCCGACCGAGAGCGCCAAGCCGACGAGGTACGAAGAGCGCAATCCCTTCGATATTTCCCGCCGTTCGGAGAAGGAAGTGGCGGCCGAGATTGCGGAGCGCCTCGCGGCCTGGAAGCAGGCGCGGGGCCGCTCCTATGGGACGCAACCGGCGCGGGGCGCGCCGCCGCCATCGCCCGCATCGCCCGCCGGGACAAAAGCGCCCTCGATCGCGGCCCCGGTCCAGCCGGCGCGCCTGCCGAAACATGGCGAGCAAGCCGCCCGCGCGGCGATGCCCGCGAACGAGGCGCAATCGCGCCCGTCCGGCCTGCCGGTGCCGCCGCGGCCCGCTGCCGAAACCAGAGTTGCGGCCGCAGCCCCGTCCGCGCCCGCCGCATCGCCCGCCACGGCGGTTCAGCGCGCCATGCCGCCGGCGCCAACCCTGAGGCGACCGGCCGCGCGAACGGAGCCTGCGGGGGCGCCTGCCGAAGCGCCACCGCTCCTGCCCGACGTGCCGGCGCGCCAGAGCGCCGATGCCGCGGAAACCGTGCGGGTCCCCGACGATGTACCGGCCAGCGCGCCGGCCGCCGGCAATTCGCACACCACGGAAGCCGCGATGACGCCGCTCGCGGCGGCGGCGGATGGCATCGCGGCGCCGGGAGACCCGGTCCTCGAGACACCGCAGATGGCGGCGACCGTCGGGGTTGAATCATCGGATCGCGACAAGCCCGCCGCCGATGCGCCCAAAGCCGATGGGGCGGGCCGCGATCGGCTCGTTGCCGATGCAACGCTGCGGACGCCCGCGGCCCCACTCCCCGACGCGGCCACCGCCAAAGGCGATGAGAACGAAATGCGCGAACCCGCGGCGCCGCACCTCGATGCGCTGGCCGCGCCGCCATCCGCCCTCGATCGGCGGGGCCCGGATCGCTGCCCGCCCGATAGGGATGTCCATGCGCCTGCGGCCCCCACGCCAGAGGCGGCGGACCTCGGCGTTCGACAAACACCGGCTCGCGACGCCGCGACGCCGCGCATCGACGCTCTGGCGGTCGAGATGCACGAAGCCGAGCTCACGGCGCGCGCGCGGTCAGCATCGGCGGCCTTGACGCTGGAGGGCGACGCTGCGTCCGCTGCCCCGCGCAAGCCTCTGTTCGATCTGCGCGCGGCCCGGGCGCGCGCGCAACAAGCGGGCGCGCCTGCGCGGCTGGAGACCGATGCCGCCGCGCACGACGGCGGTCGCGCCCCCAAGAGCGCCCGCGCCACGTCCACCGTGGCACAGCCGGCCGGCGAGCTGCCGGACGCTGCGCCCGCCCATCCTGGCGGCTCTTCGTTCGAAGCGCTCGACCGCGACGCCTACCGGATCGGGTCGCCCGAGATCGAGGCGCCGGCTGCCGAATCGCCGGCCGCGGGTCCGCAAGTCGCCCCGGCCGGCGAAGAGTCCGATCGGAGCAGAGATCGGGACCGCCCGCGCGGCGCCGACGCGCCAGACGCTGTAGCGGTTGCGGCTGCGACCGGCCCGGGCGAAATCAAGTCGGCCGAGAAGCGCGCAACGGCGCCGGCAGGCTCGACGCCAGCTGCCTCGGCTCGCCGATTCAGGATTGCCGCGCCCGCGCCCTTGACCATCGAGCCGGCCGATCCGGGCCCGCGGATGAAGCCGGCGGGCGTCGAATTGCCCAGCATCGAAACGCGGATCGAGACGCGCCGCATCGGATCCCTGCGCGCGGATCCCTGGATTGCCGGCCGGCGGCCGATTTTCCCCCATATGACACCCGAAGCCTGGGACGTTCCCGCGCCGGCAGTCGCATCGCGCGCCGGACGGCAGCGGGGCGGAACCGGCTGGGCGATCGGCCTCGGCGCGCTGCTGCTGATCGTCGGCATCACGGCGCCGGCCGCGATCTGGCAGGGGCGCCAGGCTCCCCCGAGCGATCAGGATCAAGTCGCCACGCTCGCGCCCCCGCCAGCGCCCAAGGCGGCGTCTGAGGCGGCGTCCCCGGCGCAACTGGACGCGAGTCCTGCGCCGCCGGCAAGCGCGCCGGATCGGCCGCAGCGCACCGCCTCTCCGCCGGCCGCCCAGGCGCAGGCTCCAACGCCATCGTCGGTTGCCTCCTCGCCCGAGCCTGGGGTCGGCGGCGTCGCGCCGGAAGAGGAGACTACCGACCGGGCCACGGACGAGGCTGGCCTCGCTCCCGTGCGGGCGGGTGGCGAACTGAACAAGGCGCCCGTCACCGCGCCGCCGCCGCCATCGGGCGCAGCGCCGGCAGGCAAAGCGGTGGCAAAGGCCCAGCCGCCGGTCGAGCCCGGCCCGCAATTCTCGCCGGTCGCCCACGCCTTCGTGCCGGAGGCTGCGCCCAAGCCGACGCCGTTCCAGCCGGAGCCATCGCTCGGCATGGCTGTGGCCAGCGTCCCTGCAAATGGCGCTTCGGTGCCGATTGGGGGCTCACCCGAACCGGTGATTCTGAAGCCCAGCCTGGTCGGTCAGTTGAAGCCGCCGGTTGTCGGTGCGGCGAAAACCACGACCGCCGCCCGGCAGGGCGCGGCCCCGAAGCCCCGTCCCGCATATCCGGCGACCCTGGATCAGATGTTCCAGAACCTGATCGACACCTTGTCCTCGGGGCAGCCCGTCAACCCGAACACCAAGGCGATCCCGCCCTCGACGCGCCGGTGAGAGCAGGGTGGCGTGCGGGCGATGCGCCTATTGCGCGCCAAGCTGCGCGCGGTGCGCCTATTGCGCGCCAAGCTGCGCCTTGGCCTTGGCAATCTCGCTCATGCAGGCGGTTTCGTTGCCGGCCTGGTCGAACTGGCGGGCGCGCTGCAACGCGTCGCTGGCTTCCGCCGCGCCGCCGGCAGAGCCCGACGGGTCGGCCGCCGCCGCGTCCGAATCGGTCGGTGCTCCCTGGTTCTGGCTGAGCACGTCTTCGGACGAGGCGGCCTTGCCCTCGGTAGCCTGGTTCATCGTGGCAGTCGGGGGATGGGTCTTGCCGGTTTCCGTGACGGTTCCCATCGCGCCCACGTTGCCCATGTTGTCGGTGCCGGTCGGGCCCATCCCGGCATCGGTGCTCGACAGCCTCTTCTGCAGGCTCTCGATCTCGGTGCTGCAAGTGCCGGCGCTTGCTGCCGTCGCGGCCAATACCAGGCCGGCCGCCGTCCCGAATGCGAGCAATGACTTGAACATGACGATCCTCCTTCATCCCTCGCCGCTTTCGGCTGGCAATTTCCAAGCCGCTGCGGCAAGCGTAGGTTGGCATGGAAGTTCAACAGCCGGCGGCAACGGATGTTCGGCGGTTCCGGAGATTTGAGGGCGGGATGATCAAGGGTTCCGATCTGCTGGTTGCCGCGCTGGAGAACGAGGGCGTCGATCGCATTTTCGGCGTGCCGGGCGAGGAGAATCTCGACGTCGTCGAATCGCTGCGCAAGTCGCGCATCCAGCTGGTGGTGACGCGGCACGAGCAGGCGGCGGCCTTCATGGCGGCGACCCACGGACGGCTGACCGGGCGGCCGGGCGTCTGCATCACGACGCTCGGGCCGGGAGCGCTCAATCTCACCACCGGCGCGGCCTATGCCCATCTCGGCGCCATGCCGATGATCATGCTGACGGGGCAGAAGGGCATCCTGTTCAGCCGCCAGGCTCGCTTCCAGATCGTCGACATCATCGCCGCGATGCGGCCGATCACCAAGATGGCGCGCCAGATCGTGAGCGGCGCCAGCATCCCGACCCTGGTGCGCGACGCCTTCCGCGTGGCGATGGAGGAGCGCCCAGGGCCGGTGCTGCTGGAGCTGCCCGAAGACATTGCGGGCGAGGAGATCAAGGAGGTGCCGCTGGTGCCGCCGCACGAGGTGCCGCCGCCGGTCGCCAATCCCGCGGCGCTCGAGCGCGCGACCCAGATGCTGCTCGCCGCCAAGCGGCCGCTCATGATGGCGGGCGCCGCCGCCAATCGCCCGCGCCTCACCGAAGCCCTGTCGGATTTCGTGCGGCGCACGCGCCTGCCGTTCTTCAACACCCAGATGGGCAAGGGCGCGATCGCCGGCGGCTCCAACCTCTACATCGGCACTGCCGCGCTCAGCGAGCGCGACTATGTGCACCGCGCCATCGACCGCGCCGACGTCATCCTCTCCATCGGCCACGACACGGTGGAGAAGCCGCCGTTCCTGATGGGACCCCGAGGCCCGAAGGTGATCCATGTCGGATTCACGCCGGCGCACGTCGAGCAGGTGTTCTATCCCAACGCCGAGGTGGTGGGCGACGTGGGGCCGAGCCTCGCGCTGCTGGCCGATCGCATCGAAGGCAAGCTGCATATCGATCCGGCCTTCGCCACCTTGCGCAGCGAGATCCTGGAAAAGATCCGCGACCGCGCGGAGGAGTCGCGCTTCCCTCCGACGCCGCAGCGCATCGTGCACGACGTGCGCAAGGTGATGCCGGACGACGGCATGGTCTGTCTCGACAACGGCATGTACAAGATCTGGTTCGCGCGCAACTACCGCACCCATGTCGCCAACACGCTGCTGCTGGACAACGCGCTCGCCACCATGGGCGCGGGCCTGCCCTCCGCCATGATGGCGGCGATGCTCTATCCGGAGCGGCGCGTGCTCAGCGTATGCGGCGACGGCGGCTTCATGATGAACAGCCAGGAGATGGAGACGGCCGTGCGGCTGAAGCTCGGTCTCGTGGTCCTGATTCTCGAGGACAACGCCTACGGCATGATCCGCTGGAAGCAGGCGGTGGACCGCTTTCCCGATTTCGGCCTCCGTTTCGGCAATCCCGATTTCGTCAAATATGCCGAATCGTACGGGGCCGGCGGCCGCCGCGTGGAAAGCGCCGACGGCCTCGCGCCGACGCTGGAGGCGGCGTTCCAGGCGGGCGGCGTGCAGCTGGTCGTGGCTCCGGTGGACTACGCCGAGAACATCCGCGTGCTGGTGGAGGAGCTGGCGCGGAACGTGGGATGAGGATCCGGCGAAAGCAATGGTGCGCCCGAAAGCGCCCCACTATGCTGGCGCCGCGCGGGGGAGGATTCGGCGATGCACGAGAGTCTCCGGCGGTACTGGCCGCCGGAAGGGCAGATCCTGCTGCTGAACGCGGCGCTGGCCGATCGCGAGACGGCACGGCAGGCGTGGCGGCAATGGGACGCGGGACAGGATCTTGCCAGCGCCACCTGGCCCGAGGTGTGTCTGCTGGCGGCTATCGCGCACCGGGTGGGGGAACTGGCGCCCGGCGTCGCGCCGGACCCGCGCCTTGCCGGCGCCCGCCGCTACATCTGGACCCAGACGCAGATGACCCTCGGCACCACCCGTCCGCTGCTCGCGGCCCTTCAGGCGGCGGGGCTGCGCCTGATGCTGATGAAGGGCGCGGCACGGCTCGCGACCGATCCGGCGCTGGCCCAGGATCGTGCCTTGCGCGACATCGACGTGCTGATCCATCCCGAGGATTGGGAACGCGCCATCGGCGTTGCGCGGCGCGAAGGCTGGACCGCTGCAAGGCAAAAGGACGTCAGCCTCGCCAGCCTGCGGCGCAGGCACGCGGTCGGCCTTCGCGGCCCGAACCCGAACGCACGGGGGGAATTCGATCTGCACCGTCACGTGCTCGCCGAATGCGCCAACGAGGGCCAGGACCTGGACCTGTGGGATCGCGCGCTTCCGGTCCGTTTTCTGGATGTCGATGTGCTCCGCCCTTCGCCGACGGACTTCGCGCTGGTGACGCTCGGGCAATCCCTGCTCTATGGCAGGGCGACCATACCCCACTGGGCACTTGACGTGGATCCCCTGATCCGCTCCGGCAAGATCGATTGGGACCTGCTCCTGCGCGAAGCCCGGAAGCGCCGGATCGAACCCTATATCGCCGCGCCGCTGCTGATGTTGCGGGAGCGCATCGGCAGCCCGGTCCCGCCCGACGCGTTGCGCGCCCTGACACGGCAGTTGAGCAAGCATTCCCTGATCGAGTTCGAGACCCGCGCCACCGGCTATGGCCCGCAGCATCCGGCGCAGTTCGAGGCGCGACGCGTCATGGCGTCCGCCCGGGCCATGCGCGTCGCGCGCGACCGGCCATATCCGGGCCATGCGCAGGGTGGGGCATCGAGGCTCGCGGTGCGCCACGCGACGCTGAAGCCGGATGAGGAGATGGCGGTTCCAGTGCCGACCGGCGCTGCGCCTTTCGAGCGCCTGCGTCTATATATTTCCTTCGACGTTCACCACGCGCGCGGCCATGCCCACCTGAAGGTCGCAGGGTCCGGTCTTTCCATGAAGTTGATTCCGGTCCAGCGCGCCAGCAAGAAGCGCGGCGGCCGCGTGCGCCGCCGCGTCGTGGTGCTGTGTCCGGCCTGCCTGTTTGTCCTGCGCGGCGTCGATCATGTGCGCGTGGCGACCAATGACCGGCTGGAGATTCGCAATGTCGTGGCAAGCTGGGGCCGGCCCATGCCGGAGGCTCCACTGGACAGGCTGACCGCGGCGCTGCGGCGGTGGCGGGAGGATCTTACGCGCCCGTCGGCAGGTTAGGCCAGCCGCGCGTCTCGTCGACCTCATGCACCGGGTCGAGCAGGATCAAGGTCTTCATATCCTCATGGACTTCGAAGACCAGGTTCGTCTTGCCGTCCGCCAATGCGCCGGCAAGCTGCGGCCCTGCCGCAGGCGTAGCGGCAACGGCGGCCGGCCGCATCAGGCCCTGCGCCACCGCATTCGCCGCGAAGTCGAGTACCGGCTGAGGGCCGCCGAGACTGCCGGCTGCGAGTGCGGCGAGAGCTTCCGCCGGATGGCCCGCAGCCAGGTCGCGCCACAAGACGGCGCCCAGCTCGCGCAGGCTGCAATAGGTGCCGGTCGCGAGGTTGAGCGCGATGATCTCGCCCTCGAAATCCTGCGCGGCGCATTGCGGCGCCGCGATTTCAAGGACGGTGTGCTGGGCCATGACAACTCCCCGTGCAACCCGCCGGGACGATAGCATCGGTTGCGGTCGACCTCAATCCGCGCGGATTGCCGGATCGTCGATTGGCAGGAACCCCCGTTCCGGCTGCACCTGCGCGCGCTGGAGTCCCGTCTCATCGGTCATGTAGCGATAGCCCTTCTTCGGTTCATAGAGACCTTGCGGGTCCATCGCTTCGTACCGTTCCATCCGTGCCGCGCGGTCGGACGCCGCGATCATGCGCAGATGATAGATGTTGAGCTCGGTATGCCGGCCGCAGGTTTCCAGGTTTGCGGCCAGCTCGAACGGGAACCAGTAGCGGTGCAGAGGGCGCGGGTCGAACCGGCGATGCGCCGGGTCGTTGCGAAACAGGCCATAGCGCGCCGCGCCGTTCCAGTCGCCGTCGCTGCGGTAGTGATGGCGGTCTCCCCACAGCTCGCGATACTGAAAGGAATAGATATGGATGCCGCAGGCATCCGCTTCGCGGAGCAGCCCGCCGATGCGCCCCGAAACGGCGCGCTCCAGCCGCTCGTCCGCGTCGACGCACAGGAACCATGCGGCGCCATGGCGGCGCCCGGCGTGGATCAAGGCCATCTGGTTGCCGCGCTCGTCCCAGGGCCGGCCCGGCGGATTGCTCAGGACTTCGATGGTCTTCGGATGGGCGCGCAGGAGCTCCGCGGTCGCGTCGGTCGATCCATCGTCGAGCGCGATGATGCCGTCGACGCAGGGCGCGATATTCTCCAGCCAGCCGGGCAGGAAGCGCTGCTCGTTGCGCGCCTGCAGAAGCGCGATCAGGGCCATGATGCGTTTCGTTGCGCGAGAGGAGCGGGGTGCAGAAGCAAGCGGCTCTCCTGGTCGGGTGCTCCGACCATAGGAGTAAATCTCCGGTTGCCGCAACCTGCCTCGATGGCACTCGCGCCTGCTGGATGATAGAGCAGCGCGTCAGAGTCGTTGCCCGCGCCGGCGTTCCAGCATCGCCTTCAGCACATGGGCGTAGCCGACCGTTTCGGTCTTGCGGCTGAGGCTGTGATTCTTGCCGTGCAGCCGGCGCAGGACGACCACCTCCGGCAGCGTCGCCGACACGAGGCCGAGGTCGTTGGCGCGGCCGTACCAATCGATGAACTCGCCGATCCTGAAGCTCTCGTTGAGCGGGCCGATCTTGCGAAAGGTATCGAGCCGGGTCAGCAGCGTACCCGCGTTGTGCCCCGCCATCGGCTGCGGCGGGCATTGCAGGCTGGCGGCTGTGGCCGCATCCAGCTCCGGGCTGATGAAATTCTGCATATGGCCGAACACCAGGTCGGCGCCGTCCGCCAGCGGCTTCATCTGCCATTCGAGTTTCAGAGGGACCCAGATGTCGTCGGCGCATTGGAAGGCAAGAAGGGGGCTGTCCGCCAAGGCCGCCCCGCGATTCATCGCCGCGGCGGGGCCGGCATTGTCCTGGCGCACATAGTCGACCGGCGGCATATCGCGGTCGCGGCACAGGGCTGCGGCAATCTCCGGAGTCGCGTCGGTGGAACCGTCGTCGACCAGGATGATGCGGCCCGGCGGGCAGCTCTGCCGCCGCACGCTCTCGACCGATTCGGCGAGATAAGGCGCGCCATTATAGACCGGTATCACGACCGTGATATCTGACGCCAGCAGGCCCATGCGCGGACTTCCCCTCCCCGAGGCGCCCAACATAGAGCCGGCGGCTCCGCGAGCGCAATCGCGCTCAGGACAGCGCGGCCACGAACTCCGCCAGCGCCGCCCCGTTGTCGGCAGCATCGTCGGACAATTCCAGGCCATGGACCGGCACGCTCCGCACCAAGGCAGCGTAGTCGTCCAGGCCATCGATCGGCTCGCCCGGAAACTGGAAGAGGTTGGACGGAATCAGAACCCGCATCGCCTCGCCGGGCGTCGCGGCGGCAAAGCGTGGAACCGCCGCATGCGAGACTCTGGGCAGGACGATCGCGTCGATCCGCAACTCGTCGGCGAAGCAGCCGGGAAAGATGGCGGCGGGATCGAATTCGACCTTGTTCATCCAGTTCAGCGGCAGATCGGCCAGGCGTTCCGCCAGCCCCGCCATGCGCGCGAGGCCGGCGCGATCCTGCTTCACGATGCGAAACAGGAGCCGGGCAATTGCGGGCTCGAAATTGCTCAGCGCGACATAGTCGTCGCCCGCCGTCTGCAATCCCGCCGCAATGCCCGCCAGCGCGGTGCCGGACTTGCCGGCGCCGCCATGGCCCAGCAGCAGGACGCCGCGCCCATTCAACCCCAGAGTCGCGGCATGTGCGATGCGCCATCCGCGCGCGCGCAGCAGCCAATGCAGATGCTGGCGGAGCGGCGCGCCGGCGAACCAGGGCGGCAAGTCCGTCGGCGAGCGCGCCAACTGCACGCCCGCTCCGGCCACGAGGTCGAGCGCGAGCCATTGGTGCGGCTGAAACGGATAGGCCGCACGCAGGCCGGCTTCGGCGAGAATGGCGTGGAATTCAGGGGCGTCGCACGCGCCGTCCGTCCAGGCTGGAAGCTCATCGAGGCCGATGCTGGCGCCTCTCAGCACGTACAATCGGGTGCGCGCCTGCTGCTCGGCCTCGGGCTTCCCATCAGCCAGTCGCGCCGCGGAGCGGTCCGCCTCGTCCGGCTGGTCGAACCAAAGCTCCAGCGGCACGCCCGCTGGCGCCGCCATGCGCCGATGCAGCTGGGCGCGGGGCAGCGCTTCGGCCGCGGCGATCGCGCGCCGCAGGAACGATGCGATCGAGTGGCGATCGATGCCGGCGTTTGCGGCTGCCTGGTCGAGCATGATGGCCCCGGATGCGAGGGCCGCCACTCTCCGCGATTCGCCACGGCGCCGCAACCGGGGGTGGGACGAGAGGTCGCAGGCACCCGCCATCGCTGCCTTGACTTCGACGCCATTCGGACCCATAACGCGACCGGGATATCGAGGGGCGCAAACGTAACCGACTGCACGACAGGAGGATAAACGTGCGCGCACCCATCCTTGCCGCCGCCATTCTGGCGGGGCTCGCTTTCGGCCATTCGGCCTTTTCCGCCAACACGCCCGACCCCGCGTCGTCGTCATCCTACAAGGGCATCTGGATCTCCACCCCGTTCCCCTCTTTGGGCGTGGCGGCCGGCGAACCGGTCGAGCTCGATCTCACGGTCCATGATGCCGGCATGCCGCCGCAGCGCGTGGCGCTGGCGGTGCCGAAGCTGCCGGACAAGTGGACGGCGTTGTTCCTGGGCGGCGGCCGGCCGGTCCAATCGGTGTTCGTGGCGCCGGATTCCACCGTCGATGTCACGCTGCGCATCCTTCCGCCGGAGGGCGTCAAGGGCGGCAGCTACGGTTTCGCTGTGTCGGCGACCGGCGATGACGGCGATTTCGACCTGCCGATCGAGATCAATTTCGGGCAATCGATGCCGGCGCGGCTGAGCCTCGCGACCGACCTGCCGGAGCTGCGCGGCTCGCCCACCTCGAGCTTCAGCTACGATGTGACCCTCCGCAACGAAAGCGGGCGCGAGGCGACCGCCCGGCTCGATGCCGCCGCGCCTCCCGGCTTCCGCGTGACGTTCAAGGAAGGCTACGGCTCGCAGGAATTGACCAGCATCCCGGTGAAGCCGGGCGAGAAACGCCAGCTCAAGGTCTCGGTCGATCCGGCCCAGGACGTGCAGGCCGGCACCTACCAGGTCGGCATCCAGGCCTCGACCGATGAAAGCAAGGCGCAGCTTGCCCTGGGCCTCGACATCACCGGAACGCCGCAATTGTCGCTGAGCGGGCCGAACGACCGTCTCAGCGCCGATGCCCACGCCGGCGAGGAGACGCCGCTGACGCTGATGGTGGCGAACAAGGGCACAGCGCCGGCGCGCGGCCTCAAATTCTCCTCGGACGAGCCGACCGACTGGAAGGTGACCTTCCAGCCGGATGCGATCGACGAGCTGCCGGCCGGCCAGAGCCAGGAGGTGAAGGCGATGGTGACGCCGTCGTCCAAGGCGATCGCGGGCGACTACATGGTGACCCTGTCGGCCAACGGCGACGGTGCCAGAAAGTCCTCCGATTTCCGCATCACGGTGGAGACCTCGACCATCTGGGGCATCGTCGGCCTGGTGGTGATCGCCGCGGCCGTGGTGGTGCTCTCGCTCGCCGTCATGCGCTTCGGCCGCCGCTAGGGACGGGGGTCGGATCATGGCAAACGCCGTCATCGAGGCCAGCGGCCTCACCAAGCGCTATCGCAACCACGTCGCCGTTGATCATCTGGACCTCGCGATCGAGGAGGGCGAGGTGTTCGGGCTGCTCGGCCCCAACGGCGCCGGCAAGACCACCACCATCCTCATGATCATGGGCCTGACCGACGTCACGGAAGGGACGGTGCGGGTACTGGGCCTCGATCCCGCGCGCCAGCCGCTCGCGGTCAAGCGGCACATCGGCTACATGCCCGATTCGGTCGGCTTCTACGACAACCTCACCGCGCGCGAGAATCTCGCCTATACCGGGCGCCTCGCCGGGCTCGATCGGGCGACCATCCGGCAACGCGTCGAAGAGACGCTCGCGAAGGTCGGGCTCGCCGACGTGATGGGGCAGAAGGTGAAGACCTTCTCGCGCGGCATGCGCCAGCGGCTGGGCCTCGCGGATGCGCTGCTCAGATCGCCGAAGATCGTGATCCTGGACGAGCCGACCAGCGGCCTCGACCCGCAGGCCACCCAGGAGCTGCTGGAGCTGATCCGCGACCTGAAGCAGGACGGGATCACGATCCTGCTGTCCTCCCACCTGCTGGAGCGCGTGCAGGCAATCTGCGACCGTG
This sequence comes from Dongiaceae bacterium, assembly GCA_035699005.1. GTDB lineage: Bacteria > Pseudomonadota > Alphaproteobacteria > Dongiales > Dongiaceae > Dongia_A. Next base: position 56,903 of record DASSBF010000102.1, read on the forward strand.
TCGCCCTGTTCAACGCCGGCCGCATGGCGCTGTGCGGCACGGTGACCGAGCTGGGGCGCCAGGTGCTGGGGGGCGGGCACCACATCCTGGTGGAGACGCGCGGCCGCGGCATCGAGCGCGTGCTGGCCGGCGTGCCGGGCATCATCCGCGTGCGGCGCGAGGGCGAGGACCGCTACGTGCTGGAATCCGAATCCGACGTGCGGCCCGCGGTGGCGGCCACGATCGCAGGAGCCGGCGGCGAGCTGCTCAGCCTCGGCATCCGGCAGGCCAGCCTGGAATCGGTCTATACGCGCTATTTCGAGGAGGCCACCCATGCGGCGTGAAGGTTCGCCCTGGAGCGGCCTCTGGGCCGTCGTCGCAAAGGAGGCGGCAGACCACCTGACCAGCGCGCGCATGCGCTTCCTGGAAGTGCTGGTCGGGCTCGCCGCCATCGGCGCGGTCTATGCCGCGACCCAGACCATACGCCAGACCGTCGGCAGCGACCCGTTCCTGTTCCTCACCCTGTTCACCACGGCCAAGGCCCCGCTGCCGTCCTTCGTCTCGTTCCTCGGCTTCCTGGTGCCGCTCGCCGCCATCGCGCTCGGCTTCGATGCGATCAACACCGAGCATACGCG
>DASSBF010000103.1:0-9294 GCA_035699005.1 Dongiaceae bacterium
AGAAGAAAGGCCCCCCTTTTTCCAGGCGGCGGTCGCCAAACCGCCCCAGACAAAGCTCCATGCCGTCCTCCCATCTCAAACCGCGACACGGAATCAGACATCACCAGCCTCTTCAACTACGATGTGTGAATGCCGTAGCCCAACTTGGGGGAGGGGGACTGCTAAGTGCTGCATCGACGGATCACTTCTTCCACCTTTCCGCCGCCTGGTCGTCGCTCTCTCTTGCTTCGACCCACTGCACGCCTGCCGCGCCTTCTTCGAGTTTCCAGAACGGCGCCTTGGTCTTCAGCCAGTCGATCAGGAACGCGCATGAGTCCAGCGCGGCCTGGCGGTGCGATGAGGTGGTGGCGACCAGCACGATGCGCTCGCCCGGTTCCAGCCTGCCGTAGCGATGGATGATGGTGACGCCCTCCAGCGGCCATCGCCGGCGCGCCTCGGCTTCGATCTCGCCCAGGCGCCTCTCGGTCATGCCGGGATAGTGCTCCAGCGTCATCGCGCTGATTTGACCCTGGCTCGCGCGATCGCGCACCAGCCCGACGAACATGGCAAGTCCGCCGATCCTGGCGTTGCCGTCGGTCAGCGACGCCAGCTCGGCGCCGATGTCGAAATCCTCGCGCTGGATCCTGATCATGGCGCGTGTCAGCCGCCGGTCACCGGCGGGAACAGCGCGACCTCATCGTCCGGCCGCACGGGATGATCGTGCTCGACATATTCGTGGTTGACCGCGACCTTGACCACGTTGCGGCGGTCCAGCGCCGCCGCGTACTGTGGCCCGAGCGTCGCCAGCCAGTCGAGCAGATCCTCGACTGTCTGGACATGATCCGGCGCCGCCACCTCTTCCTCGGCCTTGCCGATATTGGTGCGCACCCAGGCGAAATACAGCAGCTTCATGACGCCTCCATCCCGGTCCCGGAAAGAGATAGTCACAAACCCCGGTGAATGCCAATCCGCCGCTTGATTGTGCCGTTCCGGCCGCACTACCGTGGCGGCCGACCAGGAGGCACGCATGGCCGTCACCATCTATCACAACCCGGGCTGTTCCACCTCGCGCAAGGTCCTGGGCTGGCTCAAGGACAAGGGGATCGAGCCCAGGATCGTCGAATACCTGAAGCACCCGCCGAGCGCGGCGGAGCTGAAGCGGATCCTGAAGCAGATGAATGCCAGGCCGCACGACATCCTGCGCCGCAAGGGCGAAGCCTATGAAGCGCTGGGCGATGCCGACACGCTCGCCTCCGATGTCCTCATCAGGAAGATGCTCGAGGAGCCGGTGCTGATCGAACGCCCGATCGTCGTCAGCGACAAGGGCGCGGTGCTGTGCCGCCCGCCCGAAAAGGTGTGGGACGTCGTCTAGCCGGCTAGGCCCCTGCCGGCGGCGCGGGAAAGAACAGCCGCGCAATCGTGCCGCGGCCGGGCTCCGAGTCGATCTGCAATCGGCCGCCATGCGCCTCGATCAGGTTCTTCACGATCGGCAGGCCGAGACCGGTGCCGGTCCGATCCGAGGCCGCAGACGACTCGACCCGCCCGAAGGGTTGCAGGGCGACGGCGATCTCCGCCTCGGTCATGCCGACGCCGGTGTCGGAGACCACGACGCACGCCGCTCCGTCGGATGCCACCTCAGCCGCCAGCTCCACCGCGCCGCCCGGCCGCGTGAACTTGATGGCATTGGATGCGAGATTGAGGATCATCTGCTTGGTGCGCAGGCGATCGGCCGTAATGGCGATGGCCGGCGAGGCGAGGGCGCGGAAGCTGAGGCCGCCGCGCTCCGCCATCGGCCGCATCATGCGCGCGCATTCCACCAGCAGCTCCGCCAAGTCGAGGCGATCCTGCTTCAGCGTCAGCTTTCCGGATTCCACCTTGGCCAGATCGAGGATGTCGTCGATTAGCGCGAGCAGATGCGTGCCTGCCTGGTTTATGTGGCCGCCGTACTGGACATACTTCTCGATCTGTTCGGGCCCCAGATGCAGGTCGCGGATCATCTCCGAGAATCCGAGGATGGAGTTCAGGGGCGAGCGCAGCTCATGGCTCATGTGGGCCAGGAACAGGCTCTTGGCGCGGTTGGCCGCTTCCGCCGCGCGCTGCTTGATCTTCATCTCATGGGTCGAGAGATCGGTGCTCTGCCGGGCCAGGCGCTCCTTCATCTCGGCAAGCTGGCGCTCGCGCTCCTTGTGCGCCGTGATGTCCTGGGCGATCGCGAGGAGCCCCGGCGCACCGCGGTACGAGATGCGCCGGGCCGAAACCTTGACCCAGATCCGCGCGCCGTCGGCGCGCCGCAGTTCCATTTCGGTCTCGGCGCCGCCGTTACCCCCGTGCTCGACCTGCTTCAGGAACAGGGCGCGACGCTCCGGCAGCGCATGGAATTCCAGGACGGATCGACCAACCAGGCCGCCGTCCGGCACGCCGAGAAGGCTCGCCATCGCGGCATTGGCATGGATCAGCATGCCGCTATCCCAGGCGACGACCGCTATGGGCACGCCAGGGGCGGTGCGCAGGAACTGGTCAATGCCAGGTTCGTCGGTCGACTCGCCGGCTGGTTTCATCAAATCCATGATCGGGGACGCTGCTCGTCTCACTTCGCCTCGGCCACGAGCGGCCAATCCGCCCAATGAGCATGTTGCGCTTTTACTGGGAATGGATTTTGGCGAACAGGCGCCATCTTTCCAGTTGGCTAAACGGATTGTTCCCCACATAGGTATGTAAGGTTCGGAAAATTCCAAGTGGCGGACGGAAAAATCAGCGCAGGATCAAGTGGTTAATGATCCGTATAGGGCGCTCGCCCCCGCGCCAGCCACCCTCCGACGCATCGATGTGGAAACAGTTCGGCGCCTCGGCTATGGTCCCAGCGTCCGTCGTGAGGGAAGCCGGTGCGCGCCAGCGGGCGCAAATCCGGCGCTGCCCCCGCAACTGTAGGATCGCCCGCTGCCGGATCGCGGCGGAGGAGAGGATGGCGCATCGGCCACTGGCCTTATGGAAGGCTGGGAAGGCGCGGCCAAAGTCCCGCGATCGAGCCAGGAGACCTCAACGGACGCTCGGCTTGTCGGCCGCCTCGGCGGGAGGAAGGGACCACATCCATGGCAGCCAACACGGCTGGCACCACGCAATCCTTGCCGCCGGTCACCCTGGTGCTGGGCGGCGCGCGCTCGGGCAAGAGCAGCTTCGCCGAGCGCATGACGGTCGCGCATCCGCGCGGCTGCGTCTATCTGGCGACCGCCGGGATCGGCGATGACGAGATGGCGGAGCGGGTGCGCCAGCATAGGGCGCGCCGCGAGGCCCACTGGCGCACTGTCGAAGCGCCGCTGGAGGTCGCCTCCGCGATCGTGGCCGAAACGGAACAGGGCGCGGCGGTCCTGGTGGATTGCCTGACGCTCTGGCTGAGCAATCTGATGGCGGCACAGCGCGACCCGGAGCAGGAGGCCGAATCGCTGGTTCGCGCGCTGGGGCAGGCGGGCGGTCCGGTGGTTTTCGTCTCCAACGAGGTGGGGCTCGGCATCGTGCCGGACAATGCGCTGGCCCGGGCCTTCCGCGACCACGCGGGGCGCTTGAACCAGCGCATCGCGGATGTCGCGAACAGCGTGTTTTTCGTGGCGGCGGGACTGCCGCTGCGCCTGAAGTGAAGGGACGGACAGGATGAGCGGCAAGATTCCGGCGACGGTGGTGACGGGCTTTCTCGGCGCCGGCAAGACGACCTTGATTCAGAACCTGCTGCGCAATGCCAATGGACGGCGCCTTGCGCTCATCATCAACGAGTTCGGCGAGACCGGCGTAGATGGCGAGCTGGTCAAGGGCTGCAAGATCGAGGGCTGCCCGGAGGAGAACATCGTCGAGCTTGCCAACGGCTGCATCTGCTGCACCGTGGCCGATGATTTCCTGCCCACCATGCGCGCCTTGCTCGACCGCCCCAATCCGCCCGAGCATATCGTGATCGAGACCTCGGGCCTGGCGCTGCCCAAGCCGCTGGTGAAGGCCTTCAACTGGCCGGAGGTGCGCACCCGCGTCACGGTCGACGGCGTGATCGCGGTGGTGGACGGGCCGGCCGCCGCGGCCGGCCGTTTCGCCGACGATCCGGCGGCGCTTGCGCGTCAGCGCACAGCGGACATGGCGATGGACCACGACAGCCCGATCGCGGAACTGTTCGAGGACCAGATCAATTGCGCCGACCTGATCGTGCTCAACAAGAACGACCAGATGGACGACGCGGCGCGCCGCGCCGCGGTAGCGGCGATCAACCACGAGCTGAAACGCGCGGCCAAGGTGGTGCCTGCGAGCTTCGGCGCGATCGATCCCAAGGTGCTGCTGGGTCTGGGCGCGGCGGCGGAAGATGACCTCGACGGCCGCCATTCGCATCACGAGCTGGAGGGCGAGGATCACGACCACGACGAGTTCATCTCCTTCAGCCTCGACCTGCCGCAATTGAAGAAGCCGGAGGATCTGCTCGGCAAGCTGCTGCCGGCGATCGAGCGCCACGACATCCTGCGCGTGAAGGGCTTCCTCAACGTCATGGGCAAGGAGATGCGCCTGGTGCTGCAGGGCGTCGGGCCGCGCCTGCAGCACTACTACGACCGCGCCTGGGCTCCGGGCGAGGACCGCTCATCGCGCCTGGTGGTGATCGGGCTCAAGGGTCTCGACCACGCCGCCATCGCGCGCGAGCTGGCGCTCTGATGCATCTCCTCGCCGCCAAGCCTGGAACGATCGCCGACGGCAGCGACGCCATCGATCTTGGCCAGACGCCGGGCGAGATCGTGGTGCTGTCGGCGGCGGATAGCGAACTGGCGTGCCTGTCGCGCGCCTATGGGCATCTTTCGGAGCCGAAGCCAAGCCTGCGACTCGCGAACCTGCTGCAGCTTTCGCATCACCTGTCGGTCGATGCCTATGTCGAGGACATCGTCGCCAACGCAAGGCTGGTGTTGGCAAGGCTGCTCGGTGGCGTGCGCTATTGGCCCTATGGCATCGAGCAGGTTTCCGCGGAGTGCCGAAGGCGCGGCGTCCTGCTGGCATGTCTGCCGGGCGACGATCAGCCCGATCCGGAACTGAGCGACCACAACACGGTGCCACCCGCCGCGGCGCATCGGCTTTGGCAGTATCTGCTGCAAGGCGGGATCGAGAACGCAACTGAATTCCTGCGCTACGGTGCAAGCCTGACGGGATGCGATACGGAGTGGCAAGAGCCTCGTCCCTTGCTGCGTGCCGGGCTCTACTGGCCGGGCAAGGCCAAGCTTTCGCTCGCCGATCTGCAAGCCGACTGGAGCGAAGGCGCGCCCGTTGCGGGCATCGTGTTCTATCGCGCGCTCGTACAGGCCGGGCAGACCGCGCCGATTGACGCGCTGATCGCAGCCTTGCAGGAACGCGGCCTCAATCCGCTGCCGATTTATGCCGCCGGCCTCAAGGAACAGGCGGCCGCCGACCTGATCGCGCGTTTCTATGCCGAGGCGAAGCCGGACATCACGCTCAACTGCACCGGCTTCGCGATCTCGCAACCCGGCGCCGCGCAGGCGGCAACGCCGTTCGATATCGCCGATGCGCCGGTGCTGCAAGTCGTGCTGAGCGGCGGCACGGTCGAGGATTGGCGCAGCGGTTCGAACGGCCTCAGCCCGCGCGACCTCGCCATGCAGGTCGCGCTGCCGGAGGTCGATGGCCGCATCATGACGCGCGCCATTTCATTCAAGGCCGCCGGCCGGTACGACGAAGCGACGCAATGCACCATCGTCGAGCCGCAGCCCGAGCCGGGCCGCGTCGCGTTCGTCGCCGACCTCGCCGCCAACTGGGTGAAGCTGCGCCGCAAGCCTGCATCGGAACGCAAGGTCGCCATCATCCTCGCGAACTATCCCAACCGCGATGGCCGCATCGGCAACGGCGTGGGCCTGGACACGCCGGCTGGCGTGGTCGAAGCGCTGAAGGCAATGCGGGCGGCGGGGTATGCCATCGAATATGTTCCAGCGGATGGCGACGCATTGATCGCGCGGCTGCTCAAAGGCCCGACCAATTCACTATCCCACGAGAAAATCCCTGCCCCCCTTGTGGGGGAAGGATGCGGAACCTTGGCGAGCGACGCGAGCCTAGGCGGAGCTGGATGGGGGGTAGCGCGGCGTGAGCCGCGCGCGCTCGACAGAGCGCCAATTGTCGGGGGCGCAGCGTTGCATCACCCCCCATCCCGACGTTCCCCCACAAGGGGGGAAGGGGACTTGTTATTGAGGGGAGAAGAGTATCGCGATCTCGCGCACATTCCCGAAGGAATCGTGCAGCGCTGGGGCAAAATGGAGAACGATCCCCATTGCACCGCCGGCGCCTTTCGCCTGCCGCTCGTCGGGCTCGAGAATGTCTATGTCGGCATCCAGCCGGCGCGCGGCTACAACATCGACCCGGTCAAGTCGTACCACGATCCCGACCTGGTGCCGCCGCATAGCTATCTCGCGTTCTATACGTACCTGCGGGACGTCGCACGGGTCGATGCCATTGTGCATTTCGGCAAGCACGGCAATCTCGAATGGCTGCCAGGCAAGGCGCTGGCCTTGAGCGAAGCGTGCTACCCCGAAGCGATGCTGGGGCCGCTGCCACACCTCTATCCGTTCATCGTCAACGACCCGGGCGAGGGCACGCAGGCCAAGCGCCGTGCCTCTGCCGTCATCGTCGATCACTTGACGCCGCCGCTCGCCCGCGCCGAGAGCTATGGCCCTTTGCGCGATCTCGAGCTGCTGGTGGATGAATACTACGAAGCCTCGCAGCTCGACCCGCGCCGTTGCCGCGAGCTGCGCGACCGCATTCTCGACCTCGCGCGAGGCTCCGGCCTTGCGGCGGATTGCGGGATCACCAAGGCCGACGATGCGGACGCGGCGCTGGCCAAGCTCGACAACCAGCTTTGCGAGCTGAAGGAGCTGCAGATCCGCGATGGCCTGCACATTTTCGGCCGGTCGCCCACCGGCAAGGAACGCGATGCGCTGCTGGTCGCGCTCACGCGCCTGCCGCGCGGCAAGGGCGAGGGCAGGGACCAGTCGCTGATCCGCGCGCTCGCTGTGGACCTGATGCTCGGAGACGAATTCGATCCGCTTTCGGCGCGCCTGGGCGATGCATGGATTGGTCCGCGGCCGGGGGCGCTGTCGGAGGTCAGCAGCGATGCCTGGCGCAGCATCGGAGACACGGTCGAGCGTCTGGAGCTGCTGGCCCTGAAGCTGGTCGGCGGCGCGCAGGCGTGCCCGGACCCCTGGACGCGCACGAGTACTGTGCTCGCGTTCATCGCGCAGGATCTGGCGCCAACCATCGATCGCTGTGGAGAGGCGGAACTGGATGGGTTGCTGCGCGGCCTCGCGGGGCGTTTCGTGGCGCCGGGCGCGTCCGGCGCGCCGACACGCGGCCGGCTCGATGCGCTGCCCACTGGGCGCAACTTCTATTCCGTCGATACCCGTGCCATCCCGACGCCGAGCGCCTGGACCTTGGGCTGGAAGTCGGCCGGCCTCGTCCTCGACCGGCATCGGCAGGAGCACGGCAACTGGCCGCGCGCGTTGGTGCTGTCGGCGTGGGGCACGGCCAACATGCGCACCGGCGGCGACGACATCGCGCAGGCGCTGGCGCTGATCGGCGCCCGGCCGACCTGGGATGCCGGCGCGTCGGGCCGCGTCGCGGGCTTCGAGATCCTGCCGCTGACACTGCTCGACCGGCCACGCGTCGATGTCACGCTGCGCGTCTCGGGATTCTTCCGCGATGCCTTCCCGGCGCAGATCGACATGTTCGACAGCGCGGTGCGCGCGGTCGCGGAGCTGGACGAGCCCGAGCACCTCAATCCCATCGCCGCGCGCGTGCGGGCCGAAAGCGCCGAACTGACAGCGCAAGGCATCGATCTGGCTGTTGCGCGGCGCAAGGCGGCGTTCCGGGTGTTCGGCTCCAAGCCAGGCGCCTACGGCGCCGGTCTGCAGGCGCTGATCGATGAGCGCGGCTGGTCCGACGAAGGCGACTTCGCACGCGCCTATCTGGCGTGGGGCGGCTATGCCTATGGCAACGGCGCGGCGGGCGAGGCGGCGCAATCCTCGTTCTCGCGCCGCCTCGCCCGCGTGGATGCGGTGCTGCACAACCAGGACAACCGCGAGCACGATTTGCTGGACAGCGACGATTACTACCAGTTTGAAGGCGGCCTCGCCGCCACCATCAAGCACCTGACCGGGCGCAAGGCGCAGGTCTGGCACAACGACCATTCGCGGCCCGAGAATCCGCAGGTGCGCAGCCTGGAAGAAGAGATCGCGCGTGTCGTGCGGGCGCGCGTGGTCAATCCCAAGTGGATCAAAGGCGTGATGCGCCACGGCTACAAGGGCGCGTTCGAGATGGCGGCCACCGTCGACTACCTGTTCGCCTTCGCCGCCACGGCGGACTGCGTCGCGGACCATCATTTCGACCTGGTGTTCGATGCCTATCTCGGCGACGAGGAAGTGCGCGCTTTCATCGAGCGCCACAATCCCGCCGCGCTCAAGGAGATCGCCGAGCGCCTCCTGGAAGCGCAGGAGCGCAATTTGTGGCGGCCGAAATCAAATGCTGCACACGCCCGTCTGGGCGACTGGGCCGGCAGAACCCTGACCACGCGAGCAGCCTCATGACCGACGACGCCGACATCAACCGCCGCGCCGACGAGAAATCCGCCAAGCGCAAGGAAGCGCGCGACAAGATGATGGCGGGCAAGACCATCGAGAAGGGCCTGCTGATCGTTCACACCGGCAAGGGCAAGGGCAAGTCGACCGCGGCGTTCGGGATGGTCATGCGCTGCATCGGCCACGGCATGAAGGTCGGAGTCATCCAGTTCATCAAGGGCAGATGGGACACCGGCGAGCGCTGGGTGCTGGAGAAGTTCCCCGAGCTCTGCACCATCAAGGCGCTGGGCGAAGGCTTCACCTGGGAGACCCAGGACCGCGCCCGCGACATCGCCCATGCGCGTGCGGCGTGGGAAGAAGGCAAGAAAATGATGGCCGATCCCGCCATCAGGCTGGTGCTGCTGGACGAGCTCAACATCGCGCTGCGCTACGACTATCTCCCGATCGAAGAGATCGTCGAGACACTCGCGGCGCGCCGCCCCGACCAGCATGTCATCGTCACTGGCCGCAACGCCAAGGACGAGCTGATCGCGATCGCCGACCTGGTGACCGAGATGGAGCTGGTCAAGCACCCCTTCCGCGACGGCGTGAAGGCGCAGAAGGGGATCGAGTTTTGAGTTTGTGGCAACCAACAACCCCCACCCTAACCCTCCCCCAGCTTGGGCTACCGGATTCACACTTCATGTCGGTAGACCTGATAGGGGTGATTGAGCAGGTCGGCGCCGCGTTT
>DASSBF010000104.1:0-6362 GCA_035699005.1 Dongiaceae bacterium
CGCTGGCCGCCGGCGCGGACCGCGCAGGCATGCTGCGTCAATGCGCGGGCGGCCTCGATCTGCGTCGCCATGTCCGAGAGGCGGAAGGCGATCGCCTGATGCTCGGCGATCGGCTTGCCGAAGGTCTTGCGCTCTTTCGAGTACTTCACCGCTTCATCGAGCGCCGCACGCGCCATGCCGATCGCCTGGGCCGCGATGCCGATGCGCCCGCCCTCGAGGTTGGCAAGCGCGATCTTCAACCCCTCGCCTTCCTCGCCCAGCCGCAGGTCGGCCGGGATGCGGCAATCCTGGAACACCAGTTGCGCGGTGTCGGAGGCGCGCTGTCCGAGCTTGTTCTCCAGGCGCGCGACCTCGAAGCCTTTGGTGCCCTGCGGCACCAGGAAGGCGCTGATTCCCCTCTTGCCGGCGGCAGGATCGGTCACCGCGATGACCAGCGCGACGCCGCAGCGCTTGCCGTTGGAGATGAACTGCTTGCTGCCGTTCAGCACATAGGAATCGCCATCGCGCACCGCCCGCGTCTTGATCGCCGCCGCATCCGATCCCGCCCCCGGCTCGGTCAGGCAGAAGGCGCCGACCATGCCGCCGGTGGAGAGCGGCCGCAGGAAGCGCTGCTTCTGCGCCTCGGTGCCGAAATTGAGGATCGGCAGGCACACGACGGAGGTGTGCACGCTCATGAGGGTGCTGACCGAGGCATCGCCGGCGGCAAGCTCCTCCACCACCAGCGCATAGGTGCCGTAATCCACGCCGGCGCCGCCCCATTCCTCCGGCACCAGCATGCCCATGAGGCCGAGCTCGCCCATCTTCTTGACGACCGCGTCGGGAATGTACCCTGCCGCTTCCCATTCCGTCGCGTGCGGTTTCAGCTCGCCCTCCGCAAACGCGCGCGCCATGTCGACGATCGCCTGCTGCTCTTCGGTCAGGATCATGAAACGTCTCCTTGGGCAGCGCTCACAACGGGCCTCCAGCAAGAAGCCCCTTCCCCCCTTGTGGGGGAAGGATGCGGAGCCTTAGCGAACGACGTGAGCTTAGGCGAAGCTGGATGGGAGGTGGCGCGGCGATAGCCGCGCGCGCTCGCAAGAGCGCCAAACAGCCGGGCCGCAGCGCTGCATCACCCCCCATCCCAACCTTCCCCCACAAGGGGGGAAGGGGTTTCAGCGCGGAGGCTTGCCTCATCAGATGCGACTGACCGCTCATTTGGAGGAGGCGATCTTCCTTTGCATCACATTTCATCCGCGATGCTCCTCACCACGGGATCTGCCGCCCCGTGTAGTCGTAGAAATGCCCGCTCTCCGCCGGTGTCGCCTTGTCGATGATGCGTCTGACACCCGTGATGCTCTGCTCGATCGTGACCGGCGCGGTCGGGCCGCCCATGTCGGTCTGCACCCAGCCGGGATGGATCAGCAGGATGGTGATGCCGCGGTTCCTCAGCTCGTGCGCCGCGTTGACCATCACCATGTTGAGCGCGGTCTTGGAGCTCCGATAGGCATAGGTGCCGCCGCTCGGTCCATCGCCCATCGAACCCACCTTGCTGCTGATGTTCACGACCTTCTTCTGCGTGCTGGCCGCCACATTCTCGACCAGCGCCGCCAGCACCTGGTACGGCGCGATGGTGTTCACCTCGAAAATCTGTTTCCACAGAGCGGCATCGGTCTCGCCGAACGCGCGGCGGTCGCCATGCAGGCCGGCGTTGTTGATGAGCACGTCGACCGGCGTTCCATTCAGCGCCTTGGCAAGGTGACGGATCGAGTCCTGCGACGTGACCTCGAGCGCATGAGCCTCGACGTGACGGCCGAGCTTTTTCAGCTCCGGCGCCTTGTCCGGCGAGCGGCAGCAGGCGATCACGCGCCAGCCGTTGGCTGCATATTGCCGCGCGAACTCGAGGCCCAGCCCGCGGCCCGCGCCGGTGACGAGGACGGTGCCGGTATGCATAGCTCACGATCTCTTGCGCGCGGTGATTTCGATCTCGATCTTCATGCGCGGATCGATCAGGCCGCAGATGAGGGCCGTGGATGCCGGGCGCGATTCGGCCAGGAACTCCTTGAACACCGGATAGACCTTCGGCCAGTCGTCCGCATTGACGACATAATAGGTCACGCGCACCGCATCCTTCAGCGACGAGCCGGCCTTTTGCAGCGCCGCCTCGATATTGCGGAAGGTCTGGCGAGTCTGCTCCGCCACGTCGGCCGAGATGGTCATGGTCGAATAGTCGAAGCCGGTCGTGCCGGAGACGAACACGAAATCGCCGTCCAGGACGGCGCGGGAATAGCAGGCTTCGGCCTCGAACTTGGAGCCGGAGGAGATCAGTTGGCGGGACATGGTCTTCACCTGAGCGGTTGCGGAGCGCAGACCGGCATCCTGCCATCCTCCTAGACCAGGAACAAGGTCGCGAGCCCCAGGAACGAGAAGAAGCCGAGCACGTCGGTGGTGGTGGTGAGGAACGGCCCCGCGCCGATTGCGGGATCGAATCCCAGGCGGTCCATGACCAGCGGGATGAGGGTGCCGGCGATCCCGGCCCATACCATGTTGAAGATCATCGCGCCTGCCAGCACGAAGCCCAATTCCCGGTGGCCGAACCACCAGGCGGCGATGACCCCCAGGATCGCCGCGAACACCAGGGCATTGAGAAAGGCGACGATCAACTCCTTGCCGACGATGCGCAGCAGGTTGCTTTGCGGCGTGATGTCGCGCGTCGCCAGCGCCCGCACCGTTACGGTGATGACCTGCACGCCGGCGTTGCCGCCCATCGCCGCCACGATCGGCATCAGGACGGCCAGCGCCACGGTGTGCCGGATCGTATCCTGGAACTGCGAAATCACCGTGGCCGCGATCATGGTGTTGATCAGGGTGACGACCAGCCAACGCACGCGCTGCCACGCGATGATATGCGGCGGCGCGTGGAAGTCGGTGTCGGAGGCGCCGACGATCTTCATCAGGTCCTCTTCCGCCTCCTCGTCGATCACGCGCACCACGTCGTCCACCGTCACTACGCCGATCAGGCGACCCGCCTCGTCCACCACCGGCGCGGACACCAGGGCATATTGCCGGAACCGGTAGGCGACCGCTTCCTGGTCCATGTCGGCCGAGACCGGGCGCAGCTCGGTCTCCATGATGTCGGCCAGCCTGGTCGGGCGCGGCGAGCGCAGCACGCGCGACAGGGGGACGGAGCCGACCGGCTTGTGCATCGCATCCACCACGAACAGGTCGTAGAAATCGTCTGGGAGTTCCTTCTCGGAGCGCAGGAAGTCGATGGTCTCGCCGACCGTCCAGTGGGAGGGGACTGCCACCAGCTCGCGCTGCATCAGGCGGCCGGCGCTGTCCTCCGGGAAGGTCAGGCCCTGCTGCAGCAGCACGCGGTCTTCCGCCGGTACGCTCTGCAGCACGCGTTCCTGCTGCTCGGGCGCAAGATCCTCGAGCAACTCGACCGCGTCGTCGGTATCGAGGCCGCTCACCACCTCCGCAACCGCCTTGGGACCGAGCTGCTCGACCACCTCCTCGCGCACCGTCTCGTCGAGATGCGAGATGGTCTCCGGCTCGATCACGTGGCGGGTGATCTCGACGAAAAGCTTGCGCTCTTCCGGTTCGAGATGCTCGATCAGGTCGGCGACGTCGGCCGGGTGCAGGTCCTCGATCAGCTCCTCGACCTGCGGGATGTCGCCCTCCGCCAGGGCGGCGGAGACGTTCTCCATCAGCTGTTCGGACGGGCCGTAGAGTTCTTCCTCCTCGGCCGTCTCAACCGCCGGATGCTCCTGCTCCTCGGGCTCGGGCTTGGCGGTTTCAGGCCCGGCCATGCGGCTTGCGGTCCTGGGCTTCGACCGCGGCCACGGCCGTCATGTTGATGATGCCGCGCACGGTCACGGCGGCGGACAGGATGTGCGCGGGGCGCGCGCAGCCGAGCAGGATGGGACCGATGGTCTGCCCCTCGCCCAGGCCGCGCAGCAGGTTGAGCGCGATATTGGCGGCGTCGAGCGATGGCATGATCATCAGGTTAGCCTTGCCCTTCAGGCGCGAGTTGGGGAACAGACGCTCGCGCAGCGGCTCGAACAAGGCGCTGTCGGCCCGCATTTCGCCCTCGACCTCCAGCTCCGCATCGCGCTGCAAGATGAGGCCGAGAGCGCGCCGCATCTTGCGCGCGCTGTCCTCGTTGGAGGTGCCGAAATTGGAGTGCGACAGCAGGGCCGCCTTGGGCGCGATGCCGAAGCGCCGGACCACCTCCGCCGACAGCACCGCCATTTCCGCGATCTCCTGGTCGGTCGGATCGGCCTTCACCTCGGTGTCGGTGATGAAGACCGTCCCGGCCTGGAGGATCAGGGCCGTCAGGGTCGAGAAGCCCTGCACGCTCGCCGCCTTCCCCAGGCAATCGTTGACGTGGCCGAGGTGCGCGTGGAAGCGGCCGACGGTCCCGCACAGCAAGGCATCCGCCTCGCGCTTGCGGACCATCAGGGCGCCGATCACGGTCGAGCGCGTGCGCACGATGGTGCGGGCATCGTCCGGCGCCACGCCCTTGCGCTCGGTCAGGCTGTGATAGAAGGTCCAGTATTCGTTGTAGCGCGGGTCGCTCTCGGGATCGACCAGGGCGAAATGCTTGCCCTCGCGAATCCGCAGTCCCAGCTTCTCGACCCGGCGCTCCACGACCGCGCGCCGTCCGATCAGGATCGGCTGCGCCAGCTTCTCGTCGACGACCGTCTGGACCGCGCGCAGCACGCGTTCTTCTTCGCCCTCGGCATAGACGACGCGCTTGCAGTCGCGCCGCGCCCGCTCGAACAGGGGCTTCATGAGAAGGCCGGAGCGGAACACGAACTGGTTCAGCCGGTCGCGATAGGCCGGCCAGTCGGTGATGGGGCGTGTGGCAACCCCGCTGTCCATCGCCGCTTTGGCCACCGCCGGCGCGATCTGCACGATGAGGCGCGGATCGAACGGCCGCGGGATCAGGTAGTCGCGCCCGAAGGCCGGCGTCTCCCCGCCGTAGGCATTGGCGACGATGTCGGAGGCTTCGGCCTTGGCGAGGTCCGCGATCGCCTTGACGCAGGCGACCTTCATTTCCTGGTTGATCGCGGTCGCGCCGACATCGAGCGCGCCGCGGAAGATGAAGGGGAAGCAGACGACGTTGTTGACCTGGTTCGGGTAGTCGGAGCGCCCGGTCGCGATGATGGCATCGGGCCGCACCGTCTTGGCCTCCTCCGGCAGGATCTCCGGCGTCGGGTTGGCGAGCGCGAAGATGAGCGGGTCCTTGCCCATCTGCCGCACCATCTCCGGCTTCAGCACGCGCGGTGCGGAGAGGCCGAGAAAGATGTCCGCCCCGCCGATCACGTCGGCCAGGGTGCGCGCGTTGGTCTTCTTGGCATAGCGCGACTTGCGCGGATCCATCAGCTCGGTGCGGCCCTCATAGACCACGCCGACAATATCGGTGACGAACGTGTTCTCGACCTTGAGACCGAGTTCCACTAGCAGATCGAGGCACGCCAACGCCGCCGCGCCCGCTCCCGAAACCACCAGCTTCACCTGGTCGATGCTCTTGCCCACCACGTGAAGGCCGTTCAGCAGCGCGGCCGCCACGATGATCGCGGTGCCATGCTGGTCGTCGTGCATGACCGGGATATTCATGCGCGCCTTCAGCTTGCTTTCGACCTCGAAGCATTCCGGGGCCTTGATGTCTTCCAGGTTGATGCCGCCGAAGGTGGGCTCGAGGCTGGCGATCACGTCGACCAGCTTGTCTGGATCGGTCTCGTTGATCTCGATATCGAACACGTCGAGGTCGGCGAACTTCTTGAACAGCACAGCCTTGCCTTCCATCACCGGCTTGGCGGCCAGCGGGCCGATGGCACCGAGGCCGAGCACGGCCGTGCCGTTGGTGATGACGGCGATCAGGTTGCCGCGGCCGGTGACCTCGGCGGCGGCATGGGGATCGGCGACGATGGCCTCGCACGCGTAGGCCACGCCCGGCGAATAGGCCAGCGCCAGGTCGCGCTGGCTGGCGAGCGGCTTGGTGGCGACGATGGCGAGCTTTCCGGGGCGCGGCTGGCGGTGGTATTCGAGCGCCCCGGCCTTCAGATTGTCGCCGGCCTTCTTGTTGTCGTCTGCCATGACGTCCCCTGCCCGTCGGAAACCGCCGGATTATAGCCTTCGACGCCGCCAATGCCAGCCGCCGGCCTGGCCGTGCCGGTCCAAATCTCTTAGTTATTTCAGAATGTTATGGCCGGCAGGGCGAGTTAGGCTGGTGCGGTCGAGAAGACTCGAACTTCCACGGGTTGCCCCACAGCGACCTCAACGCTGCGCGTCTACCAGTTCCGCCACGACCGCATCAGAGCCCCCGAAAGGCGGGCCGCAGCCCTTGTCAGAAGCCGACCGGGGGAATAGCAAATCGG
>DASSBF010000105.1:0-4199 GCA_035699005.1 Dongiaceae bacterium
GGAATAGGAGCCGGGAATCCAGGCACTGCGTTCTTCAGGTGCGTCACGCCCGCCGCTCGTGCGGCGTCACCCCCCATCCAGCTTCGCCTAAGCTCACTTCGTTCGCTAAGGCTCCGCATCCTTCCCCCACAAGGGGGGAAGAGGAGACTTCTGCGGTTGGAGTGGTGCATGTTCACTAAAATCCTCATCGCCAACCGCGGCGAGATCGCCTGCCGGGTCATTCGCACCGCGCGGGCGATGGGAATCAGGACCGTGGCGGTCTACTCGGAGCCGGATGCCGATGCGCTGCATGTGCGCGAGGCGGACGAGGCGGTGGCGATCGGCCCGGCGCCGGCGGCGCAAAGTTATCTCTCGATCGAGAAGATCGTCGAAGCCTGCAAGCAGACTGGCGCCGAGGCGGTGCATCCCGGCTATGGTTTCCTGTCGGAGAACCGCAAGTTCGCCGCGGCTCTGAAAGAGGCCGGCATCGCCTTCATCGGCCCCGACGCCCACGCCATCGCCGCGATGGGCGACAAGATCGAATCCAAGAAGCTGGCGAGGGAAGCGGGAGTGAGCTCGGTTCCGGGCTATCTCGGCGTCATCAGGGATGCCGACGAGGCGGTGAAGATCGCCCGCGAGATCGGCTACCCGGTCATGATCAAGGCCTCGGCCGGCGGTGGCGGCAAGGGCATGCGCATCGCGCGCAACGACCAGGAGTCGCGCGACGGCTTCCGCTCCGCCACCAACGAAGCACGCTCCAGCTTCGCCGACGATCGGGTGTTCATCGAGAAGTTCGTCGAGGACCCGCGCCACATTGAGATCCAGGTGCTGGCGGACGGCCACGGAAACTGCCTCTATCTCGGCGAGCGCGAATGCTCGATCCAGCGCCGCCACCAGAAGGTGATCGAGGAGGCGCCGAGCCCGCTCCTCGACGAGAAGACCCGGCGCGCGATGGGCGAGGAGGCGGTCGCGCTCGCCAGGGCGGTGCAGTACAGGTCCGCCGGCACGGTCGAATTCATCGTCGATGCCAAGCGCAACTTCTATTTCCTCGAGATGAACACCCGCCTGCAGGTCGAGCACCCGGTGACCGAGATGGTGACCGGCCTCGACCTGGTGGAGGAGATGATCCGGATCGCCGGCGGCGAGAAGCTGAAGATCAAGCAGTCGGACGTGAAGCTCAGGGGCTGGGCGATCGAGGCGCGGGTCTACGCCGAGGACCCGCTGCGCAGCTTCCTGCCCTCGACCGGGCGCCTGGTGCGCTACCGCGAGCCGGCGGCGGGTCCGGCGGTGCGGGTCGACAGCGGCGTCTATGAGGGCGCCGAGATCAGCATGTTCTACGACCCGATGATCGCCAAGCTCGTGACCTATGGCGAGGACCGGCCGGCTGCCATCGTGGCGATGCGCGAGGCGCTGGATTCCTTCTATATCCGCGGCCTCGGCCACAATGTCGGCTTCCTGGCGGCGCTGATGGCGCATCCGCGCTTCCATGCCGGACGGCTGACGACCGGTTTCATTGCCGAAGAGTTCCCCGATGGATTCCACGGGGCCGATCTGCCGGAGGAAGCCAAGGGCGACGTGGTTGCTATCGCCGCGGTCGTGCATCAGAGCTATGCGCGCAGGGCGGTCGCGAGCGCGCCGCGCTTCAAGACTGCCGCGCCGGTCGCCAACGGCAAGTGGGTGGTGAAGATCGGCAAGGAGCACCATGAGGTCACGGTGGTCGAGACCGCCATGGGCCACGCGGTCATCGACGGCAGGCGCAGCCGCGAGCTGGTGAGCGCGTGGAATATCGGCGATCCGCTCTATCGCGGCCGGATCGACGACCGGCCCATCATCGCGCAGGTTGACCGCGATGGCGTCGGCTATCGACTCGCGCATGCCGGCGCCCAGTTGAAGGTCATGGTGCTGTCTCCGCGCGCGGCGGGGCTGGCGGGTCATATGCTGGAGAAGACGCCGCCCGATCTGTCGAAGTTCCTGCTGTCGCCGATGCCCGGGCTGCTGGTCACCGTCGCGGTGCAGGAAGGACAGGACATCAAGGCCGGCCAGGAACTGGCGGTGGTCGAGGCGATGAAGATGGAAAACCTGCTGCGCGCCGAGCGGGACGGCAAGGTCGCGAAGCTGCACGCCAAGCCAGGCGACAGCCTTTCCGTCGATCAGGTGATCGTCGAGTTCGCGTGATGGCCGACCGCAAGATCGTTCACGCTCTCATCTCCGGCACGGTCCAAGGCGTCTGGTTCCGCGCCTGGACGGTGCAGGAGGCGCAGGCCCGCGCCCTCGACGGCTGGGTGCGCAACCGCCGCGACGGGGCCGTGGAAGCGGTGTTTGCCGGACCCGCCACCCAGGTGGACGACATGATCCAGGCTTGCCATCGTGGACCGGACTCCGCGCGGGTGGCTGATGTGCGTATCACGCTCCAGAAAGACGATCCGGGTCGAGGCTTCCGTAAAGTGCCCACTGCCTGACCATCGCCGACATGCGCTTCAAGAAATTCTTCCGGCGCCATCTGCGCTACCCGCTCTGGCGCATGCGCCATCCGTTCGCGACCTACGAGACCTACTACGCGTGGGTCGTCACCCGCAAGCTGAAGGCCGGGCGTGCCCATCCGGCCATCGGCCCGACCGCGAAGGCGGCGCGCGGCGAGGACGAGATGATCACGGTGCTGCGCCGGCACGGCCTGCAGCCGCACCACACCTTCGTCGATTACGGCTGCGGCAGCCTGCGGCTCGGCCGGCCGATCATCCAGATGCTGGAGCCGGGCAGGTTCTGGGGCCTCGACCTTGCGCAGGAGTTCCTCGACGAGGGCATCCGCCACATCGGGCGGACGTTGAACAACGAGAAGCGTCCCTCTTTGCGCGTGATCGACGATGCCGGCCTAGCCGCGGTCAAAGCGGCGCGGCCGGACTTCATCGGCGCCTGGCACGTGTGCGGCAAGATCCCCGACCAGATACTCGACGACTTCTTCAAGAAGGTGCTGGGGCTGATGCACATGCGGACGCAGGTTTTCTTGCAGTTCGAAGACACCGGCCGCCGCCAGCAATTGCACGGCCTCGCCTGGTCGCTGCCGCGCGAGACGATGATCGGGGCGGTCAAGCGGGTCGACCCACGGCTCGTCGTCGAGATCCACCAGCTCAGCTACAACCGCAAGCGCAACATGCGCTACCTCTATGCGCACGTGCACCACTAACAACCCCTTCCCCCCTT
Source organism: Dongiaceae bacterium (assembly GCA_035699005.1). Lineage (GTDB taxonomy): Bacteria > Pseudomonadota > Alphaproteobacteria > Dongiales > Dongiaceae > Dongia_A. The sequence continues at coordinate 3,178 of DASSBF010000105.1, forward strand.
GTGGGGGAAGGTTGGGATGGGGGGTGCCGTCGCACGATGGTGGATGAGAGAGCGTGTCGGCAGCGCGATTGTCGGCGCTTCAAGCCCGACGGTCGTGCCGCGTCACCCCCATCCCGCTTCGCCTAGGCTCGCGGCGCTCGCCAAGGCTACGCAACCTTCCCCCACAAGGGGGAAAGGAGAAGAGTCACTGTGCCGCGTTGCGCACATCTCCCTCGAACACCTCGTCGAACGCAGCCCGCAGGGCCATGTCGAGCTCGGGCATCGAGACGATGTAGCCGAGCTGGGCGAGCGAGGTGACGCCGAGCGTCTGGCCTGTGATCCCGCACGGCACGATGCCGGCGAAGTGGCTGAGGTCCGGGTCGACGTTGATCGCGATGCCGTGGAACGCCACCCAGCGCCGCACGCGCACGCCGATCGCCGCGATCTTGTCCTCGCGGCCGTCATGGGCGACCCAGATGCCGACGCGGCCCTCGCGCCGTTCGCCCTTGAGATTGAAGCGGGCGAGGGTGCGGATGATCCATTCCTCGAGCTTGCGCACGAAGCGCCGCACATCCGGTCCGCGCTCCTTGAGGTCCAGCATCACATAGGCCACCCGCTGTCCCGGCCCGTGATAGGTGTATTGGCCGCCGCGCCCGGTCTCGTAGACCGGGAAGCGTCCGGGCTGCAGCAGATCGCCCACCTTGGCGCTGGTGCCTCCGGTGTAGAGCGGCGGGTGCTCCAGCAGCCAGACCAGCTCCGGGGCGGCGCCGGCGCGGATCGCCTCCACCCGCGCCTCCATCGCCGCCAGCGCGGCGGGATACTCCACCGGTTCCTCGGAAATCCGCCATTCCATTGATTGTCTTGCGCCTTTCCAGGTCTTTTCCGCGCTTGATCGCTGGGTCCCGATTTGCTATTCCCCCGGTCGGCTTCTGACAAGGGCTGCGGCCCGCCTTTCGGGGGCTCTGATGCGGTCGTGGCGGAACTGGTAGACGCGCAGCGTTGAGGTCGCTGTGGGGCAACCCGTGGAAGTTCGAGTCTTCTCG
>DASSBF010000106.1:0-15535 GCA_035699005.1 Dongiaceae bacterium
CCGCGCTCATCAGAACGCTCCCCGCGCCCAATAGCCGAGCGCCCAGGCCGCGAGCGTCAGGACCGCCGCTCCGAACAACACGCTCCAGCCGGTGCGATAGGTGGTGGGCAGGTCATATCCCCAGATGGCATCCCAGGCGAGATGCCGGATGCCATTCAACAGGTGATAGAAGAATGCGCCGGTCCACAGGAAGAGCGCGATGCGGCCGATGATCGAGCCGGCAAGGGCCTGTGCCTGGTCGAAGGCTTGCGCGCTGGCGGCGGCCGCGACCAGCCAATAGATCAGCGCAAGGACACCGACTGCCAGGAAAATACCGGTGACGCGATGCAGAAGAGAGAGGCCCGAGGTGAGCTGAAGGCGATAGATCTGCAGATGCGGCGCTACCGGTCGCGGATGGGAAGCCATGATCGTCTTGCCCTGGTCGCCCAGGTCCCGGAGATGGGGCCGCTGGCCACGCAACGGCCGCCAGAGGATGCTTCAGCCTGATTAGCGTTTTTGCAGTGCAGCGTCAAATGTGGCGCGGGCATATGGCTCATTCAAGACCGTCATGCCGTCCGCCGCGGCAACAGCGCCGTGTAGTCGAGGTCCAGCACCACCTCGACCGGATATCCGCCATCGGCATCCGGGCCGGGAAAATCGGCGCACGGATGGTCCTTGGTCGCGATCGTCCTAACGCGCAGGGCGCCGACATCGCCGCGGCCCGGCAGCTCGATTCGCTCCAGAACCTCGCTCCAGGCATAGATGGTGTCGCCGGCGAAGCTGGGATTGACGTGCCGGCCGCCGTTGATCGCGAGCACGCGGAACGCGTTGGCGAGGCCGTTGAAGCTGAGCGCTCGCGCCAGGCTGATGATGTGGCCGCCATAGACGAGGCGCCTGCCGAAGCGCCCCTTGGCCTCGCTGTGCTGGTTGAAATGCACCTTGGCATTGTTCTGGTAGAGCCGCGCCGCGGTCATGTGGTCGCTCTCCTCCAGCGTCATGCCGTCGACATGGTCGATGCGCTCGCCTTTCGCGTAGTCCTCCCAGCAAGAGGACGAGCCTGCGAGCGCGAGATCGTATTCGGACATCTGGAGCCCGGCCGGAATATAGAAGTCCGCCGGCGCGACTGCGCCGGCCAGGTCGGGGACGTGCGGACCGGGCGCCGCCTTCGCCCGGTCGCGCTTCCGCACCATCACCCAGCGCACGTAGTCGAGCACGATCTCGTCACGCTGGTTGCGCCCGATGGAGCGCACATGGACGATCCCGGTCTCGCGGCTCGAATTCTCCTTGAGGCCGATCACCGTCGAGCGCGCCTGGAGCGTGTCGCCGGGATAGACCGGCGCCCCGAACCTGCATTGCGCGTAGCCGAGATTGGCGATCGCATTCAGGGAAATGTCGGCGACTGTCCGCCCGAACACCATGTGAAAGACCAGCAGGTCGTCGACCGGCGCCTTGCCATAGCCGATCGCCTGCGCGAACGCGTCGGACGAGTGCAGCGCGAAGCGCGATCCGGTGAGCCCGACATAGAGCGCCACGTCGCCCACGGTGATGGTGCGCGGCACCGCATGCACGATCTCCTGCCCCAGCCGGAAATCCTCGAAGAAATTGCCTGGGTTGGTCTTGATCGCCATGCGCCGTCTCACACCTGTGGCGCCGCACCATACGTGGCCGATGCGGACGCTGCAAAGCTGCTCATGTCACCGATAGATCGGATGCTAACGAATGTTAATGCCCTCTTAGAACTTAGCAGATAGTGACGACCTCCGGGGGACATTCAGCGACGATCGCCTGACAGGGGGAGCGCTCGATGAAGTCCGAATATACGACCGTGCTCGATGCGGGGACAGCGGCGCTGCCCGCGCTGCCTCTCATCCTCATGCTGGCAACGCCGGTGCTGATCCTCGCCTGCACCCATGTCGCGAAGGCGCGCAGCTGGCACGTCTCGCGCCCGCTCAAGATCAGCCTATGGGCCTGCTACATCGCCTATGCGCCGGCGGTGCTGTTCCAGTATTGGAGCCTGTGGCAGGACCAGAATTCCGCGCAGAATGCCACCAGCATGTCGGTCGAGGCCGGGCGCCTCGACGCCCCGGCCGTCTACCGGGCGCCGGACGGGCTGTTCGTCGAGATCAGCCAGGACTTCGCGGTGAACGGCGTTGCGTTCCAATACACCCATCGCACGCTGCGGGTCCTCTCCTTTCTCCTGCCGCAGTCCGAGCTGGTCGCATTGCCGCTCCGCGACCATGCCCACGTGCGCGTCACCTATCGCGGCGATGGCGGCGACCGGCGGCTTCTGAGATTCGAGATCGCGACCAGCGACCTGGACGCCGCCCACGACTAGGCCAGAGCGCTCGCAGGCCACCCACCGCAACGCGCCTTCGCCGGCGCGTTCCTTTTTGCCTCGTAATTTTAGGCTTGACTTAATTAAGTCATAGCTACAGTATAGACCTCATGCAGTCCATGATCGCCCTTGCCGATCCGAACCGCCGCCGCATGGTGGAAATGCTGGCGGGCCGGGAACTCTCCGCCGGGGAGATCGGTTCGGAGTTCGAGATCAGCGCGCCGGCGGTATCGCAGCATCTGAAAGTCCTCAAGGAGGCGAGCATCGTGCGCGTGCGGGTCGACGGGCAGAGGCGCATCTATGCGCTCGACCAGGCCGGCTTTGCCGAGATCGAACAGTGGCTCTCCAGCGTTCGCCGCTTTTGGATTCCCCGTCTCGACGAGCTGGAGCGGCAGATGCAGCGCCGCAAGACGGAAGCCACCAGGAAACCGAGTTCCAAACCGCGAAAGCAGAAGGGAAAAAAGCCATGAGCCACGATGGATCGCTGCTCGACATGCACACGGTCGAATTCAAGCGCCTGCTGCCCGGCCCGATGGAGCTGGCATGGGACTACCTGACGAAGCCGGAGCTGCTGAAGACCTGGTTCGCCGATGTCACGCTGGAGCCGCGCGTCGGCGGCGCCGTCGACGTGCGCTTCGGCGGCGGCACCTGCGGTGACGGAAAGGGCGGCGTCCACGGAATCATCCGCGAGTTCCGGGCGCCGCACGTGATCGCCTTCTCGTGGATCCAGCGGCGCCGGCAGCCGGACGGCTCGATCAGGGACAGCGAGGAAGGCGAGGTGCGCTTCGAGCTTGCGCAGAAGGGCGAGAAGGTGCTGCTGACGCTGCTCCATTCGGGCCTCCCGTTGGGCGAGCTGACGCCCCACAGCGCCGGCTGGCATGCCTATCTCGACAATCTGGGCTCGGTCATCTCCGGCCGAGGCGCCATCGACTTCATGGCGATCTTCCACCAATTTCAGCCGAAGTATGAAGAGCGGCTGGCGGCCCTGCAGCGCTCGGGCGCGGCATGACGGCGAAGTCCGCGGCGGCAGCGACGTTGCCATGACGCTGCCGCCGCCGGAGCAGCACGAAGGAGATAACGAGGATGACGCAGCACCTGACCGGGACGCATGAAGAGTGGCTGGCGGCGCGAATCGATCTGCTCGCAGCCGAGAAGGAGCTGACGCGGCGCAGCGACGAGCTGGCGCGGCGACGGCAGGAGCTGCCATGGGTCCGGGTAGACAAGGAATACCGATTCGAAACGGATGACGGCGGCGTCTCGCTCACGGGTCTCTTCAAAGGTCGCTCGCAGCTCCTCATCTACCACTTCATGTTCGGGCCCGACTACACGGCCGGGTGCCCGTCCTGCTCGGCGATCGCGGACGGATTCGACGGGTTTGCCGTCCACCTCGCCCACCATGACGTGATGCTCTGGGCGGTGTCGCGGGCGCCGCTCGCGAAGCTGCAGGCCTTCAGGCGGCGGATGGGGTGGATGTTCCCCTGGGCGTCCTCGCTCGGCAGCGACTTCAACGCCGACTTCAACGTCTGGTTCAGCGAGGAGCAGCAGTGCGCTGGCGGCATCGAATACAACTACCGGCGCGAGGCTCCGGCGCGCGGGCCGCTTGCAGGGAAGACCGTTCGGGAGTGGCCGTCGCCCGGCGAGCAGGGGCCGGTCGCGCAGATGGCGGCCACGACCGGAACCGACGTGGCCACATACACACGCGAGCGGCCGGGCATGAGCGCGTTCGCACTCGAGGACGGCGCCATCTATCACACCTATTCCACCTACGCGCGCGGCCTGGACGGCCTCTGGGGAATGTACCAGTGGCTCGACCGCGCACCCAGGGGGCGCAACGAGGCGGGCATCTGGTGGCGCCGCCATGACGAGTACGACAAGGACTGAGGCGACGGCCGGACTGACGCACCGCGACGCATCGATTGTAGGCGGACAAACCCGCCCAGAACCTGTCGCGATTTCGCTTGCAAGGCGGGCGGCGATCATCAGGATACCGGGCGTCTTTCCGCCACAGCCCGCGTTCCGCCTTGTTCATGAACATCCTCTCCATCCAGTCCCAGGTCGTCTATGGCCACGTCGGCAACTCGGCTGCGGCGTTTGTGCTGCAGCGCCAGGGCCATGCGGTCTGGCAGGTGCCGACCGTCCTCTTCTCCAACCATCTGGGCAAGCCGACCTATCGCGGCCGCGCGGTGCCGGCGGAGCAGGCGCGCGAAATGGTCCAGGGGATCCGGGAACTCGGCTATCTCGACGACGTCGACATGCTGCTGACCGGCTATCTGGGCACTGCGGATACCGCGCGGCTGGCGGCGGAACTGGCCGGCATCGTCCGCGCGCAGAAGCCGCACGCGATCTTCGCCTGCGACCCGGTGATGGGCGACGACGATGCGCTCTATGTGAAGCCGGACCTGGCGGAGACCATCGCGACCGACCTGGTGCCGATCGCCGACGTGCTGCTGCCCAACATTTTCGAGCTCGCGCGCCTGACCGGGCGGACGGTGAATGACGGCGCAGCCGCGCTCGAGGCGGCGCGCGCCCTGCAGCAATCATCCAGGGTCAAGGTGCTGGTGGCGACCGGCATTCCCGCCGGCCGGCCGGACCGCATCGCGGCGCTGGCGCTGGAAGGCGGCACGGTGCACCGCGCCGAGGCGCCGCGCCGCAAGATGCGGGTCGCCGGCACCGGCGACACCTTCACCGCGCTGTTCACCGGCCACTACGTGCGCGACCGCGACGCGGCCGGCGCGCTCCGGTTCGCGATGCGGGCGATGGACGTGATCTGCGCCGCGACCGAGCAGGCGGATGCCGACGAGCTGCTGATCGTGCAGACGCAGGACAAATGGGCGGAGCCCATTTGTCAGTAATCAGGGATCAGGGATCAGGTATCAGAAGAGCTTCTGATTACTGATCCCTGATACCTGATCCCTGGGGGCTACGCCGCAGCTTTTCCGCTGAGATAGTCGCTGACCAGCTTTTCCGCGATCTGGACCGCGTTGAGCGCCGCGCCCTTGCGCAGGTTGTCGGCGACTATCCAGAGCGAGAGGCCGTTCTCGATGGTGGCGTCCTCGCGGATGCGGCTGACATAGACCTTGTCCTCGCCGGCGGCCTCGACCTGGGTCACGTAGCCCTCGTCGGCGCGGTGATCGACGACGCCGATCCCCGGCGCGGACTTCAGGATCGCGCGCGCCTCCTCGGCCGAGAGCGACTTCTCGAACTCCACGTTCACCGCCTCGGCATGGCCGACGAACACCGGCACGCGCACGCAGGTGGCCGAGACCTTGATCTTCGGGTCGAGGATCTTCCGGGTCTCGACCGACATCTTCCATTCCTCCTTGGTCGAGCCGTCGTCCATGAAGACGTCGATGTGGGGAATGCAGTTGAAGGCGATCTGCTTGGTGAACTTGGTCTTTTCCATCGGCGCGTTCATGTAGATGCCGCGCGTCTGGTTGAACAGCTCGTCCATCGCATCCTTGCCGCCGCCCGACACCGACTGGTAGGTCGCGACCACCACCCGCCTGATATGCGCCGCGTCGTGCAGCGGCTTCAGCGCCACCACCATCTGGATCGTGGAGCAGTTCGGGTTGGCGATGATGTTCTTCTTCTTGTACTCGGCGATGGCGTGTGCGTTGACCTCCGGCACCACCAGCGGCACGTCGGGGTCCATGCGGAAATACGACGTGTTGTCGATCACGATCGCGCCGGCCGCCGCGGCCTTGGGCGAGAACTGCGCCGAGACCTTGGCGCCGGGCGAGGACAGCACGATGTCGACGCCCTCGAAGTTGAACTCATCGAGCCGCCGCACCTTCAGCACCTCGTCCTCGCCATAGGAGACCTCCATGCCGACCGAGCGCGGCGACGCCAGCGGGATCACCTCGTCGACCGGGAAGTTGCGCTCCGCCAGCGTCTGGAGCATCTCGCGGCCCACATTGCCCGTGCCGCCCACCACCGCTACCCGGTAACCCATGATCGCCACTCCTTCGCCAAAAGCAGAAAGGGCCGCATCTCGCTGCGGCCCCCGGTTTCATCCGATCTATCGTGATCCCGTCAGGCCGCGTTCCATCCCCCGGTCTTGGTGCCGGCGGTCTTCCTGGTCTTCAAGGTGATCACGGCCTGGATCACGTTACGAATCCCTGAATGGGGCCGCATTGGCCCCGGTCGGCGGCCCTTTTACAAGGGTGGCCGGGTTCTGTCGACAGAAAAGTGACGGGAAACCCGGCGGAACGCCGGTTCACCTGCTCTCTCGAAAAATGGAATAGTTACTGCCGCGCAATTCACCTAGCCATCTTTCATGAAATAATCATCTTTGAGCGGCGCCGGCGAGGCAATGCCGCCCGCGCGCAGCCGAGGAGGCGCCTGATGAAGCTCTACCATCACCCACTATCGGGGCATGCCCACCGTGCCCGCCTGTTCTTGTCCTTCATCGAGGTGCCCCACGAGCTGGTCGAGGTCGACCTCGCCGGCGGGGCGCACAAGGCCCCGGAATTCCTGAAGCTGAACCGCTTCGGCCAGGTGCCGGTGCTGGACGACGACGGGACGATCATCGCCGATTCGAATGCGATCCTGGTCTATCTCGCGAAGAAGTACCGCCGGACCGATTGGCTGCCGGAGACGCCGGCCGGCGCGGCGGCGGTGCAGCGCTGGCTGTCCGTAGCGGCCGGCCAGATCGCCTTCGGCCTGGCGGCGGCGCGCCTCGTCAACCTGCTCGGCGCCAAATTCAATCCCGAGGAGGTGATCGCCCGCGCCCATGCCGTGCTGAAGCTGATCGACGCGGAGCTGGCGGACCGGAGTTGGATCGCGGCGGCGAATCCGACGATTGCGGATGTCGCGCTGTACAGCTACATCGCGCGCGCGCCGGAGGGCAATGTCGAGATCGCCGGCTATCGCAACGTCAACGCCTGGCTGGCGCGCGTCGAAGCGCTGCCGGGGTTCGTGGCGTTCGGCAAGTCGCCGGTCGGGCTCGCCGCCAAAACGTGAGCGACCATGTCGAACGCGACGACATATGATCCCGCATCCGCCTGGCATCCGGGCGAGATCGCGATCCAGCGCAGCGCCGGCGTGGCGGAGACGATGGCGGCGCGCGGGCGCGTCCTGCGGGATCATCTGATCCAGCAGCATCGCGAGTTCTTCCCGCAGCTGCCCTTCATCCTGGCCGGCACGGTCGATTCGGCGGGCGATGCCTGGGCCACCATCCTGTCCGGCAAGCCGGGATTCCTGCATTCTCCCGATCCCGCGCGGCTGCGCATCGCGGCCGCCCGCGATCCGCGCGATCCGGCGGATGCCGGCCTGGATGACGGCGATTCGGTCGGCCTGCTCGGCATCGAGCTGCACACCCGGCGGCGCAACCGGCTGAACGGGCTGGTGCGGCGCAAGAGCGAAGATTCGTTCGACGTCGTCGTCGAGCAGAGCTACGGCAATTGCCCGCAATACATCCAGCTCCGCGCGTTCCGCTTCGTGCGCAGCCCCGCCGCGGCCGCCGGCGGGGCGGCTCGGGTTCTGGACCGGCTCGATGCGCGCACCCGTGCCATGGTCGCGGAAGCCGACACCTTCTTCGTTGCGTCCTACGTCGATCAGGCGGATGCCGGCCGGCAGGTCGATGTCTCTCACCGCGGCGGCAGGCCAGGCTTCGTGCGGATCGGCGATGATGGCGTCCTGACCATCCCGGACTTTGCCGGCAATCGGTATTTCAATACCCTCGGCAATCTGGCGGTCAATCCCAGGAGCGGCCTGCTGTTCGCCGATTTCGAGACCGGCGACCTGCTGCAGCTGTCTGGCGATGCCGAGGTCATCCTGGATTCGCCGGAGATCGCGGCTTTCCAGGGCGCCGAGCGGCTGTGGAAATTCAAGCCGCGCCGCATCGTCCATCGCCCCGGCGCGCTGCCGCTGCGCTGGAGCTTCGAGCAGGATGGCTGGTCGCCCAACGCGCTGCTGACCGGCAGCTGGGAGGACGTGGAACGGCGCCTGCACGCCGCGGCGCTGGCGAAGCAGTGGCGTCCGTTCCGCATCGCCGGGATCGTCGATGAAAGCGAGGTTGTCCGCTCGTTCCACCTCCAGCCGGCCGATGGCGCGGGCATCGTGCCGCATCAGGCCGGCCAGCATCTGCCGGTCCGCGTGCAGCCGGCGGGCGGGACTGCTCCGGTCATGCGCACCTACACCGTGTCGAGCCCGCCGTCGGACGGCGTCTACCGCATCAGCGTCAAGCGCCAGGGCCGCGCGTCCGGCCGCCTGCACGCGCTGAAGGTCGGAGACATCATCGAAGCGCGCGCGCCGGCCGGCCAGTTCACGATCGACGCGGCCGCGCAGCGCCCGGCCGTGCTGCTGGCCGCCGGGATCGGAATCACGCCGATGCTCGCGATGCTGCACCACATCATCTATGAAGGCGCGCGCACCAGGCGGATCCGGCCGGCCTGGCTGTTCTATGCCGCGCGCTCCAAGGCCGAGCGAGCGTTCGACCAGGAAGTCCGCGCGCTTGCCCAGCGCGCCGGGGGCGCCGTGCGCCTCATCCGCGTGCTCAGCGACACGGCCGATGCAATCGAGGGCGAGGACTACGAGGCGGCTGGGCGGATCGACCTGACGCTGCTGCGTGCGGCGCTGCCGTTCGACGACTATGATTTCTACCTGTGCGGTCCCGCGCCGTTCATGCAGTCGCTCTATGATGGGCTGCGCGGCCTCAACGTCGCCGACGCGCGCATCCACGCGGAAGCGTTCGGGCCGGCGTCGCTGCGGCGGACCGCCGACAGCGCCGCAGCGGCAGGCCCCGTGCCCGCCAAGGAGCCGGTGCCTGTCGTGTTCGCCAGGTCAGGCAAGGACGCGCTTTGGACGCCGAAGAGCGGCTCCCTGCTCGAGCTCGCGGAAGCCAGCGGCCTTGCACCGGAATTCAGTTGCCGCGGCGGCAGCTGCGGAACCTGCCGCACCCCGATCCTGGCCGGCGCCGTCGCCTATCGGAAGCCGCCCGAGTTCCAGGTCGCGCCGGACGAAGCGCTGATCTGCTGCGCCGTCCCCGCGGAGGGCACTGCGAGCCTGCGGCTCGAGCTCTGATCAGGCCGGCCGATAGGTGTGTGCGACGGCGCCGGTCGCGAAGGTGGTTGCGCTGACCAGCTTCAGGTCGATCGGCGTCGCCAGCCCTGAGAAGATCGGCAGCCCGCGTCCCAGCGCGACCGGGTGGACCAGCAGGCAGTATTCGTCGACCAGCCCCTCCTTCACCAGGCTCTGTGCGAAACCGGCGCCGCCATGGGCCAGCAGCGGCTTGCCGTCCTGCTGCTTCAGCCGCGCGATCTCCTCCGCCAGATCGCCGGTCGCAATGGCAGGAGAGGTCCAGGACGAGAGGTTGGACGGGGCCGGTGCCTCGGCTGCCGTCCGCACCCGGATTGCGTCCTCCAGGGCTCGGGTGGTCGTGCCCTGGCCGATTGCTCCGGTCCTGGAAAAGACCACCTTGGGAATCTCGTTCATCGGCGGGGCGTAGGGCTCGGTCGAGGTCGGCCAGTAGGCCACCATGTCGCGAAAGGTGCGGCTGCCCATCAGGTGGGCGCTCGCCTGCCACAGGATCGCCACCTCCCAATCCGTCACGCCGGCATCATAGCCCTTGAAAAACCAGTCGATTTCGCCGTTCGGGCCGCCGACGAAACCATCAACCGACATCGACATCTTCAGGATCAGCTGTCTCATGAGTGCGCTCCGTTCGTTCTTTCCTTACCTGGACGACGAACGAGCAACGGCCGATCCGACATCACATCGAACGGCCGTCGAATTCGATCACCGGGACGGATGCCGGGTCTATGCCTTCCAGGCAGCGGACGTTGATATAGGCGGTCCGCTCGTCCTTCGACGCACCATCCTCGGCATAGGGGTGCATGCCGCAGGTCCGGCAGAACCTGTGCGCGATGACGTGGTTGTTGAAGGTATAGCGCCCGATGCCCTCACCCGAACCCTTGAGGCGGAGCGCGTCCCGCGGCACGGCCCACAGCAGCGCGCCCTTGCGCGAGCAGATCGAGCAATTGCAGGCAACGACCTGGGTGAGCTCGCCTTCGACCTCGAAGGAAATGTTCCCGCAGTGGCAGCTGCCTTTGTAGAGCATGCGATACCTCCAATGACCTAAGTATGCCGCCGCTGCCATGCCTTGAGCAGCGCGTCGCCGACCAGCACTTCGGTACCCGCTAGGCCCACCGAGCAGAACAGGGTGACGGCGTCCGGCGACGCGCGCCCTGCCGCCTTGCCCGCGATCAGGTCGGCGAGATCGACCATGCGCGCAAGGTGCGGCGTGCCTTCGAGGAAGAAAGGCGCGCCATAGGCCCGGGCCTGCGCCGGCGAATCGGTCGCAATGACGGCAGCCCGCTCGGCCACGTCGATGCCGAGTTCGTGTCGCTCCCTGGTCTTGCGACCGAGCATGTTGACGTGCGCCCCGGGCGCCAGCCAGCCTGCCTCCATCACCGGCGTGCCGCTGCTGGTGGCGCAGATGACGATGTCCGCGCCGACGACGGCTTCGCGCGCCGTGCCGACCGGCGTGATGTCGAGGTCGAGTTTCTTGCCCATCTCATCGGCGAACGCGCGGCGGTTCTCTGCCTTGCGGCTGTAAACCCGGACGTTGCGCAGACTGCGAACCGCGGCGGCCGCCGCGACCTGGGTACGAGCCTGCGCGCCGCTGCCGATCAGGCCGAGGGTCGCCGCGTCGCTCCGCGCCATGTGCCGAATGGCGAGGCCGCCGATCGCGCCGGTGCGCAGATCGCCCAGCCGCTCGCCGAGGATGATGCCTTGCAAGGCTCCGCCATTTGCATTCCACACCGCGACGATCTGGGTGTGCGGCGCATCGCCGGTATCGAAGGTGTCATACACGCGGAAGCCAGCCAGCGCGCTGCTGCCGGTCACGCCGCCGATGGTGAAGGTGAGGTCGCCGAGCCCGCGAAACGCTACGCTGTGGCGCGCCGGCGCCACCAGCGTGCCGGCAGCGCGCGCTTCGAAGGCGCGGCCTACCGCCTCGATGGCGGCTCCCATGTCCGCCAGCGCCAGCACGTCGCTGTCGGTGAGGATGGTGACGGCCACCAGCACGCCCGCGATGCGTCAATGCGTCATGAAGATCGGGATGGTGGCGGCGTCGATCATGTGGCTGGTGACGCCGCCCAGCACCAGGTGCTTGAGCCGGCTGTGGGTGTAGGCGCCCATCACCAGCAGGCCGGCTTCCGCCTCGCGCGCGGCGGTCAACAGGCGCTCGGCGATGCTGCCGGTCTCCCCGGTTTCGCCGACCGAGGCGGCGACGCCCTGCCAAGCCAGGTAGTGCACCAGATCGGCCGCCGATTGCACGCCGGCATGGCCGTCCTGCACGTTGATGACGCGCACGCGCGGCCTGCCGGCCAGCAGCGGGCGCGCCGCGCTGATGGAGCGGATCGCCTCGATGCTGCCGTTCCAGGAGATGATGGCGGGGCCCTTGATCATCGCCTCCAGCTGCGCCGGCGTGCAATCCGACGGCGTGAGCAGGACCGGCCGGCCGGCCGAGAACAGCGCATCCTCGACCGCCACCGCGACCAGATCCAGCGCCTGTTCCGACCTGGGCCGCGCCATGATGATGAGGTCGGTGAGGCGCCCGAATCGGGCGAGCAGCTCCGATTCCTGGCCTTTCTCGGCGCGGAACTCGGCGGTCGCCGCATGGCCCAGGTCCGGCTCGTCGCTCAAGGTCACGTTGCTCGCACGCGCCCAGCCATCGAAGGCCGATTTGGCCTGGGTCGCACGCGCATCGGCATGGCGTTCGGCGGCCGCCACCACCTCGGCGATCGCGACGCCGACGTCCACCATGAGAGGTGTCGTCTTCAAGGGGTCGGCAACGGCATGCAGCGCCTGGATGTGCGCACTGTGAACCCGCGCCACCGCCAGGGCCGCATCGAGTGCGGAACGGTCCGAATCCAGCCCGAACAAGGGAACCAGGACGTGCTTGAAGGACATGGCCCAACCCTCTCTATTGTGGTTGCAACCGAGCATAGCGCAATTTCGTTCCCGGCGCTTGATCTGGATCAGGCCCGCCGGCGATCCGACGGGCCCAGGCCGGCAAGCCGAGGAATGCGCACGACCGATGCACGACCGATCTGGCGCCCTCCGCCACGCCTATCGGCGCATGGCGCCGGAACACACATGGTGTATGTTTTTGGCGGCCAGCGCGAACATGGGGCGGTAGTCCTGCTCTGCCATGCCCGCACAACTGGATCAGGAAGGCGCCGATGGGCCGCTACGGACATGGCGACGGCAAGCCTGCCGCCCATTCGGTTGCGGCCACGCAGCTGAAGGACATCGAGAAGCAGCTGCCCCTGCGCGCGCTGTCGCCGGCCGATTGGAAACACTGGACGACCTGGGGCTACGTGGTGGTGAAGAACGCGGTGCCGATTGAGAACGTGCGCCGGCTGGTCGACCTGCTCTGGGAGTTCCAGGAGATGGATCCCAAAGACCCGTCGAGCTGGTATCGGCCGCAGCTGCGCGACAACGAGATGAAGGAGCTCAACAACAGCGGGATGGTGGAGCTCTATAACCACCAGTACCTGTGGGACAATCGCCAGCAGCCCCGTGTCCACGACGCATTCGTCGACATCTGGGACCAGGAGGCGCTCTGGGTCACCATCGACCGCGCCAATCTCAACCCGCCCAACCGCCATCAGCGCAGCTTCACCGGCTTCATCCATTGGGATGCCGACACGCGCCTCGATCCGCTGCCGATCGGCGTGCAGGGCGTGTTGTCGCTGGCCGATACCGACCCGGACGTCGGTGGCTTCCAATGCGTGCCGGAACTGTTCCGCACACTGGAACAGTGGCGCGAGACCCAACCCGCCGGCCGCAACGGCTGGGTGCCCGACACCGCGGGGTTCGACGTTGTGAACGTGCCGATGCGGGCCGGCGACCTGCTCATCTTCAACACCCTGCTCGCGCACGGCATCCGGCCAAACCGCTCGGAGAATCGAGTCCGCCTGGCGCAGTACATTTCCATGGCGCCGGCGCTCGAGTCCAATGAGGGGATCCGCAACTGGCGCATCCGATCCTGGCGCGACCGCGAGGCGCCCAAAGGCTTCGCCTACCCCGGCGACCCGCGGCAATGGGAGAAGACGCGCTACGAGCGCGCACAGCTGACGCCGCTGGGCGAGAAGCTGCTGGGCCTCAAGCGGTGGAAGGAAGAAAGTGCGGCCGCCGAATAGCGCCAGCTTGCCGCCCCAGCTGCTGTTATAATTATTTCTTGGTTATAAGTATAATATGGCCTTCGCGGCCGTCGCGCATCGGTCGACGAGCTCGGCATAGAGCGTTTGCGTTGCCAGCGAGGCGGTACCTGCCATGGCCGCAATCCGTTATACTCCTTGCGGCCGAATTTCCGCCGAACGGAAGTTTTGTGCGCGTTCCGGTAAAAGGCCGAGACTATTGGTATTTTCAGCAAGGCAGCCGCAACGCATCCGGCAAGCAGCCTCGCAAATACGTCGGCCCCGATACGGAGGAAACAAGAAATCGGATTGCCAGCCACGGTCGAGCAAAAAGCGACTACCGGGAGCGGCGACGGCTGATCTCCATGCTTCGTCAATCGGGCATGCGCGGTCCACCGGAAGAAGCCGGCCGCATCATTCAGACACTCGCTGACGCCGGCGTCTTCCGCATGCGGGCCCGCCTCGTCGGCACCGCGGCCTATCAGGTCTACGGCCCAATGCTCGGAGTCCGCCTGCCCCGCTCCTCCCTGCAGACACAGGATCTCGATATCGCACAGTTCACGGCGATTTCCGTAGCCATCACGAAGGACGAACGAACGCCACCGCTGCTGGAAATCCTGCAAAAGTCGGATTCGTCATTCCGCTCCGTACCGAACAGTCGAAAGGATGCGGCGGCGACGACCTATGCAAACGCAAGCGGCTTTCGTGTCGAAATCCTGACCGAGAGCCGCAGCCCGGAACGGGAGGCGCCGACCAATCTGCCCGCGATCGGAACGCACGCGCAACCTCTGCGGCTCATGGACTTCCTGATCCGCGACGAAGTGCGCGCGGCGGTGCTGTATGGCGCGGGAATACTTGTGAACGTGCCGTCGCCGGAGCGATATGCGTTGCACAAATTGATCCTCGCTCAGCGTCGGCAAGCGAACCCGGCCAAAATCAACAAAGATGTTGAACAGGCCGAAGTACTCCTTGGCGTGCTTGTATCGCAGAATGCCAGCGCCCTTCCTGAAGCGTGGCACGAAGCGTTCGGCCGCGGGCCAAAATGGCAACGCCTACTCGCCACGGGGCTGAGCGTGGTCGAGGCCAAGGTCCGCGACCAGGTGCTACGCGTCGCCGGCACGATCCGGAGTATCGTCCCAGGCCTCAACCTCCACTTCACGGACGCTCGGCCCAGCTACGATCTCGATCGCGACATCGTCGCTTTTCCGGCGCAAGACAGCGGAGGCGAGCGGGTACTCTGCGCGATCAGTCGCGAGGCGCTGGCCGACCATTTTGGAACGGTCGGACGATCCGATGATGAACGGATTGAAGCCTTCCGTCGACATCGATCGGAAATAGAGCGCATGGCGCGCGAAGTGTACCTGCACAATGCCGTACCGCCTGACGGAACAGTGCTCGTCAAGGCAAGCGACGTGCAGGATCTGCTTCGAAGAAGCACGGGGCGCAAGCCGAGAGGGCCTTCCAGCAGGACGCGCGTCAGCCGGAAACCCGTACGGCCATGAATACTTCGGTCGGCTGACTACCTCGCCAGGTTACCGAGCTCCTTCAGAATTTCGTCGCCCATGCGCGTGGTCGAAACCCGGGTGGCGCCGGCGGCCATGATGTCGCCGGTGCGGAAACCGGCGGCGACCACGTTCTTCGCGGCCTGCTCGATCAGGTTGGCGGCATCGGCGAGGTCGAAGGAATAGCGGAACATCATGGCGAGGCTGAGCAGGCACGCCAGCGGATTGGCGAGATCCTTGCCCGCGATATCCGGCGCGGTGCCATGGACCGGCTCGTAGAGCGCCTTGCGCCGTCCGTTCGCGTCGGGCGCGCCGAGCGAGGCGGAGGGCAGCATGCCGAGCGAGCCGGTCAGCATCGCAGCGCAATCACTCAGCATGTCGCCGAACAGGTTGTCGGTCACGATCACGTCGAACTGCTTGGGCTGCCGCACCAGCTGCATGGCACAGTTGTCGGCGTACATGTGGCTGAGCTCGACGTCGCCGTATTCGGCCTTATGCAGCTTCGTGACTTCCTCGCGCCACAGCACGCCGCTTTCCATCACGTTGGCCTTCTCGACCGAGCAGACCTTGCG
>DASSBF010000107.1:0-3527 GCA_035699005.1 Dongiaceae bacterium
GCGAGGCCATCGCGAAAAGCACCAGCGAGGCGCCGCGATTACGCAGCGGCCGGAACAGAACGCGGTCCATCACCACGGCGACGGCCGCGACAATCGGCATCGACAGGAGAAGCGCCACGATCAGCTCGAAGCCGAACGAGAATGGCCTGAGCGGCGCGCCCTGCGGCAGCACCGTGGCGATCGAGTAGGCGAAATAGGCCCCGAGCGTCACCAGCGCGCCATGCGCGAAGTTCGGGAACTTGAGCACGCCATAGACCAGCGTCAGGCCGATCGCGCCGAGCGAGATGACACCGCCCAACATCACGCCCCAGACGGTCAGCGACAGGAGGTCGGGCACCGCCGAGCCCTTCCAGAGGCCGAGGATCCAGAACGCCCCCAGCGTCAGGACGAGGACGATGACCAGCGCCACGCGGCCGCGCATGAAGGTGTTGGTCCGCCGGGCCAGCCCCGCCGCCGACGACCCGGCGTCCGCCTCCATGCTCGCCATCCGCTTTCCCTCCCCGCCCTGCCTTCGCCTTCAGCCGCCGAGATAGAGGCGCCCGACCTCCGGATCGTTCAGGAGATCCTGTCCAGTGCCTTCGAACCGGTTCTCGCCGCTGGCGAGCACGTAACCGCGATCGGCCATCTGCAGCGAGAGCCGCGCGTTCTGCTCGACGATCAGGATCGCCGGGCCGCTTTCGTTGATCTTCTCGATCTGCTCGAAGATGACGCCGACCATCTTCGGCGAGAGCCCCGCCGATGGCTCGTCCATCAGCACGAGCTTCGGGTCGAGCATCAGCGCGCTCCCCATGGCGACCATCTGCCGCTCGCCGCCAGACATCTTGCCGGCGCGCTGGTTGCGGCGCTCCTTCAGGCGCGGGAAATAGGCGAAGATGCGCTCCTTGCGCTCTGCGATGACCTTCCGCTCGGCGAGATAGGCTCCCATCTCGAGGTTCTCCGACACGGTCAGCTCGGTGAAGATGTTGGAGACCTGCGGCACGTAGCACATGCCGATGCCGACGATCTGGTATGGCTGCAGGCGCGAGATGTCCCGCCCCTCGAAGGTGACCGTGCCCTGGCGCGGGTGGAGCAGGCCGAAGATCGTCTTCATCAGCGTCGACTTGCCCGCCCCGTTCGGGCCGATGATCGAGACGATCTCGCCCTCGCGCACCTCGATCGAGACGTCGCGCAGGATCTCGCTGTCGCCATAGCCGGCGGTGACGTTCGCGACCTCAAGCAGCGCCATATTGTCCACCGAGATATGCCTCCAGCACGCGCGGGTCGCTGCGCACCTCCTGCGGGCGGCCCTCCATCAGCTGGTGCCCTTCGCTCATGACGATGACCGGATCGCAGAGTTCCATCACCAGGTCCATGTCGTGCTCGATCAGCAGGAAGGTGATGCCGCGCTCGCGGCGCAGATACTCGATGTTCTCGGCCAGCCGGTTCATCAGCGTGCGGTTGACGCCCGCCGCCGGCTCGTCCAGCAGCACGAGGCGCGGGTCGGTCATCAGCGTGCGCGCGAGCTCCAGCAGCTTCTTCTGTCCGCCGGACAGCCTGCCGGCGTATTCGTGCGCGAGGCGGGTCAGGTCGACGAACTCCAGCACCTCGTAGGCGCGGTCGCGCCGCGCGCGCTCCTCGCGGCGGACGAGGCCGGGACGCAGCCAGCAGTTCCAGAACCGCTCGCCCGGGTGCCCGGGCGTCACCAGCATCAGGTTCTCGAGCACCGTCATGGTCTGGTGCTCGCGCGGGATCTGGAACGTGCGGCAGATCCTCCGGTCGAAGATGTCGTGCGGCGGCAGGCCGGTGATGTCCTGGCCATCGGCGAGCACCTGGCCGGCATCCGGCTTGATGAACCCGGTGATCAGGTTGAAGAGCGTCGTCTTGCCCGCGCCGTTCGGGCCGATCAGGCCGGTGATCGTCCCTTCCCTGACGCCGAGAGAGCAATGGTCGATCGCGCGCAGGCCGCCGAAGCTTTTCACCAGATCACGGACTTCGAGGATGAGCTCCCCGCCGCCTGGCCGATCCTCCATCGCGGTCGCACTCCCCTGCATTCGCAGCAGGCTGTTTCTTCCAAGCCGAACCGCACAATGCAAATGGTATTTCCGCGGCTCGGCCGCCCTGTGTCCCTGGCGGGCCCACGCCACAGCAGCGGCATGGGACTCCATGACTCGGGAATCCGAGAAAATGCGACCGTTCGTGGCGTCTGATACCGGCGCGATGGTCCGGACCTCATCGTCATCGCCCGGCCTGACCCACTGCTGTCCGGTTCGCGGGGGTAGACATGGTGCATGACATTGATTCTACTGGGTTCCAGACGTTTGACCGCGTTCGGGACCAAGTCGGGATCAATGCCATGCGCCAGCACAATAGCGTCTTTCACGAGTTGACCAAGCGGGTTCCGTGGACGGTCTTCGACGGGCTCGTCGAGAAGCACCGCGCCGATCGGAGCGTGCGCCGGCTCACCTGCCGGAGCCAGTTGCTGGCGCTCCTCTACGGGCAGCTGGCCGGGGCAACTTCGCTGCGCGAGATCGAGGCGGGGCTGGCGAGCCAGCGGGCGCCGCTCCATCATGCCGGCGCGCGCCCGGCCGCGCGCAGCACGCTGGCCGATGCCAACGCCACGCGGCCGGCGGCGCTGTTCGCCGAGCTCTTCGAGCATATGGCGGGCGCCGCCGCGCAATCGCTGCGCCGACACATGCGCGACGCCACCCGCATCCTCGACGCCACCACCGTGCGCCTGACGGGACTGTCGGCAGATTGGGCCCGGGTCGGCGACAGCCACGCCGCCGCCAAGCTGCACCTGGTCTACGATCCGGGCGCCGCGGCGCCGCTGCAGGCCGAAGTCACCCCGGCCACATTGAATGACATCACCGCCGCGAAGCGCCGCGAGATTACGCCTGGAGCCACCTATATCTTCGATCTCGGCTATTACGACTTCGGCTGGTGGGCCGAACTCGAC
Source organism: Dongiaceae bacterium (assembly GCA_035699005.1). GTDB lineage: Bacteria > Pseudomonadota > Alphaproteobacteria > Dongiales > Dongiaceae > Dongia_A. Next base: position 2,936 of record DASSBF010000107.1, read on the forward strand.
GCCATGAACTGCCGCTTCGTCACCCGTCTCAAGGGCAACACGCGGCTGGAGAACGTCATCGAGACGATACCCGCCACGGGCGAGGGCGCCGTGCGGGCCGAGCGGATCGGCTGGCTGCCCGAGCGCATGGCGCGCTCGCGCCGCAATCCGATGGCCGTACCGCTGCGCGAGATCACGGTCCGCATCGCCCCCGCCAAAACCCTCAGGCTCGTCACCAACGACCTCGACAGCCCAGCCGAGGCTTCGAAGCCGGTCGCGAAGCGATCATTCGCGCCAGTGGCGCGAATGAAGGCGCAGAAGGCCCGGAGGGCGCAGCCGAGCTCTACCGCCAGCGCTGGCAGATCGAACTGTTTTTCAAGTGGATCAAGCAGAACCTGCGTATCCGCCGTTTCCTCGGCACATCCGAGAACGCCATCCGCATCCAGCTCTATGTCGCGCTGATCGCCTATCTGCTCCTGCGCCTCGCGCATCAGGCTCAGACCGCCGTCACCCGGCCCTCCGCATTCGTCGCCCTCGTGCGGCTCAACATCGCCCACCGACGCCCGCTCGACATTCTCCATAAGCCAGCCCCGCCACCGCCAGCCGATCACCG
>DASSBF010000108.1:0-3526 GCA_035699005.1 Dongiaceae bacterium
CCTCCGCCAGCACCTTGGCGTAGTAGGCGGTCTGCTCGCGCCCGGTATAGGCGTTGAGGAAGCCGCCGACATCCTCGATCTCCACCACGATGTCGCGCGCGCTGCGCCGCTTCGTGCCCTTGAAGGCCATGTGCTCCAGCAAATGCGCGACGCCGTTATGCTCGGCCGGCTCGTTGCGCGTGCCGACGCCGGCCCAGACGCCGAGCGAAACGGTCTCTACCGACTCCATCCGGTCGGTCGCCACGCGAAATCCATTGGGCAGGGTGGTGACGCGGACGTTGTCCGCAGAAGAAATGTCCATCAACTGTTCCGATCATTGCGCCGGTGCGACAGGACATAATCCTGCACCGCCCGCAGCGCATTGGGCAAGCCGGCCATCCGCTCCGGCCGTTCATGCAGGTCGGCCAGGAAATCCGGCAATTGAGGGCGAATTCCAGTGGCTTGCTCAACGGCATCCGGGAACTTGGCGGGATGTGCCGTGGCGAGCGCCACGATCGGCGTTTCCCGGTCCGCCCGGCGGCTCCGCGCCACATGGATGCCGATGGCGCTGTGCGGGTCGATCAGCTCGCCGGTCGTCCGATGAAGCTCTCCCATTACGCGCAGCGTGCCGGGATCGTCCAGCGCGGCGGCGCGGAACAACCCCTCCACCAGGCTCCAGGTCTGCTTCGGCGCCTGCAAGTGGCCTGTCCGGCGGAACCCGGTCATCGCCGCCGCCAGGCGCGGGCCGTCGCGATCGTAGAGATCGAACAGCAGCCGCTCGAGGTTGGAGGAGACCTGGATGTCCATGGAGGGGGAGAGGCTCGGCTCGACGGCGGTGATCTCCATGCGGCCGGTGGTGAAGAATCGCGCCAGGATGTCGTTACGGTTGGCGCCGACGATCAAGGGCGCGAGATCGAAGCCCATCTGGCGCGCGACGTAGCCCGCGAAGATGTTGCCGAAATTGCCGCTCGGCACCGCGAAGCCGATCTGCCGGTCCGGCGCGCCCAGCGCCACCGCCGCGCTGGCGTAGTAGACCACCTGCGCCATCACGCGCGCCCAGTTGATCGAGTTCACCGCCGACATGTGGATGGCATCGCGGAAGGCATGGTCGTTGAACATCGCCTTGACCAGGTCCTGGCAATCGTCGAACGAGCCGTCGATGGCGATGTTGAAGACGTTGGGCGCGTCGATGGTCGTCATCTGCCGGCGCTGCACCTCCGACACGCGGCCCTTCGGGTGCAGCATGAAAATATCGATGCCGGCGCGGTCGCGGCAGGCTTCGAGCGCAGCGGAGCCGGTGTCGCCCGAGGTCGCGCCGATGATGGTGACGCGCTCGCCGCGCTTGCCGAGCACGTGGTCGTAGAGCCGGCCCACCAGCTGCAGCGCCACGTCCTTGAAAGCGAGCGTCGGGCCGTGGAACAGCTCCATCAGCCAGAGATCGTGGTCGAGCTGCTTCAGCGGCACGACCGCCTGATGGCGGAAGGCGCCGTAGGCCGCATCGATCATCGCCTTGAGGTCGGCATCCGCGATCTCGCCGCCCACGAACGGCTGCATGATGCGAAAGGCGGTCTCCTGGTAGCGGAGGCCGCGCAGCGCGCGGATCTCGCCGGCATCGAGGCGCGGCCAGGATTCCGGCACATACAGCCCGCCGTCACGGGCCAAACCGGCAAGCAGGACATCGGTGAAACCAAGCGCCGGAGCGGCGCCGCGGGTCGAGATATAGCGCAAGGCCAGGTTCCTTGACCGAAATTGGGCCAGACCTTAGAGACGCCCCGGCTTTCCCGCAAGAACAGGAAGGAACCCGTAATTTTTCGGCATGCTTCCCTTGCCCGGCAGCCTGTCCCCGCTCTCCTCCGTCACCCCGGACAGCCGCGAAGCGGCGTGATCCGGGGTCCATGGATGGGCTCGGCGCCAAGCGGCGCAGTGGACCCCGGATCGCGCGGAGCCCGACCTTGGGCCGCGCGTAGCGCGGACCCGAGGGCTTGTCCGGGGTGACGGTGGAGAGTGGCGGGGAAGTGTCTGAGAGTTCGCCCGTTCAGCCCAGATACCGCCCGTTCAGCCCAGATACCGCCGCTCCAGGTGGCGCTTGAACACGGCGATGTCGAGCGGGCGGCCGGTGGCGCGGGTCACGATCTCAGCGGTGCTGAGGCTGGAGCCGAGGCTGTGGACCTTGGCCTTGAGCCAGCCCTGGAGCGTAGCGAACCTGCCCTGCTCGATTTCGTCCAGGATGTCCGGATGCGCCTTGCAGGCGGCTTCGAACAGTTGCGCGGCGGTCATCGCGCCCAGGCTGTAGCAGGGGAAATAGCCGAACGATCCTTCGAACCAGTGCACGTCCTGCAGGCTGCCTTCGCGATCCGAGGGCACGTCGAGGCCGAGCAGTTTCCCGAACTCCTCGCGCCAGACCTGCGGCACGTCGGCGAGCTGGAGCTCGTCCCGGAACAATGCCTTCTCGATCCGGTAGCGCAGGATGACGTGCGCCGGATAGGTCACCTCGTCCGCATCGACGCGGATGAAGCCTGGCTCCACGCGGCTGTAGAGCCGGCGCAGGTTGTCGGCCGACAGCGCCCCGTCATTCCCCGGAAACGTCTGGCGCAGCAGGCCGGACAGATAGCGGCAGAACTGCGCGCTGCGCGCCGCCTGCATCTCCATCAGCAGCGACTGGCTTTCGTGCACCGTCATGCCGCGCGCGACGCCGACCGGCTGCAGGCGCCATTCGCCGGGCAGGTTGCGCTCATAGAGCGCGTGGCCGGTCTCGTGGATCACGCCCATCAGCGCCTGGATGAACTGGTCCTCGGTGTACCGGGTGGTGATGCGCACATCCTCGGGCACGCCGCTGCAGAAGGGATGCAGGCTCTCGTCCAGCCGCCCGTGCGCGAAGTCGAAGCCGAGCACCGCCATCACGCGCTTCGCCAGCTCCTTCTGCACCGCGGGCGGGAACGGGCCCTGCGGCATGACCGGCACGCCCTGGCGGGCCTGATGCTCCAGCACGCGCGGCAGGAAATCCGGCAGGAAGGCGCCGTAATCGGCGAACACCCCGTCGATCTCCGCCTCGCGCGCGCCGGGCTCGTACTGGTCCATCAGCGCCTCGTAGGGGCTGCAGCCGAGCTTCCCCGCCTTGGCCGCCGCCGCCTGACGGGCGAGGTTCAGCACTTCCGACAGCAACGGCCGGACCAGCGCGAAATCGCCCTTGGGCCGCGCCTCGCGCCATGCGGCTTCGCACGCCGTCGCCGCCTTGCTCATCGCTTCGACCAGATCGGACCCGATCGCGGTCGCATGGGTGTGGGCGCGCCGCATCTCCTTGAGGTTCGCGCGCTGCCAGTCGTTGAGGGCACCGTTCTCCGCCTCGGCCGCGTCGAGCAGATCGCCGGTTTTCGCATCCGTCAGGATCTCGTGGCAGATGACCCCAAGGGCCGCGAGCTGCTCGGCTCGCGCCGGGCGGCCGCCATCGGGCATCATGGTCGACATGTCCCAATGCAGCATGCCGCCCGCTTCCTGCAGGGCGGACAGGCGGCGGAAACGCCGCTCGAGCCCGGCGTAGGCGCTGCCG
>DASSBF010000109.1:0-8802 GCA_035699005.1 Dongiaceae bacterium
ATGCCGACCCACAAGATCAGCAGCGGGATCAGCGCGGAGACCGGGAGATAGCGCACGAAGTTGGTGATGGGCTCGAGCGCGGCCTCCACGATCTTGAAGCTGCCCATCAGGATGCCGAGCGGCACGGAGAAGATCGAGGCCAGCAGGAAGCCGGACATGATCTCGCTCACGCTGACCGCGGTGTCCCGCAAGAGCGTGCCGTCCGCGATGCCCTCGATCGCGGCCCGGACGACGGCCGTCGGGGTCGGCAGGAAGTCGGTTCGCACCAGCCCGCCATAGGACAGCAGGCACCAGAACCCGAAGGTCACGAGCGCCACCAGCGCGCTCACCGTCAGGTAAGCGCGCCGGGGGATCTCCTTCTTGGGGGCGAAGTAGCCGTCGAAGCCCGGCTGCATCACCCGTTCACGAAGCTGTAGTCGATCAGCTGCTCGGGCGTGGCCTTCACCTGGACCTTGCCCTTGCTCGACCAGATGTCGATCGCGTCCTTGACCGTGTCATAGAGCGGGCCGGGCTTGTCCTTGGTGCCGAAGAACGCCTTGTTGTCCTCCTCGCCGTAGAACTTGATGCCGGGCAGCGTCTCCTTGAAGTCCTTCGGATCCTTGAGCCAGCCGCCGACGCCCTTCGCCATGATGGCGATCGATTCGTCCGGGTGCGCCCTGTAGTAGGCGACCGCCTGCTCCCAGGACTTCACGATGGCCGCGGCCTCCTTCTGGTGGTCCTTCAGCCAGCTGGTCTTGACGATGATCGCATCGGTGATGAGGCCCGGCGTGGTCGAGCTGTCGACCAGCAGATGGCCAAAGTCCGTCGCCTTGCCGCGGCTCAGCCACGGCTCCCAGGTGACGGCGGCATCGACCTGCTTGCTGACGAAGGCGGTTCCGGCATCTGCGGCGGTCATGTTGACGACGTTGAGGTCGGATTCGTTGAGGCCGGCCTTCTGCAAGAGGACGTTGAGGTAGAACTCGGACACCGACCCCTCGTTGACCGCCACCTGCTTGCCCTTGAGGTCGGCGATCGTCTTGATGTCCTTGTTGGCGACGATGCCGTCGCCGCCGTTGGAATCGTCGATCGCCACGATGTATTTGTAGTCGTCCGGCTGCTTCATGTAGAGCAGCGCGGTGTCGACCGTGCTGGCGATCATCTGGATGCGATCGGCCATCAGGGTCGGGAAGCGCTCCTTCGGATCCTCCATGACGACGAGATCGACATCGACCCCGTTCTCCTTGAAGAAGCCCTTGTCGCGCGCGATGTAGAGCGGGCCGTACCCGACCCAGGTGGAGTGCGCGATGGTCACGGTTTCGGCTTGGGCGGGGGCCGGCCCGGCGAGCAGGCCCACTGTGGCGAAGGCCGCTAACGCTGCGGCCCAGGCGGCTGTCTTGCGCATGTCGGTATGTCTCCCTGAAGATTGCCTCCCGGATGGCGGGCGAGGCCGCCCGGCATCCCGGTCGTCGAGGCTCACGCGGCGTTGTTGGGATTGATTGCGGCCGGATCCGGAGATTGCCGGCCGATCCGCTGTGGGTCGGACGATGGCGGCTACGCTAGCATCCGGCGTGCGGCCTGACAATCGGCCCGCGGAGCGGCCTTCTCGATGCTGGCCCGTCGGTTGTGACTGAAATCTTGGCCCGCGGGGCTCGGAGCGGAGTCGCCTTGCCCTCCTTTCCCCCGCGCCCTATGAACGGTACGGAAATTCGGGGGGAGCTGAGACCCATGGGCACGCTCTATGTCGCGGTGCTGGTCCTGGCGGCGCTGGGCAGCGGTTTGATGGCCGGCACCTTCTTCGCGTTCTCGAATTTCGTGATGGCGGCGCTGGCGCGGATCGCTCCGGCGGAGGGCGCGCGCGCCATGCAGGCGATCAACATCACCGTGCTCAACCCGCTGTTCCTGTCGATCTTCATGGGGACGGGGGTCGTCTCCGTCCTGGCGATTGTGGTGGCGCTTTGGCGCTGGAGCGGTCCCGGCACGGCCTGTGGGCTCGCGGGCGGTGTGATCTATCTCGCCGGCTCGATCCTCGTGACCATGCGCGGCAACGTGCCGCTGAACAACGCGCTCACCGCGCTCGATGCCGACGCGGCCGAGAGCGCGCGCCGCTGGTCGGATTACGTCCGCCGCTGGACCCGCTGGAACCACCTGCGCACCGTCGCGTGCGTCGCGGCGATGGTGCTGTTTGTTGTCGCCTTGTCTATGACCGATGCCAAGCCGTGATCTGCCCCTTCTCCCCTTGCGGGAGAAGGTTGCGTAGCCTTGGCGAGCGGAGCGAGCCTAGGCGAAGCTGGATGAGGGGAACGCGTGCCGGCAGGCACGCGCTCGCAAGAGCGCCTGGGCAGATCATGTAGCTTCTTGCGACTACAGCGCTCGCGCGCTGCGCGCCTCCGGCGCGGCCCCCTCACCCAGCTCCGGCTAAGCTCGCTCACGCTCGCTAAGCCTACGCAGCCCTCTCCCGCGAGGGGAGAGGGGGAAATTCTTTCCGCTTCGTTGGCATCGAGCTTACGCGCCCGCTACGGCAGGTTCACCATCTTGCCCATCGGCTGGCCGCCGAGGATGTGGACGTGGTAGTGCGGCACGTCCTGGTGGCCGTGGGCGCCGCTGTTGGCGATCAGGCGGTAGCCGGTCTCGGCGACGCCGAGCTCGGCGGCGATCCTCGAGATCGCGCGCTGGACGGCGGCGATCTCCGCATCGCTCGCCTTCTCGCCGAAATCCTGGGCCGAGACGTAGGCGCCTTTCGGGATCACCAGCGCGTGCACCTTGGCCTGCGGACGGATGTCCTTGAAGGCGAGGACATGCTCGTCCTCGTAGAGCCTGGCGCAGGGGATCTCGCCGCGCAGGATCCTGGCGAATACGTTGTCGGTGTCATAGCTCATCGCGATGCTTCCCTTCAGTCGCCGCGCCAGTCGCCCGGCGCCACCGGCGGGCGCGAGGCCTTCTCCGCCAGCCCCGACGTGCCTTCGCGCGCCGCCAGCTTCTTCCACACCTCCGCCGGCTCGATGCCGCAATCGGCCCACAGCACCAGCAGGTGATAGATGAGGTCGGCGCTCTCGGCGACCACCGCATCGCTGTCCTTGGCGACCGCGGCGATGGCGGTTTCGACCGCCTCCTCGCCCATCTTCTGCGCGATGCGCGCGCGCCCCTGCTGCAGCAGCTTGGCGGTGTAGGAGCCGCCCGGGTCGGCGGTCTTGCGCGCGGCGATGGTGGCGTAGAGGCGCTGGAGGATGGCGGCTGATTCCGTGTCGTCGCTCATGTCGTGCTCCTAGCCGCCAGAAGTCAGAAGTCGGAAGTCAGATGATAGGCTCTTTCTGACTTCTGTCTTCTGACTTCTGACTTCCGAGCCGGACGGCCAGTCCGGCCCTTGCCATGTGTGCCTTCGCTTCGCCGATCGTGAATTCGCCGAAATGAAAGATCGAGGCGGCGAGGACGGCGGTGGCGTGGCCGTCGCGGATGCCTTCGACCAGGTGATCGAGCGTGCCGACGCCGCCGGAGGCGATCACCGGCACGCGCACCGCATCGGCGATCGCGCGGGTCAGCGGAATGTTGTAGCCCTGCCGCGTGCCGTCGCGGTCCATCGAGGTGACCAGCAGCTCGCCGGCGCCGAGCTCCGTCACCTGGCGCGCGAAGGCGACCGCGTCGATGCCGGTCGGGTTGCGGCCGCCGTGAGTGAAGATCTCATAGCGGTCCGGCGCGACCCGCTTGGCGTCGATCGAGACGGTGATGCATTGCGATCCGAACTTCTCGGCCGCCTGGCGCACGAATTCCGGCTCCTTCACCGCGGCGGTGTTGATGGAGACCTTGTCCGCGCCGGCCAGCAGCAACCGGCGGATGTCTTCGATTTTGCGCACGCCGCCGCCGACCGTCAGCGGCATGAAGCAGGCCGCCGCGGTCTTGGCAACCACGTCGTAGAGGGTGCCGCGGTTCTCCTGGGACGCGGTTATGTCGAGGAAGCAGAGCTCGTCCGCGCCGGCCTCGTCGTAGAGCTTCGCCTGGTCCACCGGATCGCCGGCATCCTTGAGGTTCACGAAATTGACGCCCTTGACCGTGCGTCCGTCCTTCACGTCGAGGCAGGGGATGACGCGCATTTTCAGCATGAGCGCGCGTCCTTGCCCCATACGCAGAAGCTCCCTCCCCCGGCTCGGGGGAGGGGGTCTTTTGTTGAGCAAGAGAGCGGCACGAGCATCACGCCGCCTCTTTCAGCCGCTTCAGCGCTTGGCCGAGGTCGAGGCTTCCGTCGTACAGCGCGCGGCCGGAGATGACGCCGATGAGGCCGCCGCCATAGGTGCGTGTGCTGGGCGCGATCTTCAGCAGCGCTTCGATGTCCGCGAGCGAGGAGACGCCGCCCGAGGCAATGACCGGGACCGAGACGCTGCGCGCGAGCGCGGCCGTGCTCTCGAGGTTGACGCCCTGAAGGAGCCCGTCGCGGTCGATGTCGGTGAAGACGAGGACGGCGACGCCCGCATCCTCGAACTTGCGCGCGAGGTCGAGGGCCGCGACGTCGCTGGTCTCCGCCCAGCCTTCGACCGCGACCTTGCCGCCCTTGGCGTCGATGGCGACGGCGATCCGGCCGGGGAACTTGCGGCAGGCCTCCTTCACCAGCGCCGGGTCCTTGAGCGCGGCGGTGCCGAGGATCACGCGCGCAATGCCGCGCGCAAACCAGTCCGCGATGCGGGCGAGATCGCGGATGCCGCCGCCGAGCTGCACGGGAATTTTCACAGAGTGCAGGATCGCCTCGACCGCCGCGGCGTTCACCGGCTTGCCGGCGAAGGCGCCGTTGAGATCGACCAGATGCAGCCACTCGGCGCCGGATTCCGCGAAGCGGCGCGCCTGGTCCGCGGGATCGGGATTGAAGACCGTCGCCTGTTGCATGTCGCCCTTGACCAGGCGCACGCATTGCCCGTCCTTGAGGTCGATCGCCGGGAACAGGATCACGAATGAGCCCCGTTGCCGTTCCCGTTCGCGCTCAGGTCCTTCCAGAAATAGAGGCCGGCGACATGGACGCCGTTGACCCGCGCATAGTGCGGGTGCCGGCCGACCTCGTGATAGCCGAGGGAGCGGTAGAGCGTGATCGCCGCCTCCTGGGTCTCGCGCACGTCGAGATTGAGCACGCGCAGGCCGAGCTTGCGGGCATGGTTCTCCACCGCCTCCGCGATCATGCGGGCGAGGCCGTGGCCGCGCGCCCACGGCGCCATGAAGCTGGTGGTGAGGTGCCCGCTATGGGCCTGCGCCTCGTTGTTTCGGGTTGGCCGCACGAGCTGGGCCGAGCCCACGATGACGTTGTCCAGGCGCCCGAGGATGAGCGCACGCTCCGGCACCAGCAGCACGCCCTTCCAATAGGCTTCCATCACATCGCGGCGCGGCGGCTTCAGCCAGCCGAACCCGCCGCCGGCCTCGATCGCGTCCTCGGCGGCCTGGCACAGGTCGGAGAGGTCGCCGCGCGTGAGCTTGGCGGCAATCTCGACCCTGGTATCCGGTTTTGGCATTTCACTCATGTCATGGAGTCCACTTCAGAAAGCCCGCCAGCAGTTTCAAGCCGGCCTGCTGACTTTTTTCGGGATGAAATTGTACGCCGAGGAGATTGTCGCGGCCGATGATGGCCGTCACAGGTCCGCCGTACTCCACGGTGGCCAGCACATCCTCGGCCCGCTCGGCAACGAAATGATAGGAATGGACGAAATAGGCATGCTCGCCGCTCGGGGTCGCGCTCAGCGCCGGGTGAGCAACGCCGGTGAGATTGAGATCGTTCCAGCCCATCTGCGGGATGCGCAGCGATTTGTCGGCCGGGTCCAGCGCCACCACCTTGCCCTCGATCCAGTCGAGGCCCCTGTGTTCGCCGAACTCGACGCCCCAGCTCGCCATCAATTGCATGCCGACGCAGATGCCGAGGAACGGGCGCGCTTGATTCAGGATTGTTTCTTGCAGCGCCTCGACCATGCCCGGCAGCGCGTCCAGCCCGCGCCTGCAGTCCGCGAACGCGCCGACCCCCGGCAGCACGACGCGGTCCGCCCTGCGCACCGTCTCGGGGTCGGAGGTCACGAGGATGCGCGCGGCGCCGTCGGCAGCGGCTGCCAACGCCTTCTCCGCGGAGCGGAGGTTCCCGGCCCCGTAATCGACGATGACAACTTGCATCTCGATGGGGTCCGGTCAGCTGGGATGAGCGCGGTGGATTTGCACGACAGCGCGCCAAAACACGTGCTGCAATCCACTCCCCCAAGCTGGGGAAGGGTTATCGCATGTCAAATGTATGGACGAAGAGACACACGCGGTGAGCCCCTTCCCCCCTTGTGGGGGAAGGTCGGGATGGGGGGTGCCGCCGCACCACGCCAGCGAAGAAATCTCGAAGTGCTTGCCACGACAGAGTGCGCCGGCGCCGTATTTTCCGAGCGCTTCCCTTCGACGATTGTGCGACGTCACCCCCCATCCAGCTCCGCCTAAGCTCGCTGCGCTCGCTAAGGCTCCGCATCCTTCCCCCACAAGCGGGGGAGAGATTCGCTCATGTGCGATAGCCCCGCATGTTGGGAGAGGGAGAACACGAACGGGCTTCTGACTTCTGACTTCTGACATCTGGCTCACAGCACCCCCTTGGTCGATGGCACGGCGTCGGCCTTGCGGGGGTCGATCTCGATCGCCTGGCGCAGGGCGCGGGCGAGGCCCTTGAAGCAGCTTTCCACGATGTGGTGGTTGTTCTCGCCGTAGAGGTTCTCGACATGCAGCGTGAGGCCGGCGTGCTGGGCGAAAGCCTGGAACCATTCCTTGAACAGCTCCGTATCCATCTCGCCCAGCTTGGGCTTGGAGAACTTCACCTTCCAGATCAGGTACGGGCGGTTGGAGGCATCGAGCGCCACCCGGGTCAGGGTCTCGTCCATCGGCACCGTCGCCTCGCCCCAGCGGCGGATGCCGGTGCGCTCGCCCAGCGCCTTCGCCACCGCCTCGCCGATCGCGATGCCGGTGTCTTCCGTGGTGTGGTGGAAGTCGATGTGGAGGTCGCCCTTCGCCTTGACCGTGAGGTCGATCAGGGAATGGCGCGAAAGCTGGTCCAGCATGTGGTCGAGGAACCCGATCCCGGTCGCGATCTCCGACCGGCCGGCGCCGTCGAGATCGACGGAAACCGCGATCGCCGTCTCCTTGGTCTTGCGCTCGACCTTGCCCTGTCTCGAGGTTTGCCGGGCCATGCCCACCAGCTCCCATTGATCTGGGCGCGCCTTGTAGCAGCGACAGGATAGGAATGCCAAGGGACTATGGCTCCCCTGCGGCAAGGTGGGGAGTTCACTTGATTCGTTAACGCCGTGCGCCTATTTCCTAGGCATGAGCGAGAGCGACGACAAGGCCCGGCATGGGCTTGCGCCCTGGCACGGCACGACCATCCTGCTGGTGCGCAAGGACAAGGACGTGGTGCTGGCCGGCGACGGCCAGGTCAGCGTCGGCAATACCGTGATGAAATCCAACGCGCGCAAGCTGCGGCGCCTGACCAAGGGCGAGGGGCGCGGCCCCGGCGGGGCATACGAGGTGATCGCCGGGTTCGCCGGCTCGACCGCCGACGCCCTGACCCTGTTCGAGCGGCTGGAGGGCAAGCTGGAGAAGCATCCCGGACAGCTCGCCCGCGCCTGCGTGGAGCTGGCCAAGGACTGGCGGCAGGACAAGTACCTGCGCCGGCTCGAAGCCATGATGGCGGTCGCGGACAAGCAGTCGAGCTTCGTGCTGACCGGATCGGGCGACGTGCTGGAGCCGGAGGACGGGCTCATCGGCATCGGCTCCGGCGGCAGCTTCGCGCTGGCCGCGGCGCGCGCGCTCATCGATATCGACGGCCTGGATGCCGAGGCGATCGCCAAAAAGGCAATGAAGATCGCCGCCGACATCTGCATCTACACCAACCACAACGTGATCTTCGAGAAGCTATGACCCGGCCATGAATCAGATGATGGACGACATTGCCCGCACGCCGAAAGAGACCGACGCCGCCAGCATCCCGACCGATGCCGGCTCGCTGACCCCGCGCGAGATCGTGCACGAGCTCAACCGGCACATCGTCGGCCAGGACGAGGCCAAGCGCGCGGTGGCGATTGCCCTGCGCAACCGCTGGCGCCGGCAGCAGCTGGAGCCCGCGCTGCGCGAAGAGGTGATGCCGAAGAACATCCTGATGATCGGCCCGACCGGCGTCGGCAAGACCGAGATCGCGCGGCGGCTTGCAAAGCTTGCCCAAGCCCCGTTCATCAAGGTCGAGGCGACCAAGTTCACCGAAGTCGGCTATGTCGGCCGCGACGTCGAGCAGATCGTGCGCGACCTGCTGGAGGTCGCCATTTCCATGACCAAGGACAAGATGAAGCGCCACGTCCAGGCCAAGGCCGAGCAGGCGGCGGAGGAGCGCGTGCTGGACGCGCTGGTCGGCGAGCAGTCGAGCGCGGACACGAGAGCCAAGTTCCGCAAGATGCTGCGCAGCGGCGAGCTGGACGACAAGGAGATCGAGCTGAAGCTGAAGGACAGCGGCGGCGGCGCGCTGCCGACCTTCGAGATTCCCGGCATGCCCGGCGCCTCCATGGGCATGATCAACCTAAACGAGGTGCTGGGCAACGCCTTCGGCGGCCGCACCAAGGCGCGCAAGACCAGCGTGCGCGAGGCCTATGCCCCGCTGATCGCGGAGGAGAGCGAGAAGCTGCTGGACCAGGAGAAGGTGCTGGGCGAAGCAATCCAGATGACCGAGCAGCACGGCATCGTGTTCCTGGACGAGATCGACAAAATCTGCGCGCGGAGCGAGCGCGTGGGCGCGGATGTGTCCAGAGAGGGCGTGCAGCGCGACCTGCTGCCGCTGATCGAGGGCACCACGGT
>DASSBF010000110.1:0-2105 GCA_035699005.1 Dongiaceae bacterium
CCAGTCGCGCCTCGGCGCGGTGCTGACCGGCGACAAGCGCGACCTCGGCGACGGTCCGCCGGTGACAGCGATGATCGTGCAGAACACCAACCCGATGATGGTCTGCCCCAACACCAACCTGGTGCGGCGGGGCCTGTCGCGTCCCGACCTGTTCCTGTGCGTCCACGAGCAGTTCATGACCGAGACCGCCGCCATGGCGGACATCGTGCTGCCGGCCACGACCTTCCTGGAGCACGACGACATCTACCAGGGCAGCGGCCACACCTTCCTGCAGGTCACGCGCAAGGTGGTCGAGCCATATGCCGAGGCGCGCACCAACCATTTCGTGATCTGCGAGCTCGCCAAGCGGCTGGGGTGCAAGCACCCGGCGTTCTTCATGAGCGAGTGGGAGATCATCGCAGAGACCCTGAAGCGCTCCGGCTGGCCCGGGCCGGACGAGATCCACGCCAAGCATTGGCACGAATGCGCGCTCGATTTCGAAACGGCCCACTTCCAGAACGGCTTCGGCCATGCCGACCGCAAGTTCCACTTCAAGGCCGACTGGTCGAAGATCGGCCCCGATCACGCGCGGCTGCCGAGCCTGCCGGACATCGCGCCCGTCTTCGACGCGCCGACGGCCGAACGGCCGTTCCGCATGGTGACGGCGCCAGCCAGATCGTTTCTCAACTCGACCTTCACCGAGACGCCGGGATCGAAGAAGCGCGAAGGACGCCCGACCCTGCTGATCCATCCGGCGGATGCCGCGCGACTCGGCCTTGCCGAAGGCGACCTTGCGGAAATCGGCAATGACCGTGGCCGCGTCCTCATCCATGTGAAGCCGTTCGACGGGCTGCTGCCGGGGGTGATCGTGGTCGAGTCGATCTGGCCGAACGCCGCCTTCGCAGGGGGCAATGGCATCAACACCCTGACCAGCGACGATGCGGGCTTGCCAAATGGCGGCGCGGTGTTTCATGACACTTCGGTATGGATTGGCAAGGCAGCCGAGTCGCGGGCGTGACCCTGCAGCGTACGGGCAAGCCGCATATCATCGTGCTGGGCAACGAAAAGGGCGGGTCGGGCAAGTCGACCACCGCCATGCATCTGGTCGTTGCGCTGCTGCACGACGGCTACAAGGTCGGCTCGGTCGATTGCGATGCGCGCCAGGGCTCCTTCACCCGCTACATCGATAATCGCAGGGCAACGGCGGACGCCATGCTGGTGCCGCTGCCCCTGCCGCGCCACATTCCCGTCGAGCGTTCGGCGGCGGACAGCGCCGTCGCAGGCCGCGACGACGAGGCGGAGCGCCTCAGCCGCGCGCTCGCCGAGCTCCAGGACTGCGATTTCATCGTGATCGATACGCCTGGGTCGGACACCTCCCTGTCGCGGCTGGCCCATACCATGGCCGATACGCTGATCACGCCGCTCAATGACAGCTTCCTCGACCTCGACCTCCTGGGCCGCATCGACCGGGACGGCGAGAAGATCCTGAAGCCGAGCGTCTATAGCGAGATGGTGTGGGACCAGCGCAAGCAGCGCGCGATCAATCGCGGCCGTCCGATCGACTGGATCGTGATGCGCAACCGTCTCAGCAGCCTCGACGCCAGGAACAAGCGCGACATCGGCCGCCTGCTGGAGCAGCTTTCGCGCCGCATCGGATTTCGGATCGCGCCCGGCTTCACCGAGCGCGTGATCTTCCGCGAGCTGTTTCCGCGCGGGCTCACCTTGCTCGATCTCAGCCGCAACGATTCCGGTGTCACCTGGCGGATTTCCCATGTTGCCGCGCGCCAGGAGGTGCGCGAGCTGGTGGCCGCACTCGCCCTCAAGGACGCCCGCGCGGCCTAGTCACAAAAGCAACAAATTCAATGATATGCCGGTCGCCGTGCAGAAGCTGTTTCAGCGGCGAGTTGCCGGTCGGTTCGGCCTGTGGCACAACCTGCGCCACCATCGGCTGGGAACTGCTCTCCAGCAAAAGCAAGGACGGATGAATGCGCAAGGCGCTTCGTAAGGCGATCTTTCCGGTTGGGGGTCTTGGGACGCGGTTTTTGCCGGCGACCAAGGCGATGCCGAAGGAGATGCTGCCGGTGGTGGACAAGCCGCTGATCCAGTATGCGGTTGAGGAGGCGCGG
>DASSBF010000111.1:0-7430 GCA_035699005.1 Dongiaceae bacterium
CCCATGCCGACCAGGTTGGAGCGGTGGATGCGCTCGAAGCTCTCGGCGATCACCGCCTTGATGCCGAGCAGCACCGTGCCCTTGGCCGCCCAGTCGCGCGAGGAGCCGGTGCCGTATTCCTTGCCCGCGATCACGATCAGCGGCACGCCTTCCTTCTGGTATTTGATCGCCGCGTCGTAGATCGACATCTGCTGGCCGCCGGGCATGTGGCGGGTCACGCCGCCTTCGGTGCCGGGCGCCATCTCGTTCTTGAGGCGGATATTGGCGAAGGTGCCGCGCATCATCACCTCGTGGTTGCCGCGCCGCGAGCCGTAGGAGTTGAAATCGGCAGGGCCGACGCCCTTGCCGATCAGGAACTGGCCGGCGGGCCCGTCCTTCTTGATCGAGCCGGCGGGCGAGATGTGGTCGGTGGTGATGGAATCGCCGAGGACCGCGAGCGGCCGCGCCTTCAATATGTCGCCGAACTTGCCCGTCGCCTCGGCGCTCATGCCGGCGAAATACGGCGGGTTCTGCACATAGGTCGAGGCTTTGTCCCACATATAGGTCTGGCCCTTGGCGATCTTCACCTTCTTCCAGAGCTGATCGCCCGTGAACACGTCCTTGTAGCGCTTCTTGAAGGCGGCCACCGTCACGCTCTTGCGCACCGCGTCGGCGATCTCCTTGTTGGTCGGCCACAGGTCCTTGAGATAGACCGGCTTGTCGTTCCTGCCGTAGCCGATCGGATCCCTGGCGATGTCGACCTTCATCGAGCCGGCGAGGGCATAGGCCACCACCAGCATGGGCGAAGCCAGATAGTTCGCCTTCACGTACGGATTGACGCGGCCTTCGAAATTGCGGTTGCCGGAGAGCACCGCCGCCCCCACCAGGTCGCCGAGGGTGATTGCATCGGCGATCGGGTCCGGCAGCGGACCGGAATTGCCGATGCAGGTGGTGCAGCCATAGCCCACAAGATTGAAGCCGAGCTTGTCGAGATAGGTCTGCAGACCGGAGGTCTTGAGATAGTCGGTGACGACCTGCGAACCGGGGGCGAGCGAGGTCTTGACCCACGGCTTGGTCTTGAGGCCGAGCTTGACCGCATTGCGCGCAACCAGGCCGGCGCCCAGCATCACGCTGGGGTTCGAGGTGTTGGTGCAGGAGGTGATGGCCGCGATCACCACGTCGCCGTCGCCGAGGTCGTAGTTCGTCCCTTTCACCGTGACGCGCGATTCGTGATCGGAATGGCGGCTGAAGGTCTCGGTCAGCGATTTCTTGAAGCTCTCCGCGGCCTGGCTCAGCGGCACGCGGTCCTGCGGCCGCTTCGGCCCGGCGAGCGAGGATTCGACCGTCGAGATGTCGAGCTCCACCGTGTCTGTGAAAACCGGATCGGGCGTCTTGGCGTCGCGCCACATGCCCTGGGCCTTGGCGTATTTCTCGACCAGCGCGACCCGCGCCGGCGCGCGGCCGGTCGCCTTCATATAGCGCAGGGTCTCGGCATCGACCGGGAAGAAGCCGCAGGTCGCGCCGTATTCCGGCGCCATGTTGGCGATGGTGGCGCGGTCGGCGAGCGCGAGGTCATCGAGGCCCGGGCCGTAGAACTCCACGAACTTGTTGACCACGCCCTTCTTGCGCAGCATCTGCGTGACGGTGAGGACGAGATCGGTGGCGGTGGTGCCTTCCTTGAGCTTGCCGCTCAGCTTGAAGCCGACCACCTCGGGGATGAGCATGGAGATCGGCTGGCCCAGCATGGCCGCTTCCGCCTCGATGCCGCCGACGCCCCAGCCGAGCACGGCGAGGCCGTTGACCATGGTGGTGTGGCTGTCGGTGCCGACCAGCGTGTCGGGATAGGCGATGGTCTTGCCCATCGCCTTCTTGCCCTTGACGATGCGCGTCGGCTCCTTGGCGCTCCACACCACCTGGGCGAGATGCTCGAGGTTGACCTGATGGCAGATGCCGGTGCCCGGCGGCACCACGCGGAAATTCGCGAACGCGGTCTGGCCCCAGCGCAGGAAGGCGTAGCGTTCGCCGTTGCGCTCGTATTCCAGCTCGACGTTCTTCTTGAACGCGCCCGGGCCGGCGAAATAATCGACCATGACCGAATGGTCGATCACCAGGTCGACCGGCGAGAGCGGATTGATCTTCTCCGGATCGCCGCCCAGCTTGATCATCGCCTCGCGCATGGCGGCAAGGTCGACCACCGCCGGCACGCCGGTGAAATCCTGCATCAGGACCCGTGCCGGGCGATAGGCGATCTCGCGGTCGGAGCTCTTCTTCTTCAGCCAGGCGGCGACCGCCTGGATGTCGGCCTTGCCGACCGAGCGGCCGTCCTCGTGACGCAGCAGGTTCTCCAGCAGCACCTTCAGCGAGTTGGGCAGACGCGAGACGTCGCCGAGGCCGGCCTTCTCGGCGGCCTTGAGGCTGAAATAGTCGTAGGCCTTGCCGCCAACCGTGAGGGTTTTGCGGGACTTGAAGCTATCGAGCGATGTCACGACGGATTCTCCCAGGAGACCACTACGCAAACGGACCCGAAGATCGGGTGAAATGCCGGCAGGGGCAAGCGGACGCGACGCCCGGAAGGAAACCTGCCGCCGGATGCGGCGACCATAGCATGTTCGTGCGGCGCATTCGAGCCGCCGCAAAGCCGCGGCCAGCCCGGCTTTTCGGGCGAGCGCAACGATGCCAGACGCTTGGCGCCCGCTCTTGAGACGGAGCGCTGAAACAGCACAGGACTATCAACACAATTTTGCCACGATCCGACCTTATTGAGGCCATTAGGCACCGAAAGACTCTTGGACAACAGAGATCATCCCCTCTGTTTGTCGCAAGGGCGCTCGACCCGCCCTTGTTCAGGTGCCCCAAAACAGCATCCGTCCCCCGCGGATGCGAGGTCGAACGAGGAAGGCGTCGCGCTACCCCCGATCGGCGTCTTCAAAGACGGGCAGAGCGCCGCGGGCCCAAGCCATCCCCAGGACCCGCGGCGCCGCCCAATTTTTTTGCCTTCCACACGCTCCACATGTCATCCCGGGCAAGCCGCGCAGCGGTGCGACCCGGGACCCATGCGACCCGTCAACGTCGCGGCAAGGCAGCATGGTCCCGGCTCTCGCTACGCTCGGCCGGGATGACAATTTGGGAGAGCATGCCACAAGCCGCCGCCCTGTGGACTGCGACGCGGGGCGCGCCTTATCTTGCCCTGCCTCATGACCGACCTTTCCCTGGAGAACATCGCGCTGGAGCGTGGCGAGCGGCGGATCGCCGCGGGGATCAATGCGCGCGTGGCGGGCGGCGGGGCGCTGCTGGTGCAGGGGCCGAACGGCAGCGGGAAATCGACGCTGCTGCGGGTGCTGGCTGGGCTGCTGCCGGCGGCGGAAGGCACCATCACATGGAACGGCGCGGACGTGGCACGCGCGCGCGAGGCACACCGGGCACGGCTCTGCTACCTCGGCCACCAGGACGCGGTGAAGGCCGGGCTGACCGCGCTGGAGAATCTGCAATTCTGGGCGCGCTTTGCCGCGGATGATGGGGATGCCGCGGCGGCTCTCGGCGCCTTCGGCCTCGCCAGGCTGGCGGACCGGCCGGCGCGCATGCTGTCGGCGGGGCAGAAGCGCCGCCTCGCCCTCGCCCGCCTCGCCTTGAACGATGCGCCCCTGTGGCTGCTGGACGAGCCGGCGACGGCGCTGGATGCCGAGGCGCGCGAGATTTTCGTCGCGCTGCTCGGCCGGCATCTGGCGGGCGGCGGCCTCGCGGTGATCGCCACCCATGAGCCGCTGGCGGTCGAGGCGGCCGTGCTGCGGCTGGGAGCATCCGCATGAGCGCGTTCCTGGCGCTGCTGCTGCGCGACCTGGTGCTCTCGTACCGTCAGGGGATCGACGCCTGGGTGGTGGTGCTGTTCTTCCTCGCCGCCGGCATCCTGTTCCCGTTCGCGATCGGGCCGGAGCCGAATGCGCTGATGCGGGTTTCGACCGGCGTGGTGCTGAGCATGGCGGCGCTGGCGGCGCTGCTGTCGCTCGACCGGCTCTATCAGGGCGATTTCGAGGATGGCAGCCTGGATCTGATGGCGCTGGGGCCGCTGCCGCTGGAGCTGGTGGCCCTCGCCAAGGCGCTCACCCATTGGCTCTCGACCGGATTGCCGCTGCTGGTCGCGGCGCCGCTGCTGGCGCTCATGCTGAACGCGCCGCTTGCGGGCTACGGACCGCTGTTGGCGGCGCTCGCGCTGGCGACGCCGGCCTTGAGCCTGCTGGGCGGGCTTGGCGCCGCGCTCACCCTGGGCAGCCGGCGCGGCGGCATCCTGCTGACGCTGCTCATCCTGCCGCTCTATGTGCCCGTCCTCATCTTCGCAGCCGGCGTGATCGACCGGGCGGCGCTGATGGGAGGCGATGTCACCGCTCCGCTGCTGCTGCTGGCCGGACTCGATCTCGGCCTGCTGGCGATCACGCCGTGGGCGAGCGCGGCGGCACTGCGCCAAGCCCTGCGGTGATTCTATATCCTTCGGCATAGGGACGCCGTCACATTCTGTGGCGGGTTCGCAACAAGTATGGATTGTTCGTCACAGTGATGCGGAAAGTCCAATGATTCCGTATGGATTCCGCCGCGGATTTGCACCTATGTTATGGCCGTGCCGCACCACAGGTGCCGGCCTCGACTG
The DNA here is from genome assembly GCA_035699005.1 of Dongiaceae bacterium. GTDB lineage: Bacteria > Pseudomonadota > Alphaproteobacteria > Dongiales > Dongiaceae > Dongia_A. The sequence goes on from DASSBF010000111.1 coordinate 4,619, forward strand.
CATATAGCATCGCGTGTAGGGGGAAAGAGTACGGCATGACGTGCGGCGTGAAGCTGGCTTTGCTCGGCATGTCCTTGCTCGCGCTCGCTGCCTGCGCCGTCCCCGACCGCCAGCCCGACCTCGACAACATCGGCGCCAATGTCGAGCAGACCAACGAAGGCGATTTCGGCGAATTCCTCTACAACCTGAACGAAGCCGGCGACAAAGCGCGCGAGGCCCAGGAGATCCACGACGATCTGGCGCAGGTACCGCCGTACCTCAATGCCGACCGCAGCGAGCGCGAGCGCGGCGTACGGCTTTCCGAAGAGGCGGCGGAGCATCGCCGGCGCGCCGAGGATGCGCTGAACCGCATCCTCGATCCCCTACGCGCCCGTATCGCCTATCTCGAATCGCTGCACGTGCCGCAGACCGTCGGGGCGATGACCCGCTCGATCCATTTCGATACCGGATCGGCGGCGATCAAGGATTCCGACCAGGCGACGCTGGACGAGGTGGCAGGCTTCATCAGCCAGTACCCGATCGCGACCGTGGTCGTGACTGGTTATGCCGATACCCAAGGGTCCCAAGAGGCCAACCGCGCGCTGGCACAACGCCGGGCGCAGGCGGTGGCCCAGGCCCTGCGCGGGCTGGGGGGCCCGGTCGCAGGGTCGGTTTCGGTGGTCGCGGTGGGCGAGCCCGAAGGGGCCGCCGATTCCGAGGCCAGCCAGGAGAATCGCCGGGTGGAGATTTTGGTCGCGCCGCACGGAACCTACAACAAGGGACCATAACGGCGCGCCCCGGACCGGTTCCGGGGGGACCGGTCCGGCGCGTATCCCCCGCCCGCGTGGGCGGCGGGGCACACAAAAGGAGTCAGGAGGGCCACCGGCTCCAAACAGTTCTCTGGGGGTAGAGCGAGGGCGTCGCCGCAAGGCGGCGCCCTTTTTTCTGCGCCAACTTTTCCTGGTCTCACTTTCCCTCCTCCGAGCCGGGGCAGGGCTATCGCATATGAAGAACGAGCGCTGAAATCTCCTCCCCCAAGTTTGAGGGAGGTCAGGGAGGGGGAAGCCGCGTTTCGGTGTGAGACAGTCATCGCTCGCTTCCCCCACCTCAACCCGCCCCCATGTTGGGGGCGGGGGAATGATGCTCAGCTGTCCATATGCGATTGCCCTGCGAGCCGGGGGAGGGAGATTCTTCCTGGGCGGGACAGGTCAATTGAGGCCGATTGCCGCTGGGCCGAAAGTCCAGGACCGGGCGGCTGGTTTCGGTGGGGGGTGGGGGGTATAAAGCCGGCCATGGCGATCGGCCTCAACCTTCATCGCTTTGCCAATCCCGGGCGGTTCCTGCGCCTCGCCGGCGCGCTGCTGCCGTGGCTGGCCGCGGGCGCTGCGGTGCTGTTCGCGATCGGGCTCTATCTGGCGCTCATCGGCTCGCCGCCGGACTACCAGCAGGGCGACACGGTGCGCATCATGTACATCCACGTGCCCTCGGCCTGGATGGCGATGATGGGCTATGCGCTGCTGGGCGCGAGCGGCGCCAGCGCCCTCATCTGGCGTCACCCGCTGGCGGATGTCGCCGCGGAGGCGATCGCGCCGGTCGGGGCAGGCTTCACCTTCGTCGCGCTGGTGACCGGCTCGCTGTGGGGCAAGCCGACCTGGGGCACCTACTGGGTGTGGGACGCGCGGCTCACCTCGTTCCTGGTCCTCTTCTTCCTCTATGTCGGACACATCGCGCTGACCCACGCCTTCGACGACCGGCAGCGCGGCCGGCGCTCGGCGGCGATCATCGCCATCGTCGGCCTCGTCAACCTGCCGATCATCAAATACTCGGTCGATTGGTGGAACACGCTGCACCAGTCGGAGAGCATCCTGCGCATGGGCGGGCCGAGCATCGATCCCTCCATGCTGTGGCCGCTCTTCGTCATGGGCCTCGCGTTCCTGCTGTATTTTTTCGCGGTGGTGATGACGCGCATGAAGGCGATGCTGCTGGAAGCGCGCCACCGCAGCGCGGCGTTCGCGCGCTGAGCCGCGGCACACGGAACGAATGGACGATGGGCACATTGGGCAGCGGCGGGTTCCTCGCGATGGGCGGCGACGCCGCGTTCGTCTGGCCCGCCTACGGCGTGGCCGCCCTGATGCTGGCCGGATTCGCGTGGCTGAGCTGGCGGCGCCTGCGCTCGGCCGAGCGCGCGCTGGAGCGCATCGCCGAAGCCGACCCTGCGATGAGCGATGACGCATGAGCCGCAAGCGCCTGCGCCTCTATCTCGTGCTGGCAAGCCTGGCGGTGCTGGGCATCGCCGCGACGCTGATCCTGCGCGCGCTGAACGAGGAGCTCGTGTTCTTCCTCAGTCCGACCCAGATCGCCGAGAAGCAGCCGGGCGCGGGCCGGCAGATCAGGCTGGGAGGCCTAGTGGAGGCCGGCAGCGTGAAGAAGGCGGGCGAGGATGTCGCCTTCTCGGTGACCGACCTCAACAAGGCGGTGACGGTGAACTACCGCGGGCTGCTGCCCGACCTGTTCCGCGAAGGCCAGGGCGTGGTGGTCGAAGGGGCGTTCGACGGCAGCGGCCGGTTCGTGGCGAGCGAGGTGCTGGCCAAGCACGACGAGACCTACATGCCGCCGGAGGTCGCCAAGGCGCTGAAGGCATCCGGCCGCTGGCAGGAGACGCAGGGCAAGGGCACGGAGGCGGTGGCGCAGTGAGAGTGGATCGGATGCATCCGAGCGGTGGAAATGACCACACCAGAAGAATCCTTCTCCCCTTGCGGGAGAAGGTTGCGCAGCCTTGGCGAGGCGCAGCCGAGCCTAGGCGGAGCTGGATGAGGGTATGCGCGGCGATAGC
>DASSBF010000112.1:0-7497 GCA_035699005.1 Dongiaceae bacterium
GGTGGTGGCGGTGAAGTCCTTGATGTCGGAGAAGAAGATGGTGAGGCGCTTGCGCTCGGTATGCACCACCACGTCGCGCTCGCCGCTGAAGATGCTCTTGTAGATCTGCGGCGAGAGGTAGCGCGAGATCTTGAGCGAAATATTGGCGAGGAACTCGTTGGCGGATTCCAGCTCGCGGTTGAAGGCGCGGATCACCCGCGCCTGGCGCCGCTGCATCAGGATGAAGGCGACGCCGAGGGTGGTGACGAAGGCGAAATAGATCAGCAGGTACTTGAAGGAGAAGATGTTGCCGGCGAACGGCTGGCTGATGGTGACCTCCTGGATCGCGCGCACATCGCCAACCTTCCAGTCGTGCTTGGGGCTTTGCGGGTGGGTGTTGTGGCATTCGACGCAGGTCTCGCCCATGACGACCGGCGTCACGAACCGGAAGGTGTTGGTGAAGCCCGAGCGCGCGACGCTGGTGATGGTCTGCTTCGGGCGGAGGCGCAGGGCGTTGAGCGCGGACCGCTCGAATGCATCCATCGGATGGATCGGCCGGTTCTTGAACGGCAGGTCGGAAACGAAGCGATAGCTGATGTTGGCCTGCTGCTCGCCGATCACCTTGCCCAGCTCCAGCGACAGGGTGGCGGGAATCGGGATCGCGCCGGGGATCTCGGTGTAGTTGTTGGTGACCTGGGTCGCGCCGGTCGCGCCGCTGGCGTGTGCTGCGAGGATGCGCCCCACGACGTTGCTCGCATAATACGAGCGGATGCTGGTGATGAGCGAGCTCATGTCCTGGGCCTGGCGCGCCAGGACCCGTTCCGACAGGTTGCTGATGTCGAGCCAGACCGCCAGGGGCAGGCCCGCCAGCATGACCAGGACCAGCACGATCAGCAGCCGCCCGCCGATCCGGCTTTCGGCGACGGCGGCTTTCGCTTCGTTCGAGATTGCCATGACACGACCCCAGTCGCGTGCGGAAGGCGGCACTTTATGTCAGGGGTGGCCGCGCTTCAACGTTCGCGGGCGGGCAACCGCGGGCCAAGACCGGCCGTTCCTCTTGCATTCGCGCCGGCGGCGCCCGACATAAGACCGGTCCGCAGCTCGGGGAGTCCGCCGCCTTGCCTCAGCAACCGAAGATCGCCGTTCTTCTCCTGGCCCTTGCGCTCGCCGCCTGCGCGACGCCGCCGGCGACGCCGCCCTCCGGTGCGCCGATCGCCCTCAGCCCCGCGACCCAGGGCGAGCTTGCGGCCTATCTCGGCAAGGTGAAGGTGACGCGGCCGGGCGCCTTCGCGGTGTCGCCCGACGGGCGCAATTCCTTCTACACCTGGTGCGACGATACCGCCTGCATGACGTCCAACTATTCGATTCCCGCCCTGCGCCGGTGCCAGAGCCTCGCCGGCACGGAATGCCTCGTGCTCTATGTGCGCAACCAGCCGCGCTACACCTTCACCCGCGCCCAGGATGCCGCGCCGGGCGGACAGCACGGCTCCGAGGAGCAGCAGCGGATCGAGTTCGAGAATCGCGGGATATAGCGGCACACTTCTCGGCGGCGGCGCAACACGCGAACCCGATCCTCGTTCCAATCCGCATCGCCGCGCCCGCGGCTGCGGGGTGCGCCCGGTTGCCGCGCTCCGATCACGTTATTTTGGGCGGCCGCGCCGATACGATTTCGACCCTCCGATGTTTGCGACGTATCGCCAGAGGTGAGCGCCGGCATGTCGCCGGCGCCCCGGGCTGGCGGCGAACATGCGGAGAGGATTCATGAACAAGACAGCACTTGCGTTTGGAATCGGCGCCAGCCTGTTGCTGGCCGCCGGCACGGCGAGCGCCGCCGGGAACTGCACGATGGAGATCGACGCGCTGCAGCAGAAGCTGGGGATGGACGAAGGCGCGAATGCGCGCACCGGCCCGGCCGACACCGGCGTCCAGCAGCCGAGCCCCAGCGCTTCGGCGGACATGAGCAGCAGCGGCAGCAGCACCGGCGCCACCACCGACATGAGCAACGGAAGCAGCGTCGCCACCAACAACGAGAGCACCGGCACCAACGCCACGATCGGCCCGACCGATCCGGGCGTGCAGCAGCCGAGCCCGGCCGCCAACGACACAACCGGCACCGGCGGCACCGGCACGACCGCCGACACCGGGACTATGGCGAGCAACAGCGGGAGCGGCTCGACCTACGGCGCGAACACCGAGAACGGCGGCAGCGACATGAGCGCCAGCAACAGCGGCAGCTCGGACACCATGAGCAACGGCTCGAGCGGCGCGATGTCCAGCAGCCCGAGCGGGACGTCCACCATGTCGCCGACCATCGCCGAAACCTCGCGCAGCGGCGAGCTGAACAGCATCACGCCAAGCGCGCGGTCATCCGTCCTCGCCTCGCTCGAAAAGGCGAAGCTCTATGCCAAGTCGGGCGAAGAAGAAGCCTGCATGACGGAAGTGGGCAACGCCAAGCAGCAGCTCGGCATTCAATAGCCGGCTTTGACTGGCAGGTAGCGCCGCGCCGATTCGGGCGCGGCGCCCGTCCGAATCCGGCGGGTCCTATTCGGGGAACCTTCACACTGGGGCATCGGTTTTAAGGGACGGGTGCGATGCCGCCGGCGCCGGGATGGCGCGGGAGGAGGCGTCGTGCGTACAGACCGATGGAGACAGCAATGGGCATCGATCCGAATATCCCCAGCCCGCCGCCGCGCGGCGATGGCGGCGGCGGCAACAATGCGCTCTATTTCCTGGTCGGCGGCTTGGTGGTGCTGGCCGGCGTGTTCGTGTTCCTCTACACCAACGACTATATCAGCGTGCGCAAGAGCGACCTGAACATGGAGGCCCCGGCGGTCCAGCAGGCGCCCGCTCAGCCCGCACCCGCTCAGCCCGCGCCGGCCGCCCCAGCGAACCAGCCTGCGACGGGCGGCGCCACCACGACCCAGTAGGGCGCCCGTTCAGTTTTTCTTCGGCTTGCCCGCGTTGCGCGCGTCCTCGGCGATCAACCGCGCCAGGATGTCGCGCCAGCGCAGGGCCGGCGCGTTGTAGCGGATTTCGAGCCCCTGGGCGTCGTTGCGCACCACCACGCCGAAGGTCGGCAGCGGGCGTTCCTTGCCGTCGAGCGACAGGACGAACGAGAATTCGATCTTTTGCCGCGGGGCGATCCAGTCCGGCGCCCCGGCCACCAGCACGTCGACGATGTTCATGTTGACGATCTGATGGGAGCGCCCGTCGATCATCACATAGAGATTGCCCAGTCTGACGCGCCCGGCCGGCGCCGTGGTCAAGGTTTCGGGGGACATGGCTCGCTGTGGCCCACGCTGGGCCGCCCGATCTCCGGCTGTGTCGGTCGCCTACTATCTCAGGGACCGCGTTACCAACTCGTTACTCGGTTAACGCTCTGGACGGACAGCCGTTTCAGCGGTTCTTGAACCGCGGCGGGCGTTTCTCGGCGAAGGCGGCCATGCCCTCCTTCTGGTCCTCGGTCCCGAAGGTCGCGTGGAACACCCGCCGCTCGAACTTCAGCCCTTCGGCGAGGCCGGTCTCGAACGCCCGGTTCACCGCCTCCTTCGCCAGCAGGACGGAGGGCAGGGAGAAGGACGCGATCTTGGCCGCGATGCCAAGCGCCTCCTCCAGCAGCTTGTCTGCTGACACAATTCTTGCCACCAGCCCGCTGCGCTCCGCCTCCGCCGCATCCATCGTGCGGCCGGTCAGCACCAGATCCATCGCCTTGGCCTTGCCGACCGCGCGGGTCAGGCGCTGCGTCCCGCCGGCGCCCGGGATGGTGCCGATGGTGATCTCCGGCTGGCCGAACTTCGCATTGTCGGCCGCGATGATCATGTCGCACATCATCGCGATCTCGCACCCGCCGCCGAGCGCGTAGCCGGCGACCGCGGCGATGGTCGGCTTGCGGCACTGCGCGAGCCGCTCCCAGCCCTTGGTGATGAAGTCGCTGGTGAACACGTCGATGAAGGTGCGGTCCTTCATCTCCTTGATGTCGGCGCCGGCGGCGAAGGCGCGCTCGCTGCCGGTCACCACGATGGCGCCGATATTGGGGTCAGACTCCAATTCGTTCAGCGCCTGCTCCAGCTCCGCGACCAGCTGCGCGCACAGGGCGTTCAGCGCCTTCGGGCGGTTGAGCGTGACGAGGCCGACGCGGCCGCGCCGCTCGAGGAGAATGGTTTCGAATGTCATTGCTGCTGGCTCTCGGCGCTGAGGGTGAAGGAGACATTGACGGGCGATCCCCCGTGCCCGCCGAGCACGTCGATCTTCAGGGTTTCGGCCTTGCGGTGGAAGGTGCCTTCGCCGGTCTTCTCCCAGCCGAGCGGCGGCAGCGCGCTGTCGTAGAAGCCGCGCACCGCGTCGGCATCGACCTTGCCGCTGGCATAGGCCGTGATGATGCGCCCGACCGGCGCGTCGAACACCGTCGACTTGTCCTTCTGCTCGGTGAGGCCGTCGGCCACCGGCAGGTCGGCGATCTCCGAGAAATACTCGGTCGCCCAGGCCGAAGCGCCGAAGCCGAGCATCAGGAATGCCGCCACCATGAGACCGCGCATGACCGCTCCCTTCTTGGATCGGTACGGCCTTTAGCACGGCAGGGAGCGGGCTGGAAGGGCGACGGCCCCGCTCGCGGTGACAATTCGGTGGGACGCCCCTCTGACCGTCATCCCGGCCAAACCCTCGGGTCCACGCCATGCGCGGCCCAAGGGCGCGAGCAGGGGTCCACGGAACGAGCGAACTCCGACCCTTCGATGGATCCCGGCTCGGAGGCCGGGATGACGTCAGAGTTGTGGCAACGACCGCGGACTACCTTGTCCGCCACAGCCCCTCGCGTGCCAGGTCGTCCTGCACGTCGCGGATGGCGGCGCCCAGGGCAGCCACGCTCTCGTCGATTTCCGCCTTGCTGATGGTGAGCGGCGGGGAGAGCACGATCCAGTTGCCGAGCGGGCGGATCATAAGGCCGCGCTCGCGGCAACGCTCGAACACGCGCTTGGCGACGCTCCATTCGCCCGGGCAGGGCGTCTTCTCCTTCTTGTCGGCGACGCATTCGACGCAGACCATGAAATGGCTGCCGCGCACGTCGCCGACCAGATCGAGGTCGGCGAGCGTGCCGAGCCGGTCGCAAAAATAGGGACCCCATTCCCGCACGTGCCCGCAGATGTCCTCGCGCTCCAGGATGTCGAGCGCGGCAAGGCCGGCGGCGCAGGCGACCGGGTGCGCGGAGTATGTAAACCCGTTGGCGAACATCTGCCCCTGCCCCGCCGCATCCAGCAGGCGGTTGTAGAGCGCATCCGACACGATGAAGGCGCCGAGCGGCACGTAGCCGGAGGTCAGGCCCTTGGCCGAGGTGATGACGTCCGGCACGATCTCGAACACCGGCTCGGACGCGAACACGTGGCCGAGCCGCCCGAACCCGGTCACAACCTCGTCGGAGACATAGAGCACGCCGTATTTCCGGCACACCTCCCAGGCGCGGCGCTGGTAGCCCGGCGGCGGCACGATGACGCCGCCAGAGGCCAGCAGCGGCTCGGCGACGAAGCACGCGACAGTCTCCGGCCCCAGCTGCAGGATCTTGTTCTCCAGATCCGCGACGCACTGATCGCCGAATGCCTCCAGGCTCATGGCCGCCGGCCGCCGATAGGGATTGGGCGAGGGCAGGTGATGCACGATGTCGGTGGCAAAGCGCATGTTGGGCTTGTCGCCCGGCTTGCCGGAGATCGCCGCGGTCAAATAGGTGCTGCCGTGATAGGCGTCGGCGCGCGAGATGATGTGGCGGCGGCTCTTCTCTCCCATGAAATTGAAATAGAAATGGATGAAGCGGATCGCCGAATCGACCGCGGTCGAGCCGCCGGTGGTGAAGAACACGCGGTTGAGGTCTCCGGGGGTGTATTTCGCGATGCGATGCGCGAACTCGATCGCCGGCTCGGTCGAGTTCTTGGTGAAGGGCGAATAGTAGCACATGCGCTTGGCCTGCTCGGCCATCGCGTCGGCAATTTCGTGCCGGCCATAGCCGACGTTGACGCACCACATGCCGCCCATGCCGTCGATCATGCGCCTGCCCTCGACGTCGTAGACATGCACGCCCTCGGCCCGGTCGATGATCAGCGGCTTCTGCGCGCGCACCGCGCCGAGGTCGGTCCACGGATGGATGAGGTGCCGGCGGTCGAGATCCTCCAGCCGCTCGATCCGCATCTGGTCGTCGAGGTTGGTGAGCATGGCGTTCCCTTCATCGAACCGTCACCCGCGGGCTTTGACCCGCGGGTCCAAGTGCGAGACTGTTCCTTCGGTCGGACTTGGATCACCGGGTCACGCCGCTATCGCGGCGGCCCGGTGATGACGTTGCAAAATACTACTGCCCCGTCTTGGCCCGCGTGAATTCGCGCGTGACCAGGCGCAATTCCTCGGGCTTGCGGAGCTCCGTCACGTAGACGTTCGCGAGCCGCGATGGATCGGGGTAGAGCGCGGGATTGTCGCGAATCTCGGGATCGACCAGCGGCGTCGCCGCCTTGTTGGCGTTGGCGTAGCCGATCTCGTTGGTCACCTTCGCGATCACCTCGGGACGCATCATGTAGTCTAGGAACTCCAGCGCCTCCTCGGGGTGCTTGGAATCCTTGAGGATCGCCATCCCGTCGTAGTCCATGTTGACGCCTTCCTTCGGCGTCGAGAAGCGCAAATCGACATCGGAATGCGCCTCTTCGGCGCGCTGCTTGGCCATCGAATAATCGCCCGACCAGGTCATCGCGAGGCATCGGCTGCCGTCGGCCAGCGTGTTGAGCGTGCCGACCGAATCGAACTGCGCGACGGAGGGCCTGGCACCGGCGATCAGGTCGGCCGCCTGCTTCAGCTCCGCGGGGTCGCTCTTGCCGGGATGCAGGTGCAGATACTGGAGCGCCAGATCCATCGCATCCTCCGGCGTGTCGAGGATGCTCACGCCGCAGCCCTTGAATTTCGAGATGACATCCGGCTTGAAGAACATGTCCCAGGAATCGACCGGCGCGTTCGGGTCGATCGCCAGCACCTTCTTGGCGTCGTAGACGAAGCCATTGGTCCAGAACATGTACGGCACGACGTATTTGTTGCCCGGATCGGCGACCTCGAGCGCCTTCCAGAAGGTCGGATCGATGTTGCCGAGGTTCTTCAGCTTCGATTTGTCGAGCGGCAGATAGAGGCCCTGCTTGACGTGGTACTGGATGTATTGCCGGCCCGGAAAGATGATGTCGTAGCCGGAATTGCCCGCCTGGAGCCGGGCATCCATGGTTTCGTAGCTGTCGAACAGGTCGTAGGTGACCTTGATCCCGGTCTCCTTCTCGAAGTCCGCGATCGTGGTCGTGCCGATATAGTCCGACCAGTTGTAGATGAAGAGCTGGCGCTCCTCCGCGCCGGCCTGGCCGGACGCCGACAGCAGCGCGACCGCCGCGATCATGCCGAGCAATGTGGTCTTGAAGGCCATCTGTTCCTCCCGTTCGTTGCGTAAGCGGCGCTTCCCCGCCGTCTTGATTTCCATGAATGATCGTTCATAGAATTCCCCGTTGTCAAGAG
>DASSBF010000113.1:0-8532 GCA_035699005.1 Dongiaceae bacterium
CGGCGCATCGCCCTCTACCTGCTGCTTGCGATCGGCGTCTCGACCATCGCGCGCGGGCTGTGGGGCTCAGGCGCCCAATAGCGCGAGCGCCGCCTTGGCGATGCCGAGCGCGGCCAGCACGATCAGGATGATCAGCACCCAGCGCCGGAACCCATCCTGGTCCATGCGCCGGAAGCCGTGGACGCCGATCCACACCCCGACCAGCAGGGCCGGCAGCCACGCGATGGACTGGACGAAGGTCTGCGCCGTCACGATGCCCTGGGTGCTGAAATAGCCGACCCCGAGCAGGTCGGTGAACAGGAAAAAGAAGATGACGGAGGCGCGGCCGATCGCGGCGGCGCCCGGCGTCGAGAAATAGAACAAGACCACCGGCGGCCCGCCGATGCCGAAGGCGCCGTTGAGCACGCCGGAGGCAACGCCGGTGCCGGTGCTGGCGGCCGCGCCGGGCGTCTTCGCCAGGTGGAAGCCGCGCAGCATCAGGATCGCGGTGCCGATCACGAAAATGCCGAGCACGATCTGCGTCGGGTCGGCGGGCGCGTGGATCAGCGCATAGCCGCCGAGCGGCAAGCCGATGACGTAGCCCACCATCAGCCAGCGCAGCGAGCCCCAGTGGATCTCGCGCCAGATGCCGGGGATGAGGTTGATGGAGGCTGCGATCTCCAGGAGGAAGATCGAGGGCACGATCTCCGCGACCGGCAGGACCAGCGAGATCGCCGTGACGCTGAGCAGCGAGAAGCCGAAGCCGGAGAACCCGCGCACGATCGCCGCCAGCAGGATGGCGATGCTCGAGAGCGCAAGCACCCTCCAGTCGCTTTGCGCAGCGGCCAGCAGATCGGCGAGCATGAGAGACCCCGGCGATGAACCCCGCCGGCACTCTAGGTGCGCCGCGTTCGCCGCACCACTGCAATTCGGTGGGGCCAGCGGATAGCAGGCTTTCGTCACCTACTCACCCGTCATGCCGGCCTTGAGCCGGGATCCATTCCGCCGTCGCACGTGCGGTGGAGGCATAGACCCCGGCTCGCGCTGCGCTTGGCCGGGGTGACGGATGAGTAGGTGCGAGGGCGTTGCGCCTACAGCGTGATCCGCACCTTGTAGGTGAGCTTGGCGCTGCCTTCGGCGGGGACCGGGAGTTGCCATTCGGCGGTGGCGGAATCCGGCTGGTCGTGCTTCGCCGATTCCTCCAGCATCGTCCAGTCGCCCGGCACGACCTCGCGCACGGTGACGGTGACCGGTTCCTTCTTCGCGTTCTTCACCTCGATCTCGTAGGAATTCTCGTAGACATTGTCCGAGATCTTCTCGAACGAGACCTGCTTGCCGCGCGCGGTCACATCGAACGCGCGGCCCAGCATCAGGTCGATCTGCTCCTTGTTCGGCGTGTGGTCGATGTGGTCCTCGCCGACGAAGATCGCATCGCCGCCGCTGTCCGCCTTGTAGACCCGCACCACGCCCGCGGGGAGCGGGATGCCGAGATGGGACGCCTCCTCGTTCCTGATCTTCATGCGCACTTCGGCATTGACGCGCTGGGTCTCGCCGATCCGGGCGCCGTAGCTGTTGGCGAGCTGGGCGACGTTCGCCAGCACATACTGCTTCTCGACCGGGATGGAATCGGCGGCCAGCAGCGCAACCTGCTTGGTCTGGTTCTCCTTGAGCGTGGTCGGGCGGTCCAGGCTGTAGAGGTGGTACTCGAACGCCGCCTCCTGACGCATCTTTTCCCGCGGCGCGGCGGCGTCCGCCATCCCCATGACCATCGGCACGGGCGGCCGCGGCTGGTACTGGTTCACTTCGCCCGCGACCAGCTGCAGCTTGGCATCCTTGTAGGCGATGCCGCTCATGTTGGTGAGGGTGACCCAGCCGTTGAGGCTGATGGTCTTCTCGTCCGGCGCCAGCTCCGCGACATAGTCCGCCGCCCAGGAGAGGCCGTGCGTCAGGTACGAAAGGTCGACCGTCGCATCGCCGGCCTGCTTGGCGTCGAGCTTCACGACCAGGGTCGGCCGGTCGCGCAGGTTCGCCGGGACCGCGCTGTAGACCAGGCGGCCCGGCGGCGTCACCTCGATGCGGTCGCCGATCTTCAGCACCACCTGGCCTTCCGCCACCGACAGCACGGTCGCATCCTCGGCCGTATCGGCGCCGGTCTCGGGATTGGTGCGCACCACGCGGATGGTCTGGCCGACCGACTTCTCCAGCAGCTTCTGCGGGGTCAGCAGGTCGAAATCGAAATTCTGCTCGACGATGTCGAGCGCGGTGCCGCGGCCGGTCAGCAGCGCGGTCTCCGGCCGGATGCCGGCGCTGACCTCGATGAAGGCGAGGTCGTTCTCGCCCTGGGTCAGCGTCACGGTGCGCGAGTCGCGCACCAGCGCGAGGTCGTTGTTGTAGATGGTGACCGCGATTGCGGTCTGCTTGTCCGCGCCGACCGGCGTTTCGGCGAAGGCGCCGGAGGAAGCGAACAGCGCAGCCGCGGCGGCGCCAATCAGCAGATGTTTCCGCATGGATGTCCCTATCGCTGTGAAGGCCCGGTTCGGGCGATGAATTGCCATGACAGAATCGCCCAGAAATTGCGGCGACACCATGGCCGGACTATGGTCGAGTCCGGCGGGAAGCTCAAATATTGTTGATTGAACCGGATTCAACGGCATCCCACTCATCCACGAGTTTCAATGGGCAGGTCGGTGCTGTCGCTCACGAACCCGTGGATGGTCGTACCAAGCACGACGATGACGAATAAGACGGTTCCCGCCTCTACACCGACTGCCTGGCCTGCAGCGCCTGGATCAGCGTGCCGTCGTCGAGGTAGTCGAGTTCCCCGCCGACCGGGACGCCATGGGCGAGGCGCGAGACGGCGGTGCCGAACGGCTGCAATCGGTCGCTGAGGAAATGCGCAGTGGTCTGGCCGTCGACGGTGGCGCCGAGGGCGAGAACCACCTCCTTCACGCCGCCCGCTTCGATGCGGCGGAACAGGGAGCCGAGATTGAGCTGCTCCGGGCCGATGCCGTCGAGCGCAGACAACACGCCGCCCAGCACATGATAGCGGCCCTTGTAGGCGGCAGTCCGCTCCAGCGCCCACAGATCGGCGACATCGGCGACCACGCACAGGATCGCCGCATCGCGCCGCTCGTCGCGGCAGATGCCGCACGGATCGGTGCCGTCGAGATTGCCGCAGACCGAGCAGGTGCGCACGTGGTCGGCCGCGTCCTGCAGCGCGTCGATCAGCGGCAGCAGGGACGATTCCTTGCGCTTGATGAGGGCGAGCGCCGCTCGCCGGGCCGAGCGCGGCCCGAGGCCGGGCAGGCGCGACAGGACCTGGATCAGGCGGTCGATCTCGGGCGCGGCCATGCGCGACTGCCGCGGGTCAGAACGGCAGCTTGAAGCCGGGCGGAAGCTGGAGTCCGCCGGTCAGCTTCGCCATCTGCTCCTGCACCGCGGCGTCGGCCTTGTCCTTCGCGTCCCTGGCGGCGGCCACGATCAGGTCTTCCAGCACCGCGATCTCGTTGGGGTCGGCGAGCTTGGGGTCGATCTTCACGCGCTTCAGCTCGCCCTTGCCGTTCACCGTGACGGCGACGAAGCCGCCGCCGGACTGGCCGACGATCTCCAGGTCGGCGAGCGCGGTCTGCATCTCCGCCATCTTGGACTGCATCTCCTGCGCCTGCTTCAGCATCTGGCTCAGGTTCTTCATGCGCTATCGTCCTCCATCGGTTCCTCCGCGGCGGCAGCCTCGCCCGCCGCGCCACCGGGCTGCGGCGCATTGGAAACAGTCTCGCGCGCCAGATCGCGCACCTCGTCGACCGTCGCGCCGGGGAACGCCGCGAGCACCGCCTTGATGAGCGGATGCTGCGCCGCCTCCGCGCGCTGCTTCTCGGCCAGCGCCGCCGCCTGCTCCTTCAGGGTCGGCTCGCCGGCATGCGCGGACACGCTGACCAGCCAGCGCCTGCCGGTCCATTCCGCCAGGCACGCCGCGAGGCGGTTGGCAAGGTTGCTCGGTGCGCGCTCCCCCGGGCGGAAATCGATGCGCCCGACCTCGAACTGCACCAGGTGCACGTCGGATTGCAGGTGCGCCGCCAGGATCGCCTCGCGCCTGGCATGGAACAGGGCAACCACGTCGCCGAAGCTCTGCGGCTGCGGCAGCACGGCTTGCGGAGCCGAACGCGGAGCCGGCGCCGGCATTGCCTGCTGCTGCGGCTGCAATCTCGGCGCGGAAACCGGCGCGCTGCGCGCGGCATCTCCGCTCTGCCGCGGCGCGGAAGTGGTGGCAGCAGTTGCGCCATTGCCTTCGCCGAGGCGCCGCACCAGGTCGGCGGGATCCGGCAGGTGCGCGGCGTGCATCAGGCGGATCAGCACCATCTCCGCCGCGGCCAGCGGCTGCGGCGCGGCCTGCACTTCGGCAAGGCCCTTCAACAGCATCTGCCACAGGCGCGCCAGCACGGGGATCGAAAGATCGGGCGTCACCTTGGCGCCCCAGGCGCGCTCCGCCTCCGGCGTTGCCGGGTCGGACAACGGCTCCGGCGTGATCTTGGCGCGGGTCAGCCAGTGGGTCAGCTCCAGCATGTCCTGCAGCACGACCGCGGCATCGGCGCCCGCCCGATGCATGGCGCCCAGGCGCTGCAACGCCTCCGCCGCCTTGCCGTTCAGCACGTCGTCGTAGAGGTCGATGAGCTGCGTGCGGTCGGCAAGGCCCAGCATGTCGCTGACTTGCGTTTCGTCGATGGCGCCGTGCGAGAGGGCAATCGCCTGGTCAAGCAACGACAGGCCGTCGCGCGCCGAGCCGTCCGCCGCCCGCGCGATCATCGCGGCGGCGCGATCGGTGATCTTGGCGCCTTCCGCGGCAGCAACCTTCTGGAAATACCGGGTCAGTTCCTCCGCTTCGATGCGCCGAAGATCGAAACGCTGGCAGCGCGACAGGACAGTGACGGGCACCTTGCCGATCTCGGTTGTCGCGAAGATGAATTTCACATGCTCCGGCGGCTCTTCCAACGTCTTCAGCAGGGCGTTGAACGCCTGCTTCGACAGCATGTGGACTTCGTCGATGATGTAGACCTTGTAGCGCGCGCTGACCGGCAAGTAGCGCACACCGTCTATGATCTGGCGGACGTCGTCGATCCCGGTGTTGCTCGCCGCGTCCATCTCGATCACGTCGACATGGCGGTCTTCGGCGATAGCGCGGCAATGCTCGCACTGGCCGCACGGCTCCGCGGTCGGCCCGCTTTTGCCGTCCGGCCCGACGCAGTTGAAGCAGCGCGCCAGGATCCGCGCGGTCGTGGTCTTGCCGACGCCGCGCACGCCGGTCAGCATGAAGCCGTGGGCGAGACGCCCCTGCGCGATCGCGTTGCGCAGGGTGCGCACCAGTGCTTCCTGTCCGATCAGGCCGGAAAAATCGCGCGGCCGGTATTTGCGCGCCAGCACGCGATAGCCTTCGGCCGCTCCCTGCTGCTTGCCGGCGGCTTCAGCCGAGGAAGCGAGGGGCTGTTGTCCGTCTTGCATCTGATCCCTAACGCGCGGCGGAGAAAAGGTCCCGGATCAGCGCCGGGACGCAAGGGCGGGAGGCTGGCAACGACCCGGGCGAAAACTCGTTACGGCTGCTTCCTTCCGGACCTGACCGGGTTGGCGAGGCGCCCGTCCGCGCCAACCTCCCGGGCGCAGTATATGGGCCAGACAGCGCGGCGATGCAACTGGATTCAGGTTCGCGAAAAAGCCAGGGAAATCAAGGCATCCGCAGCAATTCCTGGCGGATGATCGAGCCGTCCTTCGCGACCATCTGCGAGGCCACCAGGATCCCTGAATCGTCGTACCAAGCCTCGCGCGAGAAGTCGCCCGAGAACACGAAGTGCCGCGCCGCGACGGCGCCCGCGGGCAGATTCACCTTGTCGATCCCCTTCTCCGTGACCGTGAAGGTGCGCTCGCGCCCCTTCACGGTTTCCAGCGCGGAGGATTGCTTGACCACCGCCGAGTTCCACAAGGTGGTCGGGATCAGGTCGCCGGGCAGGTCGCGCTTCTTGCCGTCGACGTTGCCCACCAGCCGGTCGCCCTCGCGCGTCAACTTCACGTTGCGGGTATTGCCGTCATCGACCGAGATCGAGGTGAAATCGGCCAGCACGCCATGAACCCAGTGCTCTTCGATCTTCTGGGTGAAATCGTAGACGTTGAGGCCCAGCAAGGTGATGTTGATCTTCACATCGGTCACGACGCTGAGGTCGTCGCCCCGCCGCTCGAAATCGGCGCGCTGCTCGCCGACCACCTCGCCGTTGCGCGTGAGCTGATAGACGTAGGTGCCGGTCTGCGCGCTTTCAGGCGACAGGGCGGCGGCGTAGGCTGCCGTCAGGGACGCCAGGCCGAAACCGACCGCCAATGCGGCGGGACGCAGCACCGCCCTGTTGACTGACGAGGCTAGGCGTAGCATCACGGACTCCGTCGATTGCTTCGTTTCACCAACATCATCATCCGGCGGCGATGATTCAATCTTCCGGACTGCCTGTCAATTTCTACACCACCGGCGCGTGGGATCGCGCAGTGGAAAGGCGAGCCGACGCCGCGTGGTTCCATGAATGCCTGCGGAGGCCGACGACCCTGTTCCACGTAGTGTGGCAAGGGCGCACCCTGGTGCGGCGGGAAGATCACAATGCCTTGCGGACGCTGAATGCCGCGGCGGCAGCCGAGTTGGTGGCCCTGGCGCGCTCGGTCGTGCTGCTCGGCTGTGACGCGGAAGTCGCGCATATCGCGATCGATCTGTCGACCCAGCCGGAGGAGCTGGTAACGCAATTCGGTCCGGCGGTCGACCTGCGCACCATCGGCCCCCTGTTGCCGCAGCGCGACGCCTCGCTGTCGGCGCTGGCACGCGGCATGTCCTATTGGCACGAGAGGCACAGCTTCTGCGGCCGCTGCGGCGCGCCGACGCTGAGCGAACAGTCCGGTCATCAGCGGCGATGCAGCAACAAGGACTGCGACTCGATCTTCTTCCCGCGCATCGACCCCGCGGTCATCATGCGCGTGGAGCATGGCGACCGCGTGCTGCTGGCGCGGCAGGCGAGCTGGGCGCCCGGCATGCATTCGGTGCTCGCCGGCTTCGTCGAGCTCGGCGAGACGCTGGAGGACACGGTGCGGCGCGAGGTGCGGGAGGAGGTCGGCCTCGCCCTCACCGACGTGCGCTACTTCGCCTCGCAGCCCTGGCCGTTCCCCGCCTCGCTGATGCTCGGTTTCGTCGCGACCGCCGCCGACGACAACTTCACCGTCAATCGCGAAGAGCTGGAGACGGCGCGCTGGTTCACCCGAGAAGAGCTGCTGAACTCTCCAGAGAATGAAACACTCCGCCTGTCGCGCAAGGATTCGATCTCGCGCGCGCTGATCGAGGACTGGATCAGACGGGAGTAGCGCGCGTTCCGGCGCTGTCGCGTGCTCTACCTGGCCGCCTCTCTCCCCGTCATCCCGGACAAGCCGCGTCGAGCGAAGCGAAGGCGCGGCGCGATCCGGGATCCATGTATCCACCGCACGTGCGACTGCGAAATGGATCCCGGCTCAAGGCCCAGGGCTGTCGCATGTGACGGCTACAGCCCCAGAATACTTCCCCTTCCCCCCTTGTGGGGGAAGGATGCGAAGCCTTAGCGAGCAACGCGAGCTTAGGCGGAGCTGGATGGGGGGTAGCGCGGCGACAGCCACGCGCGCTCGCGAGAGCGCCAACTGGCAGGGCCGCAGCGCTGCATCACCCCCCCATCCCAACCTTCCCCCACATGGGGGGAAGGGGTTCGCCGCGTGTGTTCGCTCGCCTGCTCTCTCACATGCGATAGCCCCGGCTCAAGGCCGGGATGACGGAAGGGTGAGGGCGGAACAGCCGTGCGCGATCCGCGGCGAACTACTTCTGCCCCGCGCGGAACGGGTTCGCCGGATAGACGCCGAGGATGCGCACCTCGCGCGAGAAGAAGCTCAGCTCCTCCAGCGCCAGGCGCACCGAGCGCTGGTCGGGATGGCCGTCGATGTCGGCATAGAACTGCGCGACGGTGAAGTTGCCGTCGATCATGTAGCTTTCCAGCTTGGTGATGTTGACGCCGTTGGTGGCGAACCCGCCGAGCGCCTTGTAGAGCGCCGCCGGCACCGAGCGCACGCGGAACACGAAGCTGGTGACGACCGGCCCCTGGGCGGGATCGGGGTCGATCGGCTCGCGCGCCATGATCACCATGCGCGTGGTGTTGTGGTCGGCATCCTCGATGTCGGTCGCCAGCACCTCGAGCCCGTAGATCTCCGCCGCCAGCGAGGAGGCGATCGCGCCCACGCTCTTGTCGCCGCGCGCCGCGACATCCGCCGCCGAGCCCGCGGTGTCGGCGCGTACCACCGGTTTCAGCCCGTGCTGCCTGGTGAAGTTGCGGCACTGGGAAAGCGCCTGGACATGGCTCTCGACCGTCTTAAGGCCCGCGAGACTCGCGCCCTTCGGGGCCATCAGGCAGTGGTTCACCCGCTGGAAATGCTCGCCGATGATGTGGAGGCCCGCCTCCGGCAGCAGATGATGGATGTCCGCGACGCGCCCGGCGAGCGAGTTCTCGATCGGGATCATGG
>DASSBF010000114.1:0-24891 GCA_035699005.1 Dongiaceae bacterium
GCCACCGCTTTAAGCGTTGTCAGTGCCGCGCAATTCCGTTACCAAGGAATCCGCCTGGGAGCGACGGTTTTTCACGTGTCCGCGCCGCTTTTAGGACTACCGTCCGAGTGCTTCACAGGTCATGGCAGGATGACATTGCCGCGAGCCTCCAAGCCGGCCGTCAGTTTCGAGTTCTTCCCGCCCAAGACGCCGGCTGCCGAGGCACAATTGTGGGCGGCCATCCGGGCGCTGGAGCCGCTGCTGCCGGACTACGTGTCGGTCACCTATGGCGCCGGCGGCGGCACGCGCGACCAGACGTTCGAGACCGTGACCCGCATCTTCGCCGAGACGCACCTGCGCCCCGCCGCGCACCTGACCTGCGTCGGCCAGAGTCGTGCGGAGGTGGAGGATCTGTTGCGGCGCTATTGGGCGGCTGGGATCCGCCACATCGTGGCGCTGCGCGGCGACCCGCCGGCCGGCGGTCCCTATCAGCAGCATCCCGACGGCTTCACCAACGCGGCGGAGCTGGTGGCCGGCATCAAGCGCATCGCCAATTTCGAGATCAGCGTCGCCGCCTATCCCGAAACCCATCCGCAGGCGAATTCACCCCATTCCGATGTCGAGAACCTGAAGCGCAAGTTCGATGCCGGCGCCGACCGCGCCATCACGCAGTTCTTCTTCGACAACCAGGTCTATCTCGATTTCCTCGACCGCGCCGCGGCGGCGGGCGTCAACGGCTCGATCGTGCCGGGCATCCTGCCGGTCACCCAGTTCGCGCAGATGACGCGCTTCGCGGCGATGTGCGGCGCCGGCGTGCCGGACTGGCTGGCCGACCTGTTCGATGGTCTCGACGAGGATCCCGACACGCGCCGCCTGGTGGCCGCGATGGTGGCGACCGAGCAGATGCGCGCCCTGCAATCCTCCGGCATCAACGAGTTCCACATCTATACCCTCAACCGCGCCGACCTGACGCTCGGCATCTGCCGCCGCATGGGCCTCAAGCCGGCACAACTCATGGGCGTCAAAGCTTCGCTGTCCGAGGCGACGCCGCCGGTGCAGCGCGACCCGAATTTCCGGTAGCGCACATAACTTTTTGAAATTCCTGCAAATTGCAGGCCACAGCCGCCGGTTTACTCGGCCGTGCCACTTTGCTAGCTTCCGCGCCGAAATTTCCCTGACACCTTCCGAAAGTCCCGACGGGTTGATCCCATGAAAATCAACGGCAATTCCATTCGCCCCGGCAACATCATCGAGCATCAGGGCAAGCTGTGGCGCGCGGTCAAGACCCAGCACACCCAGCCCGGCAAGGGCGGCGCCTATCTGCAGGTCGAGCTCAAGGACATCCGCACCGGCACCAAGCTCAACGAACGCTTCCGCTCGTCCGAGACGGTCGAGCGTGTGCGGCTCGACGAGCATCCGTACCAGTTCCTGTTCTCCTCGGGCGACGAGCACACTTTCATGGACCAGGACACGTTCGAGCAGATCACGCTCAACAGCGAACTGATCGGCGACCCGGCGGTGTTCCTGCAGGAAGGCATGATCGTGACCCTGGAAAGCTACGAAGGCTCGCCGATCTCGGTCGAGCTGCCTGAAACAGTCGTCATGAGGATCGTGGAAGCCGACGCCGTGGTGAAGGGCCAGACCGCCTCATCCTCCTACAAGCCGGCGAAGCTGGAGAACGGTGTGCGCGTCATGGTGCCGCCGCACATCGAAACCGGCACGCGCATCGTGGTGAACACCGCCGACGCGACCTATGTCGAGCGCGCCAAGGACTGATTGCGCGCGCCTTTTGCTTCCGCTGTTTGAAAGCCTGGACTGGATTCCCGCATGACGCCGCGCTCGGCCATTCTCAATGTCATGACCAAAGCCGTCGACAAGGCGGCGCGCGCCCTGAAGCGCGATTTCGGCGAAGTGGAGCAGCTCCAGGTTTCGCAGAAGGGGCCGTCGGATTTCGTCTCCAACGCCGACCTCAAGTCCGAGCGCATCCTGCGCGAGGAACTGGCCAAGGCGCGGCCCGGCTTCGGGTTCCTGGCGGAGGAAGGCGGGGGACAGGCCGGCAGCGATGCCGAGCATCGCTGGCTGATCGACCCGCTCGACGGCACCACCAACTTCCTGCACGGCCTGCCGCACTTCGCCATCTCGGTCGGGCTGGAGAAGGCCGGCGAGATCGTCGCGGGCGTGATCTATGACCCGATCAAGAACGAGCTGTTCGTGGCGGAAAAAGGCGGCGGCGCGTTCATGAACGATCGGCGCATGCGCGTCTCGGCGCGCAAGTCGCTGGGCGACAGCCTGATGGCGACCGGCATCCCGTTCCGCGGCCATGGCGACCCGGCGGCGTTCGCCCGGCAGCTCGACTTCGCGATGCGCGAGACGGCGGGGGTGCGCCGGTTGGGGGCCGCCTCGCTCGACCTCGCCTACGTCGCCGCCGGACGCTACGAGGCCTTCTGGGAGGAAGGGCTCTCGCCCTGGGACGTGGCGGCCGGCATCCTGCTGGTGCGCGAGGCGGGCGGCTATGTGTCCGATCTCAAGGGCGGCCAGACCATGCTCCACAGCGGCTCGATCCTCGCCAGCAACGGCCGGCTGCATGCCCCGATCCAGGGCCTGCTGACGCCCCACTGAAGCCCCTCTGAAGCCGGGGCGAGCAGCTTGCGCCTCGACGAGGCCGGCACGTTCTTGCCACATTGGGGGTGCAGATGTGCGCCGAGCCGGCCGGAACCACGCCGGCCAAAGCCCGTTGTGGGAGCGTTTTCTGATCGGCTATAGTCGGCCGGCTGCCGCAATGCGGTTCGGGTGAGGCTGAATTAGATAAAAATGTCCAGGGCTTACAGGATGAACCGAAGTTCGCGGGGGCGCGCCAGGGACCGCCTGTCGATCTTGTCGGCCGCGCTGCTGTCGGCGGCCGGACTGATGTGCCCCGATGCGTTCGCGCAGGTCGCTCCCGATGTGGTCGTCAACTACGATGCGCTGGACTCCCTCTCCGCTCCCACGGCGCCCGGCGGCGTGCCGAATCCGGCACCGGCGCAGCCCCAGTCTCAGCTCGTTCCAGGCTATGCGCCGGCCTATCCGCCGCCGCCGTACGGCGCCTATGGCACGGCGCCGCTGGCCCCGCCGCCGCCCGGGGCGCTTTCGAGCGTCTTGACCACCCTGGGTCCCGACGGCCGCCCGCTTGCCCCGGTCAGGCTGCAACGCCCTGGCAGCCGGGCCGAGCCGGCGCAGAGCGAATCCGCTGGGCCGGCGGACGCCGAAGTCGTAGCCGCCACGCCGCCGCCGGAGCCGGCGGCGCTTCCCGAAACCGTACCGATGCCCGATGCGACGCCCCCGCCGCCGATCGCGAGCCCGGAGGCACCGGCACCGGCGGTCGAAGCGCCGGCCCCCCCTGCAACCGTGGCGGACGCGCCGGTCCCGCCGGCAACCGTGGCTGAAGCGCCGGCTGCGGCGGAACCGCAGCCCGCACCGCAGCAGCCCGCTCCGGAGCCGGCGCCGCAGCAGCAGGCGAGCGAAGAGCAGCCGGCCGCCGCCCCGGCATCGCAACCCGCAGCGCAGCAGGAAGCCGCCAAGGCGCCGGAGACGCCGCCGGAAGCCGGGGCCGCTCCGGAGGGCGCGCCGCAGGACCAGCCGGCTGCCAAGGCCGCCGAGGCGCCCGCCCCCGACAACGCTCAACCGGCGCCGCCGGTCCCGGAGGGCGGGATTCGCATCGTCTACCCGGTCGATCTCAACGACGTGCCGGCCGAGGCCGACGCCGCGCTCGACGATCTCGCCTCGCAGATGCAGGCCGACGAGGCCATGCGCATCCAGATCAAGTGCTATGCCAGCGGGACCGAGGACACCGAAAGCAAGGCGCGGCGCAAGTCGCTGGCGCGCTGCATCGGCATCCGCCAGTACCTGTTCAAGAAGGACATCAGGACCACCCGCATGGACGTGCGCGCCCTGGGCCTGAAATCGGAAGGCCAGCCGGCGGACCGCGTCGACATCGTGCCGGCGAATTCGTGACCGGGGCCGCGGTCAACCGAACAACCTGCAAAAACCCCTTCCCCCCTTCCGGGGGAAGGTCGGGATGGGGGGTGCCGCCGCACCGCGCCAGACAAGGAATCACGACACGCTTCGGGAGCGGAGCGCATCAGAAAGGTCTTCTGCTGCTCCTTCTTCGGCGCTCGTGCGGCCTCGCCCCCCATCCAGCTCCGCCCCCGGGCTTTTTTGACCCGGGGGTCACTGCGTTCGCCAAGCCTGCGCAACCTTCCCCCACCCCGTCGGCGAATGCCGACATTCGTCGGCGGGCGGGGGAATGGGTTGCCTCACATGCGACGACCGCCCTTCATGCGGCGGCGAGGAGCGCGTCATGAGCCGCCCCACGCCACAGCTGTTCTGGATGGCGGTCGGGTTGATTGCGGCGGCCGCGGTTGCGTTCCTGTTGTGGGACCGCATCATGGTTTCGTTCTGGCACAACCCGGCGCTCAACAGCGGCATCCTGGTGGTGTTGCTGGTCGGCACGATCTTCGTGTTCTACCAGGTCGCGCGCCTCACCACCGACATCAACTGGATCGAGAATTTCCAGCGCGGCGGCAGCCCGGGGTCGTTCGATCATCCGCGCCTGCTGGCGCCGCTGGCTGCGATGGTGAAGGACAAGCAGCTCAACCGCCTCACCATGTCGGCGACCTCGCTGCGCTCGGTGCTCGACGGCATCCAGGCGCGGCTCGACGAACATCGCGAGCTCTCGCGCTACCTCATCACCCTGCTGATCCTGCTCGGCCTGCTCGGGACATTCTGGGGCCTGCTCGGCACCATCAACGCGGTGACGTCGGCGATCACCGGGCTGGACCTCACCGGAAGCGACCCGGCACGCCTGTTCGACGACCTGAAGCAGAGCCTGCAAGGGCCGCTGGCCGGCATGGGAACGGCCTTTTCCGCCTCGCTGTTCGGCCTCTCCGGATCGCTGCTGCTGGGCTATCTCGACCTGCAGGCCGGCCAGGCTCATAACCGCTTTTTCGGCGAGGTCGAGGATTGGCTCAGCGGCCAGACGCGCCTCACCGGCGGCGGCGCCCTCATGGAAGGCGACCAGCCGGTGCCGGCCTATATCCAGGCCCTGCTGGAGCAGACCGCCGAGAGCCTCGACAACCTGCAGCGCACGATCTCGCACACCGAATCGGATCGGCTGGCGGCCAGCAACAACTTCAAGGTCCTGGCCGACCACATGATCGCGCTGACCGACCAGCTGCGCGCGCAGCAGCAGGTGGTCCAGCGCCTGATGGAAACCCAGACCGACATGCGCAGCGTGATCGCCAAGCTGGCGGACGTGGCGCAGCATGGCGGCTTCGGCATCGATCCGAACAGCCGCACGCACCTGCGCAACATCGACGCGCTGCTGGCCCGCATGGCCGACGACATCGCATCGGGCCGCCACAACGCCGTGCAGGAGCTGCGCAGCGAGATCAAGCTGCTGACCCGCACCATCGCCGTCGCCGCCGGCATGGAGCAGCAGCGCAGCTGAGGAACTGACCGCCGATGGCCATCAGAAGCCGCCACCAACGGGTCGAAGCCTGGCCGGGCTACGTCGACGTGCTGTCGACCCTGCTGATGGTGATCGTGTTCGTGCTGATGATCTTCGTCATCGGCCAGCTC
This sequence comes from Dongiaceae bacterium, assembly GCA_035699005.1. Lineage (GTDB taxonomy): Bacteria > Pseudomonadota > Alphaproteobacteria > Dongiales > Dongiaceae > Dongia_A. The sequence goes on from DASSBF010000114.1 coordinate 5,596, forward strand.
TTCCTCAGCCAGGCGCTGAGCGGGCGCGACGAGGCCCTGGCCAAGCTGAACCGGCAGATCGCCGAGATGGCGGACATCCTGTCCCTGCGCCAGCAGGAGACGACGGCGCTCAAATCCCAGGTCGAGCAGATTTCCGGCGCCCTCACCAAATCGACCGCCGAGCGCGACGAACTGCGCAACCAGCTGGTCGTGGTGATCGGCGAGCGCGATTCACTGCAGACCCAGGTCGGCGATCTGCAGAAGCAGGTGAAATCCTCGTCCGACCAGGCGTCGGCGCAGGCCGCGCTGACCGCCGAAGCGCAGAAGAAGCTGGAAGAAGCCTACAAGGCGATCGAGGTCGACAAGGACAAGATCAACGCCCTGCTGACCGACGTCGCTGCCTTGCAGAGCCTGCGCGACGAGCTGATGAAGAAGGTCGGCAACTACGAGACCGAGAAGGAGGAGCTGAGCGCAGAGGCCCAGAAGCGGGTCGAGCTCTTGAACCAGCAGATCCTGGCGCTGCGCCAGCAGCTGGCGGATATCAGCAAGGCGCTGGACATCTCCGAGACCAAGTCGAAGGACCAGGGCGTCCAGATCGCGGAGCTGGGCCGCAGGCTCAACAGCGCGCTCGCCAACAAGGTGCAGGAGCTGGCGAAATACCGCTCGGAGTTCTTCGGCCGGCTGCGCGAGATCCTGGGCAACCGCGATGACATCCAGATCGTCGGCGACCGCTTCGTGTTCCAGTCGGAGGTGCTGTTCGACAGCGGCTCGGCCGACATCGGCCCCGCCGGCAAGGACCAGCTCGACGTGCTCGCGACCACGCTCATCCTGCTGCTGCCGGAGATACCGAAGGACATCGACTGGGTGCTCCGGGTCGACGGCCACACCGACGACCGGCCGATCAGCTCCTCGCAATTCCCCTCGAACTGGGAGCTGTCGACCGCACGCGCGGTGGCGGTGGTGAAGTACCTGGCGAGCCGCGGCATTCCCGACGACCGCCTGGCCGCCGCCGGCTTCGGCGAGTTCCGGCCGATCGACACCAGCGGCACCGAGGAAGGCCGCCGCAAGAACCGCCGCATCGAGATCAAGTTCGACCAGCGGTAGCCGGGGCCCCGCCCATATCCATCCTGCGCGCCGTGACCGGCGGGATCTTCGGCCTTGCGCTCGGCTATGCCGGGGCGGCGTTGCCGTCCGCGGTCGTCATGGGCTGGTACGGGGTGTCCGACGTCGAGGGTGGGCGCCGCGGCCTTCGTATTCGGGCCTGCCGGCGGCCTGCTGGTCTCAGCGGCGGCAGCCGGTGTGGCTGCCGCCGCTTCAGGAGATGCTGTTACCGGCTGACGCGCAGCTTCGAGAGCGAGTCGCCGATGGTCTTGAACGCGGTCGAAAGCGCCGCCTGCGACGGCGAGAAGAAATAGTAGTCGGCCTGGCTGGCGCAGTTCTTCATCATTTGCTTGGCCGACGTGCTCGAACCATTGCCGAACACGATTGAGTAGATGAGAATGCCCTTGGTCTTCATCGCGGTGCAGATGGTCTTCGTCTTGGCGTCGAGCTCGTCCTCCGCGTCGGAGGAGTCGGTGGTGCCGAGATGCCCGTCGCCCAGCCATCCATAGGCGGTGTAGATGCTGCTGCTCATCGTGTTTGTGCCATCGGTCATAAGGATCACGGCCTTCTGCGACAAAGGCTCGTCATAGTCCAGCGGCAGGTCATTGGAGTCCATGTCACCGCCCCACAGTCCGCGCCATTTAGGCGACAGGAGGCGCCATCCCCATACCGCGCCAACGTTGATGTGGGTGTTGCCGCGCGGATAGAGCAGCGCATTGATCGCGGCGAGGGCAGTCGATTTCTTGTTGCTCAGGGTCGTGATTGCCTGCTCCGGGCAGCCCTTGTTCGCCGACGTTTCCTCGTCGGTGCCATCGCCGTCATGGTCGGCATTGACCGCGTAGTTGCCGCTGTTCTTGGCCCAGTTGTTGTTGCCGCCGTCGGTATCCGGCCAGAAATAAGTCTGCCATTTCTGGGTCGAGGGCGTGTCATCGGTCACGTCACGGTTGTTCGTCCAGCGCTCGAGTACGCAACCGCCCCAGCCGTGCGGCGCGAAGTACCAGCCCGAGCTGCCGGAATACATGTAGCGATTGACCCGCGTGATCGGATTGGTGCGCGTGCTGACGACGTTGTCGGCGATGGTAAGTGAGTTGTTGGGACAGGCCGGCGTGCCGGACTTCGGCCCGACGCAGTAGATCTCGTTGGTGTAGTCGGTCAGGTCGGACATCCAGTCGGTATGGCTCGTGCCGACGTTGACCGACTGCGAGAACGGCACGACGCCGACCCAGAGATCGTCCTGGGTCTCCTTGCTGCCGAACAAGATATTGACGAGATCGACGCCCGCCGTGCGCAGCGCGGCAATCTTCTTGGTGCTGTCGAAGGGCGAGCCGCCGACGGCGTCGTCCATGGAACCCGTCACGTCCAGCACCACCGCGACCTCGAGGCCGGTGGTCTCGCGGGTGATTTCGCTGCGCGCCGCGACTTGCATGGATTGCTGGCCGAAGATCCTCATGAAGGTCGTCGGCAGGGTCGCTTGCGCCTCGAGGGTGACGATCGAGTTGTCGTCCGACAGGTCCAGGTTGAAGTCGGTGATGCTGGCGTCGATGGTGTTGCCGCCGAAGTTGGCATTGAGGTACTTCTCCGCCTCCGGCTTCAGCGTCTCCTCGGTGAGATTCTGGCCGACGATGGCGCCGGCCGCGAGACCCGCCGAATCAAGCGCCGCCTGCAGCTTCGACTGGGCGACCTGGCCGCGCCCGATATCCACGGCCACCCCGACGGCGCCGACCAGCATGATCGCGCACACGCCGACCAGCGGCGCCACGGCGCCGCGTTCGCACTTCCAAAGATTCCTCTTCATGTGCTTGCCTGCTTGGTTGGACATGGATCAGCAGCCTGTCGGCGGGGTCGTGAGCGCGCCGAGGCGCGGTTTGAACATGGCGCGGCGATAGATCACCTGCTCGTCGAACAGGACGCCCGGCGCGATCGGCTCGTACTTGTAGAAGACCTCGGCGACGATGACGTTGTCGCGCTCGGCCAGGGTGAAGCCGCTGGGCAGCACGGCGTCATCGCCCTTCTCGCCGATCTTGCTTTCGACTTCGAGATTGCCGACGTGCGGGCATTGCCAGTTCACCTTCGCCACGGTCTCGTCCTGCGCGCGATACACCGAGGTGATGTACACCGCGCCGTTCAAGCCGAAGGGGAACGGGTCCATGATCTTGTCAACCGAGCCGGTGAGGGCATCGATGTCGGCCTTGGACACGTTCTGCGACTGCGCGATGACGTCCGCCATGGTGACGGCGAGCTTCTCGGCCTTCTGTGTCGACCAGATCTTGAACGTGACCTCGATGCAGCCGATGAAGAGGGTGGACAGGATCGGCGCCAGCAAAGCGAACTCGATGGCCGAGACGCCGCGGTCGCTTCGCCAGATTTTCCGGAGTCGATTGAGCATGACGGCCTTCCCTAGTACGGCTCGTTCTTGACGACCGAGTACGCCACGAGGTTGAGCACGCCGTTGTCGCCGATCAGCTTGCCCATGAACGGGGTGATCACGCTCCAGGGATACATGATCTTGTAGACCACGATCTCGCCGGCCTTGCCGACGCCGCCGGCGCCGTCCTTGAAGCCGTCGCCATCCACATCGGTCCACTCGCCCGGGTCGTCGGTATCCCCGTCGGCGTTCTGGTCCTCCAGGATGTCCGGGTTGGTGAGGCTGCTGAAGTCGTTGTAGACTTGGTTGGTGATCGTGAGCTTGGTCATGTCGATCAGCGGACCGACGCGCCGCTCGATCTCGTCGCGGATGGTCTGCTCCTGGGTCTCGTCCTCGACGACATAGCCGGTCTTGCCCAGGCGCGATGACAGATTGGTCGCCGCCTCGAGCGAGTTGCCGACTGTCATGGCCATGGCGAACTCGATGATGCCGAACATGAAGTAGATGAGGCCGAGGGCGATGAAGGAGAACTCGATCGCGGTCGTGCCGCCCTGCTCCCGCCAGAGCCGGCGCAGGGAGGCCACCCGTATGCGGGCCAACGGCCGCTGCCGGTCTGAGATAGTGTCCTGCTCTTTGCGGTCCTGCCACATGGCTCTTTCCCGAAGCGCCGATCAGTTGCCAGCGAACCAGGGCTCGGCCTTCACCGCGCCAAAGATCGCTAAAATTTTAGATTTCTTTTTGGTTCAAGCACTTGCAGCTATTTCAGCGCCGCAGGCCTTAAGGAAGGATGAATGGCGGATGAACATGACGCACCGTTCGCCATATCGGGATGTGCGTCTTGGGAGACTTCGGTGCGAGGCTTAGTTAAAAGCCTCGGCAAGGCGCCCCGTGCCGCTATTTCGGCATCTCGGTGCGCACGCTGATGTCGGTGCTGTCCATGAACGAAGACATCGGGAACAGGAAGGCGTAGGTCATGTCCGCGGTGATCGAGAGGGTGGAGGCGCCCGACACCACGTCGACGGTGACCGCGTTCGGGTCAAGGCCGGGGAGCGAGTTCTTGACCAGGCTCGTCACCTGATCGGTCGTCAGCTTCTGGACCACGCCGGCGCGGACCGACTGGTCGACCGCGTACTGCATGGTGTTGAGCGTCCACATGTAGCGCCCGAGATCGATGATGCCGACCAGCATCGCGATGAAGATTGGCGCGATGATGCCGAACTCGACCGCGGCGACGCCGCGCTGGTTGCGCCCCAGCCCGCGCAGGCGATGCAGGGTCCGGCCCATCAGCCGATCCTCACTGTGCGCGTGAGGGTGAGATTGGCGGGATTGGACCAGCCCGGCAGCCCCAGGATCCATTTGTGGCTCTGGGTCAGCGTGATCTCCATGTAGATCGATTTCGCGGAGGCGCTGCCGCAGGTCGCCTCGGCGCCACCGCTGTCATAGCACTTCTTGGTCGCGGTCGCCGTCGGCGCAGGATCGGAAGGCAGATCCGTGGAGGCAAGGACGGCGCTCTGCACCGCATCGGTCGTGCCGCCCTCCATCGCCTTCTGAACGCCGGCGCGCACCGCCGATTCCATCTGGCCGCGGTGGCGCATGGCAAAGCCGATGTCGGTCGCGCCGACCGCCATCAGGATGAGGACGCTGGCGACCGCGCCGAACTCGATGGCAACGACGCCTTCCTCGCAGCGGAGGAGACGCTTCGCAAGCCGTTCGACATGGTGCAGAGGTTTCCTCATGGCTCACTCCGCGAGGACCGGGGGGAAGGACTGCGATACGCCGAAGCCGTAGCCGCAGTCGGTGTTGAGGCCGGCGTTGCCGCTGAACGTGATCATATAGGCAACCACGCGCGTGCAGCTTCCGTTCGTGGTGTTGCCGCCGTTATACACCACGAGCTGCTTCGGAATGTAGACCGCGCCCGTTATGCTGAGGTTCGAGCCGCCATTGAAGGTGTTCGGCGAGCCGGTGTTCTTCACCGGCGCGTTCCGGTCCTGGAACACGGCGATCCCCTTGTAGTCGCCGGCGGTCGAGGCGACCAGGTTGACTTGCGCGCCGCCGTTGATGTTGACCATCGCGTAGTCCGTGCCGCTGCCGGTCAGGAAGATGGTAACGCCATTCACCGTGTCGGACGTGACGACGGCGCCGGCCCGGATGTCCAGCGTGCCGCCGACGATGACGTAGTTGCCCGCGCTGAAATAGGCCGTGCCCTGGATCAGGATGCCGCCGCAGTAGCGCCCGGGCGTCAGGGACTTGGATTCGCTCGAGCCAACCGTGAAATTGGTGTAGTCGCAGCCGCTGCCGGCCGGCACGTTCAGGTTCTCGTACGGGTCGTCGATCGCATCGGCGCCGGTCGTGATCGTGCCGACATTGAGCTCGGAATTGTTGCTCTGGCTGAGGCCGCCGACGATATCGGCGTAGGTGGCGCCGACCACCGACGCGCCCTTCGAGGTGAGAGCGCCGCTGGAATCGTCGGAGTTGACGTTGATGCCGCAGTTTTTCAGCAGGACGTTGGCGGTGCCGGTGAACAGCAGAGCCGCGGGCTCGTGCTCGGCCAGCGCCAGGATGCAATAGACCCCGACCTTCTTTGTGGTTGCTACGCTGCGCACTTCGATGTTGACCGACTTCGCAGTGAACAGCGAGCTGAACAGCGTGGCCCGCTCCTTGGTCAGGATGACCTCGACCGCCGTATCCTTGCCGGCATAGGCGCCCTGCGTCGGCGGCTTGTTGATGGTCACGGTGACGTTGTTGACGCCGTTGGTGAAGCCGTTGCGCGTGGCGTCCGCCTCGCCCGCCGCGACCGTGGTGCTGGAGTTCTTGCCGTTCTTGAACATGTCGAAGCCGGCGCCGAGGGCGGCGGCATCCGCCGCCGTCTGCATGGCCCGCCGCTCCTGGTACCACATGCCGACCTCGGTCCCGAGGCCGACGAACCCGATCAGCATGGTGAGGCAAATGGCGGTGATGACGGCGGTGGCGCCGCCCTCGTCACCCTGCAATCGCCGCAGGCAGCGCTGGCATTCGATACGGAATCCGTTCAGGACGTTGCCGATGGACATCATGTTCCCCTGGCCCAATTCGCCGATGAACAAGAGGGCTGATTAGTACTCCTTCCTACATGAACGGGAGCTGAACGGTAAGTGCCTATCTAATTGATATTATTTGTTTTTTTAAGAGTATTTTAACCAACCTTGAGCTTCGGTTGATCGAATTGCAAGGCAGCCAGATAGGCATATAGCCCGCCCTGCCGCGAGAGTTCGGCGTGGGTGCCGATGGCGTCGATCCGGCCCTTGTCCATCACCACGATCCGGTCCGCCTTCAGGATGGTCGCCAGCCGGTGCGCGATGACCAGGGTGGTGCGGTCCTTCATCACATCGTCGAGCGCCGCCTGCACGATCCGCTCGGATTCGGCATCGAGCGCGCTGGTCGCCTCGTCCAGCAGCAGCAGCGCGGGGTTGCGCAGGAGGGCGCGGGCAATCGCGATGCGCTGGCGCTGTCCGCCCGACAGGCGCACGCCGCGCTCTCCGAGCGGGGTATCAAGCCCCTGCGGAAGCCGGTCGAGGAAATCCAGCGCGTGCGCCGCCTGTGCCGCCGCCCGCACGGCCGCGTCGTCGGCATCGGGCCTCGCATAGCGGATATTGTCGCGCGCGCTGGTGCCGAAGATGGTGGGGTCCTGCGGGACCACGCCGATGGCGCGGCGCAGCGCGGCCGGGTCGAGGTCGCGGACGTCGGCGCCGTCGAACCGGACGATGCCGGAATCCGGATCGTGGAAGCGCAGCAGAAGCTGCATGGCCGTGGTCTTGCCGGCGCCGGACGGTCCGACGATCGCGACCCGTTCCCCCGGCCTGACGGACAGCGTGAAGTCGTCCAAGGCGGCGACGGTGGGGCGCGAGGGATAGTGAAAGGTCACGCCCTCGAACGCGACCGCGCCGCGCGGCGGCGATGGCAAGGGCCGCGGGTTCGCCGGGGCGACGATGATCGGCCTGGTTTCCAGCAGCTCTCCGATCCGCTCCATCGCGCCGGCGGCGCGCTGCAGGTCGCCGGTCACCTCGGTGACCGCGCCCAGAGCGGCTGCCACGGCAATCGCATAGAACACGAAGCCGACGAGCTGCCCCGGGCTGATGCGGCCGGCAATCACGTCCGCGCCGCCGACCCACAGCACCACGCTGATCGAGCCGAACACCAGGAGGATGACGAGGCCCGTCATCACGGCGCGCCAGCGCGTGCGCAGCAGCGCCGTCCTGAAGGCCTCCTCGGTGCGCTCGCCGAAGGCGCGGCGGTCATGCGGCTCGTGCGCGAATGCCTGCACGGTGCGGATGCCGTAGAGCGCCTCGCTCGCCTCCGCGCTGACATCGGCGATCTTGTCCTGGCTGATGCGCGACAGCCTTCGGACCTTGCGCCCGAAGATGATGATCGGCGCGACCACGAACGGCACCACCGCCAGCACCACCAGGGTGAGCTTGGTGCTGGTAACGACCAGCATCACCGCGCCGCCGATGATCAGCAGCAGGTTGCGCAAAGCGACCGAGAGAGAGGAGCCGACCACCACTTGCAGCAGGGTAGTGTCGGTGGTGAGGCGCGAGACCACCTCGCCGGTGCGGGTGATCTCGAAGAATCCCGGGCTGAGGCTGATGATGTGATCGAACACGGCCTTGCGCACGTCGGCGACCACGCGCTCGCCAACCCACGTGACGAGATAGAAGCGTGCGAACGTGCCGGCCGCCAGCAGCACCGCGACGCCGAACAGGATGAGCACCGCGCGATCGAGCAAGGACGCGTCGCCCGCCGAGAATCCCTGGTCGACCAGCACGCGCAATCCGATCCCGAGCCCCAGCGTGGTGCCGGCGGTGACGATGAGCGCGAGCGTCGCGCCGGCGATCTGCCAGCGGTACGGCAGCGCGAAGCGTGCGAGCGGGAGCAGCAGCCGGTAGTTGCGCGAGGTGTCCCGATCGCTGGAGGAACGTGCGGCCATGCGGATCGCGATCCGGCGGGCGTCTAGATGTCCAGGCGCACGGCGCGGCCGGATGCCGCAGCCAGCTCGCCCGACAGCAGGGCCGTCAGCTCCTCCGTCCCGCGCGTCGAGCGCCAGGCGCCGTCATCCGCGCCCGCGGCGAAATGCCAGGCCCCGCTGCGCGGCGAGGACAGCCAGATCTCCCGGTTGGGAGCATGCTTGTTGATGACGTAGGCGCCGCCGTCGGGCAGGCCGATCTGCAGGATGCCGCCCGCCATCTCCACGTCCAGCCAGTCGCCAAGCTGCTCGTCGATCTGCTCGAAGAGACGGTCCAGGGCCTGGGTTGCGCGGCGTTCGAACTCGACCTGATTCATAAGGAGTGCCCGCCGCTGAGCGCCGATTGCGCGACCGATCTGGAATTAACGAACTCCGGCCATAAAAACAAGGCGATGGAGTGCGCCACCCCCGCTTGCCTTGCCCTTGCCACCTCCGGGCCGCTTCGCTATAACCCGGCCGACTTTCAAGGAGTGCCCAATGAAGGCGAAAATTCATCCGGACTATCACGAGATCAACGTCGTGATGACCGACGGCAGCAAGTTCACCACCCGCTCGACCTATGGCAAGGCGGGCGACACCCTGCATCTCGACATCGACCCGAAGTCGCATCCGGCCTGGACCGGCGTGCATCGCCTGATGGACAGCGGCGGTCAGCTCGCCAAGTTCAACAAGCGCTTCCAGGGCATGTCGATCAAGAAGACGTAACAACTCCTGCGGCAATGCCGAAGAATCGAGGCCGCCTTTCAGGCGGCCTTTTCCTTTCTGGCCGGTGCTGGCGCCCGGAGATCAGGCGCCCTTGCCGGGATAGGTGAGATCGCTCTGCCGCAACTGATCGGCGGCGCGCTCTGCGGCCTGCTCGTCGAGACGCGCGATGCGCCGATAGAGCGACAGCGACCGCGCCAACAGGTTGCGCAATTCCTCCGGCATGGCGGGATCGTCGTCGCCCTGGGTGCTGAGGCAGAGGTCGCGCCCGCCAAGACGGCGATCGGGACGGGTCGCCTCGATCAGGTTCATCTCGCCCGCATGGACCGCGCGGTGCGTCAGCAGCCAGGCAAGCACCTGGGTCAGGCGCGCGACCAGGCGCATGGATTCCATGCTGGCGGCCAGCCCGTGCTCGACCGGCATGCCCTTGCGCTCGCCTTCGGATCGATCGATGAGATAGCGGCGGGTCTCTGCCAGCAGAGCCATCGCCTCCATCATCGTGCGGTCGAAGAACTCTACGGTAGCGCTCATCACCCGATCCGGAGCCGATTCTTCTTTGCGCGCACAAAGACTGGTAGCGGCCCTGACCGCCCCAGACCAGAAGGCTGGAATAGGCGAAAGCCGTTAACAAAGACTTAGAGGGCCGGTGCGGAGCGGTCAACCCGCCTGTCCCAATGCTTGAAATCCGGCATTCCAGCCCCACATCAAGGTCACCGAAGGCCACGCGGCTTCGGTGCAATCGAGTCGGCCAATGGTCGGCGACTCTTTCATCAACCCATGTTGCTCATTGGAGGACATGCATGCGTACTTTCGACCTCACGCCCCTTTTCCGTTCCACCGTCGGTTTCGATCGGCTGTCGCGTCTGATGGATGCGGCTTCCCGGGTCGACGACAACGCACTCTCCTATCCGCCGTACAACATCGAGCGAACTGGCGACGACACCTATCGCATCACGATGGCGGTTGCCGGGTTCGGCGAGGGCGATCTCGCCATCACCACCCAGGACAACCAGCTCCTGATTTCCGGCAAGCTCGGCAAGGAGGAAGACGGGCAGTCGTTCCTCTATCGCGGCATCGCCGGGCGCGCGTTCGAGCGCCGCTTCACGCTGGCCGACCACATCCGCGTCAATGGCGCGTCGCTGGTCAACGGCCTGCTGCATGTCGACCTGGTGCGCGAAGTGCCCGAGGCCATGAAGCCGCGGCAGGTGAAGATCAGCACTTCGCCGGAGAGCACGCCGCAAGTACTCGAGAGCAAGGCGGCTTGACGCAACGCCGACTTGCGGCGCAGACCTCATCCGATCTGCGCGTTCCAACTGGCCGGGCGGATGCCCGGCCAGCTTTTCTTTGCGCATCGAAATGAGCCGTAAAGGCGGAGGGCCGCTGCACCGTTTTCCGGTGGCGGCCCTCTCGTTCTCGAAGCCCCTGCCTGTCTAACTTGCCCGGCGCCCGTGCGCAGGTCGTTTTCAGCGGGGTGCAGCCTAGGAACGACCCTATGTATCGTCAAGCGAACAATCGGGTTGACAAACTCACTTGATTGTCATCATGCGCCGCCGCGCAATCGCAGCGGGAAAAAAAGAACACCGCCGGAATAACCGGCGGTGCAAGTTGGACAGGGAGGCATGAAACTGGATCGAAGATCCAGGAGGAGAGGTGGGGAGCCCACCTTCCTGCTGGCCACCATACGGGCAAGGCATGAACAAATCGTTAACCAGAAACGCCGGGTTTTCCAGGCGTTTTCCCGCTATTGCGCCAGCCACCCGCCGTCCAGCGCGATCGCCGACCCGGTGATCTGATCGGCTGAGGGACTGCAGAGGAAAAGCACCGTCTGCGCGATCTGCTCCGGCGTGGTGAATTCCTTGGAGGGCTGCTTTTCGCCAAGCAGCGCCATCTTGGCGGCGTCGGGCGAGAGCTTCTCAGCCGCCGCCTTCGCATCGATCTGCTTCTGCACCAGGGGGGTCAGCACCCAGCCCGGACAGATGGCAACGCAGGTGACGCCGCTGCCCGCGGTCTCCAGCCCAATGGTCTTCGTCAGGCCGATAATCCCATGCTTGGCCGAGACGTAGGCCGATTTTTCGGCCGAAGCGACCAGCCCGTGCGTAGAGGCGATGTTGACGATGCGGCCCCACTTCCTGGCGCGCATGCCCGGCAGCGCGGCCTTGCTGGCATGAAATGCGGAAGACAGATTGATCGCGATGATGGCGTCCCAGCGATCCTCAGGAAACTGCTCCAGCGGCGCCACGAACTGGATGCCGGCGTTATTCACCAGGACGTCGATGCCGCCGAATTTCTTCTGCGCGGCCGCCACCATGTCGCGGATATCCGCCGGCCTGGACATGTCGGCCGGATGATAGGCCACTTCGACCTTGGCCGAAGCCGCGAGCGCCGCGCGCTGGCGTTCGATCTCCGCCGCGTCGCCGAAGCCGTTCAGCATCACATGTGCGCCGGCGTTGGCCAATGCTTCCGCGATGCCCTTGCCGATCCCGCTGGTGGAGCCGGTGACGATCGCACTCTTGCCCTTGAGCATGCCTGATCCTTTTATGATGCCGACTTGAAGATGCCGGCGGCCGCGCTGATGTGCGCCTTCTTCGCGGCGATCTTCTCTTCGACCCGCCCGATTTCCGCCCGCATCTCCTCGATATAGGCATCGAGCTCCTCGATCGAAAGCACGTCGAGGTTGCGCGGCTGGGGCTTCTGCTTGCGCGGCTCAAGCTCTTCGGCATCCATGGTCCACCTCCTGCCCTGACGCAATGATGACGGCCAGTCTACCGACCGGTTTTGGTCAATTCCATTGCGGAGGCAGATCCGCTAGCAATGACGTGTCCTTGTCGCAGCAGGAAATCGTCATGCAGATTCCAACCGAAATGCGCGCCATCGAGATCAAGCAGCCCGGCGGCCCCGAAGTCCTGGTGCCGGCGCGGCGTCCCGTCCCCAAACCGGGGAAGGCCGAGGTTCTGATCAAGGTCGCTGCCGCTGGGGTCAACCGGCCGGACGTACTGCAGCGGCAAGGCGCCTATGCACCTCCGCCCGGCGCCAGCGACCTGCCGGGCCTGGAGATCGCGGGCGAGATCGTCGCGACCGGCCCCGAGACGGCGCGCTGGAAGGTCGGCGACCGCGTCACGGCCCTGGTGGCGGGCGGCGGTTATGCCGAGTTCTGTGCCGCCCCCGGCCCGCAATGCCTTCCGGTCCCGGGTGCGCTCGGCATGATCGAAGCCGCGGCCTTGCCCGAGACCTTCTTCACGGTCTGGACCAACGTGTTCGAGCGCGGCCGATTGCAGGCCGGCGAAACCCTGCTGATCCATGGCGGGTCCAGCGGCATCGGGACCACCGCCATCCAGCTTGCCAGCCGGTCCGGAGCGCGCGTGCTCGCGACCGCCGGCTCTGCAGATAAATGCTTGAAATGCAAAGAATTAGGGGCATCTGTTGCGATCGACTACAAGACCGAGGACTTCGTCCGGCTGGTGGAGCATGAGACCGGCGGCCGAGGCGTCGACGTGATCCTCGACATGGTCGGCGGCGACTACATCACCCGCAACCTCCAGTGCCTCGCGGTCGAGGGCAGGCTGGTCCAGATCGCCTTCCTCAAGGGTGCAAAAGCGGAGATCAATCTTGCCAACATCATGGTGAAGCGGCAGACCATCACCGGGTCGACGCTTCGGCCGCGATCCGTGGCCGAAAAGGGCGCGATCGCCGAGCAGCTCGAGCAGCGGGTCTGGCCGCTGATCGCCGCCGGAGAGGTCCGGCCCCTGATCCATGCCACATTCCCGCTGGATCAGGCGTCCGAGGCCCACCGGCTGATGGAAAGCAGCGCCCATCTCGGCAAGATCGTATTGACCCTCTAGCCGAGGCCGAGGGTTTAACCCCTTCGAGATCGTGCTTATATCCTTGGCAGGGCGCCGCCAAAGATGCTATCGGAGCGCCGCGTTTCGCCTGTCCCTCGAGAAATTGCCTTCACCGGCAGCCGAGGGGCAGCTTCACCAAAATGAGGTCAAGCTCCGTCTTGGCCGCCTGCCCGCGGATCGCCCCGCGGCTGGCCGAGGAGGTCAATGTTATGGCGCAAATTCTCATGCCCAAGGCAACCGCGGTCTGGCTGGTGGAGAACACCACGCTGAGCTTCGAGCAGATCGCCGCCTTCTGCGGGCTGCACCCGCTCGAGATCCAGGGCATCGCCGATGGCGAGGTCGCGATCGGCATCATCGGGACCGATCCGACCACCAACGGCCAGCTGACGGCCGACGAGATCAAGCGCTGCGAAGGCGATCCGGCAGCGCGCCTGCAGGCCGCCAAGGTCAGCATCCCGCTGCCGCAGACCCGCACCAAGGGGCCGCGCTACACCCCAGTCTCCAAGCGCCAGGACAAGCCGGACGCGGTCGCCTGGCTGGTGCGCCATCACCCGGAGCTGAGCGACGCGCAGGTCTCCAAGCTGATCGGCACCACCAAGCAGACCATCGCCCAGGTGCGCGACCGCACCCATTGGAACACCGCGAACCTGCGGCCGCGCGACCCCGTGCTGCTGGGCCTCTGCACCCAGACCGACCTCAACGCCGCCATCCTCAAGGCGCGCAAGGCCGCCGGCAAGCCGGCGACCCTGGACCCGCTGGTCCCCCCGGAGCTGCCGCCCGAGGAGCCGGCGCAGCAACCGGCCGATTCCGGCCGCTACAGCGCGTTCTTCGGCAACAAGAGCTGAACGGCGGGATTCGCACCCGTCCCTTCATCCCAACCGTCATCATCGGGCCGCAGCGAAGCTGCGTGACCCGGTGATCCAATTTCGACAGCCATCATTTGCACGAGACTTGGATTGCCGGGTCGCGACGCTGCGCGTCTTGCCCGGCAATGACGTGGTGGGTGGTCAGCGGAGTGGCCGAATGCCCAGCGTTCCTTTATTGTACCAAACTACAATTTGGACTCATAAAGGCATGACCGAGCGCGAGCGGCAGATACTCGACCTCCTGCGGGACGACCCGACCCTGTCGGCGGCGGCCATTGCGCGGCGGCTGAAGACGAGCGCCGCGGCGGTCACGGTGCACCTCAGCGCGCTGCGCCGGCAGGGCGAGATCGTCGGCCGCGGCTATGTGCTGAAGCCGGCCGGGCAGGTGGTGGTGGTCGGCGGCGCGAACATGGATTTCAAGTGCCGGGCCAAGGCGCCGATGGTGCTGCGCACATCCAATCCCGGCCGGATGGCGGCGACGGTGGGCGGCGTCGGCTGCAACATCGCGCGGAACCTCGCCCGCCTCGGCATGCCGGTCGCGCTGTTTACGGTCGTGGGCCAGGACGAGTTCGGCGAGCGCATCCTGCGCGAGGTCAGGGCCCACGGCGTCGATGCGTCCATGACGCTGATGAGCGCCAGGCCGACCGGCACCTATGTCGCCCTGCTCGACCGCGACGGCGAACTGACGGCCGCCATCTCCGCCATGGATGCCATGGAGGAACTGACGGCGCAGCACATCGCGGCCCGCGCCTCCGCTTTGGCCCAGGCGCGCATGGCGGTGGCGGACTGCAACCTGGGGGAGGCCGCGCTGCGCCGCCTGGCGGAGTTGTGCGCGGGGGCTGGGGTGCCGTTGGCGATCGATGCGGTGTCCACGCGCAAGGCGGAACGGCTGCGCCCGATCTTGAAGGCGCGCCTGCCCATTCATCTGCTGTCGCTCAACCGCGATGAGGCGGCGGTCCTCGCCGGCGGACGGGTCCAGTCCGGCGCCGACCTGCGGCGCGCGGCCGAGACCTTGCACCGGTTCGGGGTGCGGCACGTGCTGATCGGCCTCGGTGGTGCCGGCACCCATGCGTCCAGCGCGAATGCCGCACCGGTCCGCGTGGCGCCCTTTCCGGTCGCCGCCGTGGCCGACGTGACGGGCGGCGGCGATGCGGCGCTGGCAGGAACGATTCTCGGCCTGCTCGAACAACAGCCGCTGGCCAAGGCCGCGCGCTGGGGTCAGGCGGCCGCCGCGCTGACCGTGAGCGTGCCGGAGACGGTCAATCCTGCCCTGTCGCCGCAGGCGTTGCAGGCCGTGCTCAAACGGTGTCCGCAGCGCGTGAAGATGAAGGAACGCGCCGCATGAAGCACCATCCCGACCTCGATATCGCGCCGGAGATCGCGCAGGCGCTGGCAGAGGATGGCGCGGTCGTGGCCCTGGAATCCACCATCATCGCCCACGGCATGCCCCATCCCGGCAACATCGAGACCGCGCGCGCGTTGGAGCGCATCATCCGCGCGGAGGGCGCCCTCCCCGCCACCATCGCGGTGCTGGACGGCCGGTTGAAGGTCGGACTGGAGGGTGCCGCGCTGGAGCATCTGGCGCAATCGCCGGAAATGGCGAAGGCGTCGGTGCGCGATCTGCCGGCCCTGATGGCGACGCGGCGCGACGGCGCGACCACCGTCGCGTCGACCATGCGGATCGCGGCAATGGCGGGCATCCGAGTGTTCGCGACCGGCGGGATCGGCGGCGTGCATCGCGGCGCGGAGGCGACCGGCGATGTCTCAGCCGACCTGACCGAGCTGGCGCGCAGCCCGGTGGCGGTGGTTTCGGCCGGCGCCAAGGCGATCCTCGACCTGCCGCGCACGCTTGAAGTGCTGGAGACCTTGAGCGTGCCGGTGATCGGATACCAGTGCGATGAGTTTCCGGCGTTCTATTCGCGCGCATCGGGGCTGCGCATTCCGGTCCGCGCCGACAGCCCGCAGGAGGTCGCCGCCATCCTGGCCGCGCGCTGGCGGCTGGCCGACCCGGGCGGCGCGCTGGTCGCCAATCCCATCCCGGCTGCCGACGAGATCCCGGCGGAGCGCATCGAAGGACAGATCGCCGCAGCGCTGGCCGACGCGGCCGCGCACGGCATCGCGGGCAAGGAGGTGACACCCTTCCTGCTTGCGCGCATCCGCGATCTGACCCAAGGCGAGAGCCAGCGCGCGAACGTGGCGCTCGCGCTCAACAACGCACGGCTGGCGGCAAACATCGCGGTTGCCCTTGCTGCATTCGGCCGGACGGCATAGGTGATGCGGGGGATCGGGATTGAGCCCTGTCCGGTCTTCGGGAATTCTTAAGACAAGTTGCTCAGAGTGCCCTGCACCAGGACAGTACGACATCCCGATGTTCGAACGCGGCGACCCGCAAACGCCCACCGATAGCAGCGCCGAGGCATTTGCCGCCTGGTCGCCGGCCTTGCTCGAGGACTGCCACCCGTCGTTGCGAACCCTTCACCAGTATTGGGTGGAGAGGCGCGGCGGGCGATCGATGCCGGCGCGCGGCGACATCGATCCCGTCGATTTGAAGCCGCTCCTGCCGCTGCTGATCCTGATCGACGTCGTGCCCGACCGGCGGCGCTACGTCTATCGTTTGGTCGGCACGCACGAGGTCGAGATGCGCGGCAGCGACCCGACCGGCAAGCCGATCGAGGAAGCCTATTACGCAGAATCGGCGGGCGAGACCGCCTGCTATCTCGACCGGGTGGTGCGGACGCGCCAGCCGGTGCTCTATCGCGGCACCTACCGCCCGCTGACCACGCGCACCCAGCGCGAGGACGTGATCTTCCTGCCGCTGTCCAAAGATGACGAGACCGTGAGCATGATCATGGTGCTCGGCCACATCGACTGGATGAAGGACGAGGAGCGGATCCAGACGACGAGCCGCTGAACACCGGTGGCCGCAAGTCAGTTCGGACGATCCAGAAAATACCGTGTGGACGCCATCATCCAACCGAGCACCGTCTCAAACGCCATATTTAGGGCCGCGGCAATCTCCGAAGTCGAAATCGACCATGAATCAGGTGTGCTGTTCTCTCTCCGTCCTTCAATGCAAGCGGCGTGCATGCGCGTTTTGCCATCACGGGGGACATCGATCCATATCTGGAAAGATTCTCCGGCAAGGCTCGACACGTATGCGCATCCAATCTCGCTCTCTCCTTGTTTGGTAAAAAGAGTGAGAGAATTTATCGATGCCCAAGCTTGAATCTGGGTCTCTATCGATGAGTAGCTCATGGTGCTCGGTCACATCGACTGGATCAAGGACGAGGAGAAGAAGTAGGGCGCGCGCGACCATCGCCTTCTCTTCTACCGTCACCCCGGCCAAGCCCTCGGGTCCGCGCTTCGCGCGGCCCAAGGACAGGCTCCGCGCGTGCCGGGGTCCATCCATCAACCGCAGGTGCGGCGGTCACATGGATCCCGGCTCAAGGCCGGGATGACGGTAGAGTGGGTGCAATATTGCGCGATGCGCTCTCCGGCTCACCCCACGTCGAACCTGATGCCCTGCGCCAGGGGCAGGCTGTCGGAGTAGTTGATGGTGTTGGTGGCGCGGCGCATGTAGGACTTCCAGGCGTCGGAGCCGGACTCGCGGCCGCCGCCGGTCTCCGTCTCGCCGCCGAATGCGCCGCCGATCTCCGCGCCCGACGGGCCGATGTTCACGTTGGCGATGCCGCAATCGCTGCCGACGGCCGAGGTGAACTGCTCCGCTTCGCGCACGTCGCGCGTGAAGATGCAGGAGGAGAGGCCCTGCGGCACGTCGTTGTGGAGCCGGATCGCCTCCGCGAAGTCCCGGTATTTCACGACATAGAGGATGGGCGCGAAGGTCTCCTCCTTCATCACCGCGGTCTGCGACGGCAGCTCGACGATCGCGGGCTTCACGTAGAAGCCGCCGGCGCACCCTGAGACCTTCACGCGCTCGCCGCCGGTCACCTTGCCGCCCTGCTCCTTCGCCTGCGCCAATGCTCCCTGCATGCGCTTGTAGGCCGCCTCGTCGATCAGCGGCCCGACCAGCGTCTTGCGGTCGAGCGGATTGCCGATCGCGACGCCGCCATAGATCTTCTTCAGGCGCGGGACGAGATGGCCGTAGACCTTCTCGTGCACGATCAGCCGGCGCAGGCTGGTGCAGCGCTGCCCGGCGGTGCCGACGGCGCTGAAGGTGATGGCGCGCACCGCCAGCTCGAGATCGGCGCTGGGGCACACGATCATGCCGTTGTTGCCGCCCAGCTCCAGCAGCACGCGGCCGAAGCGGCCGATTACGCGCGGGCCGACTTCGCGCCCCATGCGGGTGGAGCCGGTGGCGCTGACGAGCGCGACGCGCGGATCGTCCACCAGCGCCTCGCCGGCAGCCTTGGCGCCGAACACCACTTCCAGCAGCCCCTTCGGCGCGCCCTCGGCCCCGTTCCCGAAGCGCTTCGCCGCCTTCGCAAAGACCTGGACGCAGGCGAGCGCGGTCAGCGGTGTCTTGTCCGAGGGTTTCCACACCACCGCATCGCCGGCGACGATGGCGAGGCAGAAGTTCCACGACCACACCGCCACCGGAAAGTTGAACGCGCTGATCACGCCGACCACGCCCAGAGGATGCCAAGTCTCCATCATGCGGTGGCCCGGCCGCTCCGAGGCGATGGTGAGGCCATAGAGCTGGCGCGAGAGGCCGACCGCGAAGTCGCAGATGTCGATCATCTCCTGAACTTCGCCGAGGCCCTCCTGGAGGATCTTGCCGGTTTCGATCGAGACCAGGCGACCGAGTTCCGCCTTGTGGGCGCGCAGCTCCTCGCCGAACAGGCGGATCAACTCGCCACGCCGCGCGGCCGGCACCAGCCGCCAGGCACCGAACGCCTCGGCTGCACGTGCGACCTTCTTCGCGACGGCCGCCGGGCTATCGGACTTGAGTCGTGCGATCTCCGCCCCGTCGATCGGCGAGCGCACGACCAGGTCGCCCGCCAGCGCGCGGACATCAATGCCCAGGGCTTTCAGCAGTGAAGCCGGCTTCTTCATGAAACTCCTCTTTCTCAATGCGTTCGTGGAAATGGCGGCGAAGGGATGCGGCAGGCGCTCCCCGCTGTCAACTCACCCGACGGCAAGCCGGTCAAACCGGGTGTTGTAAAAATCTTGATACTTATCAACCACTTATGATGGAATGCGAAATTTCATGACCTGATCTGCGGAAATGGATTTTGCGGTGCAACATCGCGCTCCCATATCCTGCTCATCGGGTCCAGGAGTTCGGACCGACAGAAACGAGGGATCATGATTCAGCTTCTGGAACGGCTTGGCGTGCTGAGGGGTCGCTGGGCGACCTTTCTGCGGGTGCGCCGCGAACTCGAGGCCTACAGCGATCGCGAGCTCAACGACATCGGCCTCAGCCGCGCCGACATCGGTCGCATCGCGCTGGAAGCGGCGACGCTGGCGAGGCGCGATGCCGCCGAT
>DASSBF010000115.1:0-2655 GCA_035699005.1 Dongiaceae bacterium
CTCGCGAGCGATGCGCCACTTCCTGGATCGGCTCGCGCTCAAGGCGCCCATCATCGGCCCTATCCTGCAGAAAGCCGCCATTGCGCGCTACGCGCGCACGCTCTCGACGATGTTCAGCGCCGGCGTGCCGCTCGTGGAAGCGTTGCAATCGGTTGCCGGCGCAACCGGCAACATCGTGTATGAGACGGGCGTCCTGCACATGAAAGACGAAGTCGCAACCGGGCAGCGCCTGCAGCAGGCGATGGAGAACACCGACCTGTTCCCGAACATGGTGATCCAGATGATCGCCGTCGGTGAAGAGTCCGGCTCTCTCGATGAGATGTCCGCGAAGGTGGCGGATTTCTACGAGGACGACGTGGACAACGCCGTGGACAATCTCAGCAGCCTGCTGGAGCCGATGATCATGGCGATCCTCGGCGTGCTGGTCGGCGGGCTGGTGGTGGCGATGTACCTGCCGATCTTCAAGATGGGTTCGGTGGTCTGACGGACGGCCGGGCGACTGATTCCCTGCATGGGCGGCCTCACCGTTGGGTCGCCCGTGGGACGGGCTCCTACAGGGGGCGGCCGGGATGATTTACGACGCTTTTGCCGGCTCGCCGCTGCTGTTCGTTGTCGCGGTATTCCTGGTGGCGCTGCTGATCGGCAGCTTCCTGAACGTCGTCATTCACCGGCTGCCGATCATGATGGAGCGGGAATGGCGGGCGCAGTGCGCGGAACTGGCCAAGACCCCGCCCGCCGACATCCCCGAAGGCCGTTTCGATCTCGTCGCACCGCGCTCCCGCTGCCCGTCCTGCGGCGCGCCCATCACGGCCGCGCAGAACATCCCCGTGCTGAGCTACCTGCTGCTGCGCGGCCGCTGCGCGCACTGCAAAACCCGGATTTCGCCCCGCTACCCTGCCGTGGAGCTCCTGACGGCCGTGCTGGCCGCCATCGTTGCCTGGCGCTTCGGCATAGGCTGGGAAGCGGGCGCGGCGGTGCTCCTGACCTTCGCGCTGGTCGCGATCAGCGCCATCGACATCGATCACCAGATCATTCCCGATTCGATCTCCCTGCCCCTCCTCTGGATCGGCCTGTTCCTCAGCCTCTGGCATCCCCTGCCGGGCGCGGAAGTGCTCTTCATCGACCCGAAAACCAGCATCGTCGGCGCGCTCGCGGGATACCTGACCCTCTGGTCCGTCTATCATCTGTTTCGCCTGCTCACCGGCAAGGAAGGCATGGGCTTTGGTGATTTCAAGCTGCTCGGGGCGCTTGGCGCCTGGCTCGGCTGGCAGATGCTGCCCCTGATCATCCTGCTGTCCGCGCTGGTCGGCGCGCTCGTGGGGCTGGCGCTGATCGCGTTTCGCCGCCACGACCGCAACGTGCCGATCCCATTCGGCCCCTACCTCGCCGCCGCCGGCTGGGTGGCGCTGGTGTGGGGCGATCAGATCGTCGACTGGTACCTCGGATACGCGAGCTGATGGCCGGGAAACCCCCGCTCCGGATCGGACTGACCGGCGGCGTCGCCAGCGGCAAGTCGACCGTCGCCGACCTGTTTGCCGAAAAAGGCGTGCCCATCATCGACACCGACGTCATCGCCCGCGAGGTCGTCGAGCCCGGGCGGCCGGCGCTGGCCGAGATCGCAAAGCAATTCGGCCCCGGGATCCTCGACGAGGATGGCCGCCTGCACCGCCGCCGGCTGCGCGATCTGGTTTTCAGGGACGATAAACAGCGCAAGGCGCTGGAAGCGATCGTGCACCCGCGCATCCGTGAGGAAACGGAGGCCCGTGCCGCCGCCGCCGGCGGCGCCTACCAGGTCATCGTCGTTCCCCTGCTCGCCGAGTCCCCGATGAAAGCGACGATGGATCGCGTCCTGGTCGTCGACGTCAGCGAGGACACCCAACTCGAGCGCCTGCTGCAACGGGATGCCGAAAGCGAAGTGCAGGCGCGCCGCATGATCGCCGCCCAGGCGAGCCGCGAAGACCGCCTCGCCATCGCCGACGACGTCATCGACAACAGCGGCACCCGCGAAGCGACCGCCGAGCAGGTCGATCGCTTGCATCGGAAATACCTCGAGCTCACCCGCCAATAGCCGACTGTCGCAAATGACAGTCATTTGCCCTTCACTACAGGGCTGGCGCAGAATACCGGCATGGCAAGAGCAGCCTCCCGGTTACAGGCACCGAACGCCGACGCGCGCCAGGTGCAATACGAACAGCCCCTGAGCGAGCGCATGCGCACCTTCATGCGCCTCGAATTCCTCTACCAGCAACTCCTCTACAACTGCGAGCTGGAAGCCGATTGGGCCACCCGCACGGCGACGACCTGCCTCCTCGACATCGTGGCGATCCTGATGCGCGGCGACGTGCGCACCGACGTCTACAAGGAGCTCGACCGGCAGATCGAGGCGCTGCAGCGCTACAAGAGCGAGCCCGCCGTCGATTCGAAACGCCTCGACGCGCTGGTGCACAACCTCCTCGACAGCCGCAACGGCGTCAATGCCATCGGGCCGGGGTTCCTGCAGCCGCTCAAAGACAGCGAGTTCCTGAGCGCCATCAAGCACCGGAGCGGCATCCCGGGCGGCACCTGCGAGTTCGACCTCCCCGTCTACAGCCACTGGCTGCGCTACCCGTACGAACGGCGCGCGCGCGATCTCGCGGAGTGGGTGAACGTGGTCCG
>DASSBF010000116.1:0-7804 GCA_035699005.1 Dongiaceae bacterium
GCTATCGCAAGTGAAAGAGCAGACGAGCGAACACACGCGGCGAACCCCTTCCCCCCATGTGGGGGAAGGTTGGGATGGGGGGTGATGCAGCGCTGCGGCCCTGCCAGTTGGCGCTCTCGCGAGCGCGCGCGGCTGTCGCCGTTGCTCGCTAAGGCTTCGCATCCTTCCCCCGCAAGGGGGGAAGGGGAAGTATTCTGGGGCTGTAGCCGTCACATGCGACAGCCCTGCCCCACGGAGGGGGAAGAGATCTCTCTCCGCTCTGCGATACTCTAACGGCCGACCTTGAGGTCCAGCGCCTCGAGCCATTGACGGGCGGTGGCTTCGTCGATCGTCGCGTCGGGCGGCAGTTCGCGGCAATAGCTGCCGACCAGTGTCGCTTCCTTGCCGGGCGGATAGGCGGTGAACACCGCGCAATTGCGCCGCGCATCGCCGCGATGCAGGCGGTTGCCCTTGGTGGTTTCCGGCCTGGCCGGGTCGGGCGCCATGACCGCGCGCTCGCTCGCGATCAGCCAGAACACATCGAGGCCCCAGATCCGCTCGGCGCGGCCGTCGCTCTCGCGCCGCAGGTCCGCCTCGTCCTCCGAGGCCTGGTCGTGCATGAAGCCCAGCATCTCGCCGCGATGGTCGCGGTAGGGCAGCGTCACGCCTTCCACGAAGCCGATGCGCAGCGCGCGCCCTTGCGCATCGCTGTACCAGGTCAGCGACCAGGCGATGTGGCCGTAGAAGTCGCGCGTCGTGATGTCCGGATCGCCATCGACTGCGCCGGGCGCGACGGTGACGGGCGGCCCGCCGGCAAAGGCGGCGGTCGGGCAGAGGGCGAGGAGCAGCAGCACTCCGGCAAGCTTCACGAGGAGTCCCCTTGGACGAGACACGGGCCCGGCGCCACCGGCCGAACTGGAATCACGCGCCACTATAGACTAGGATTCGGACTCGGCCACTGGGCCCCGGGGGCAGGTCAAGTCCATGGCAACACTCAAGCACTTCGGGCTGCCGATCGCGTTTGCCGCGAGCTTCTTGGCGATCGGGGTTCCCTATTGGCCGGTGCCCTACGGCCAGGTCGCGCTGCCGGACACGCTGGTCACGCCGGCCTTGCTGGTGCCGGTGCTGGCGGCATCGGCACTCGGGTTCTGCGCGCTGGCATCGGCCCGGGTCATCATTTTCGTCGTGGGCGCGGTCCTGCCGGCTGCCGTGCTGGCGCGCGTGATCGTGGAGACGAGCGCCGATCCGACCTCGCACAATCTGTGGCCGCTGGAGATCATGATCGCGCTGCTGATGGGCCTCGTCGCCGCGCTGGCGGGGGCGCTCGCGGGACGCCTCGCCGGCAAGGCCTTCGCGCGCCGCGCCGGCGGAATCGAACCGTGAACAGGCGGGGAGCCGGCTAGGCGATGTCACCGCTGTTCAAGCTGCTCGGCGTGGCCGTGCTGCTCTACGCCGCCCATGCCGCGGTCAGCGGCCGGGTCTATGCGCGCTCGGGCCCCGGCGGGCGCACGATTTCGCGGCGGAGTTCACCGCGTTCCTTCTGGACGGTGATCGCGATCTATGCCGGCCTCGGACTCGCCTTGCTGACGATGTTCTGAGTGCGGGCACGCGATAGGATGGATCGAGCGAAACCGGGGGGCGCCTGCCGAGGCGATGGCGGCGATTGCGGCATTGGTGGCAGCCAGATGCATGAAATCGCGCCGGGTCTTCGACGTGGAGTGGGATCTTCCAAGGTGACTTGCGCGGCGCTCATCCTATGCACGACGCGGCGGGCAGCCAATGCCCTTCAGGCATGAGACGGAATGGTCTCAGGCCGGCGGCGATACAGATCGGTGCTGAGATACTTGAGGCCGGAATCGACCAGCAGAGTGGCGATTGTCGCGTGCGGCCCCAGGCCCTGTCCCACGCGAATCGCCGCGATCACGTTGGCGCCGGAGGAGGTGCCGGCGAACAACCCTTCCTCGCGCGCGAGGCGCCGCGCCATCGCCTCGGCATCGGCGGTCGGGACCGGGACGATCTCGTCCACCACGGCCGGATCCCACAGCGGCGGCGGATAGCCGATGCCGATGCCTTCGATCCTGTGGGCGCCCGGCTTGCCGCCGGAGAGCACGGCGGATTCGCCCGGCTCGACCGCCACGATGCGCATATTGGGATTGTGACGCCGGAGCACGGCAGCGACGCCGCTGAGCGAGGCATTGGTGCCGACCGATTGCACGAAGGCATCGACCTTGCCGCCGGTCTGCGCCCAGATCTCCTCGCCCATCGGATGGTAGCCGGCGATGCTGTCGCGGTTGTTGAGCTGGTCGGTCCAGTAGGTGTGCGGGGCGCGGGCGATCTCCTTGGCCGCGGCGATCATGTCGGCGATGAGCTGCCGGGTGATGAGCCCGTCTTCGCTCGGCACCAGCGTCAGCGCGGCGCCGAACGCCGCCATCTGCGCCAGCTTCTCCTCGCTGAAGGCCGGCGAACTGACGATGTGCAGCCGGTAGCCCTTGGCGGCGCACACCAAAGCAAGCGAGGCTCCGGTGCTGCCGCCGGTATATTCGACCACCGTACCGCCGGGCTCCAGCCTGCCGTCGCCTTCGGCGCGCGCGATCATGGACTGCGCCATCCGGTCCTTCATGCTGCCGGTCGGGTTCCCGCCCTCGAGCTTCACCACGATCCGCGCGCAGCCCGGCGGCACCACCCGCCGCAGCGCCACCAGCGCGGTGTTGCCGATCGCCGCCAGGATGTCATGCCGCTCGGCGGCCGTGGGCGCAGGTAGCTCCATGCATCTACAACTAATGTAGATGCATGCAATGTGTCAAGCGCTGGGACCGAAGGCGCCGGCCTGCGGTCGCTTCGCTGTCAGGCCGCGGCGAGGCGCTGCGCGCTGTCGTGCCAGCGCGGGCGATAGCCGCGCCCGACGATGCCGAGGAAGAGCGGCGGCGTGATCGGCGTCGCGCGCGCGATGGTGCCGCGCGCGATGGCGTCACGGTAGCCCTCGAACGTCCAGCGCAGCAGACGGCGCCCGCGCACCGCATAGGGCACGCCGCCGACCGCGATCATCGCGCCGTCGGGCAGTTCGGCGACCGGAACGTCCAGCGGCGCGGGTGCGGTGCGCTTGCGCGAGGCGCAGCGTTCGTCGTGCAGGATGCGGTCGGCCGCGTCCGCCATCAGCGGCGGGGTGGCCAGCGACAGGAAGTGCTGCGCTTCCCTGCGGCGGCAGAAGAAGCACGGCCGGTGCCCGGCCGCCAGCGCCGTCACCTCGTCGAGGAAGAACAGCGAGGTGTAGCCCTCGCCCATCGCCTCGTGCGTCGCGTTCTTGTAGTGGAGGTCGCAGCAGATCCAGTGCCGGCTGCTCCACCGCCTCCCGCCCAGCGTGCGGTCGTCGCGATGGAACTTGCCGCCGCGGTTCCCCATCATGGTGCCGCGCGCGGAAGTCGCGATGAGCTCGCCGAACGGGTTCACGCGGTTCTGCAGGGGCATGGCGTTCTTGATTCCTTCGTCATGCTGGAGATGGTGCAGCGACCCTACGGCAGACCATGGCAGGGGCGCGCTAGCGCTCCCATCGGAATCCCGCGATCCGGCCGTCCGCGGCGAAGGCGTCGCGGCCGAACTCGAGGCTGGCCGGCGAAAACTCCCGCACCGCCTGGATCCCGGCAGGGCCGAGCCGGATACGCCAGCTCTGTATCTCGCCGGGCGACCTGGCGCGGAAAGCGCGGCAGGTGAGCAGCGCGACATTCAGCCGATGGTCGGGATCGCGCACCGAGGCGAAGCGGATGACCTCGATGCCGGCGGCGCGTGCGGCCTCGGCCAGCTTCTGGCACGGCGCGTACTCGGTGGGGTGGATCCAGCGCGCGCGGTTGCGCGCCAATGGCGGCCGCGTGAGGTCGACCGCCCGCGCGCTGCCGTAGCGCACGGAGAACGCGGTGTGTTCGGCCGCGCCTGCCGGCCATGGCGTCTCGGGCGATTCGGCGAAGAACAGCAGGCGATAGAAGACTGCCTCCGCCACGGCGGTCTCGACCGCGGCTGAGGCATAGAACACGCCCGGCGTCATGCCGGCGCGGCGGAAGCGCGAGCCGGTCGGATAGGGCCCGTAGCGGAACGGCGTCGACAGGAGATAATGGAGGCCAATGCATTCCTCAGGCAGCGCCGGCTTGGTGGTCTCGATCAGTTCTTCGAGCCGCTGCTGCTCCGCGATCGAATCGACCAGCGCCAGGGTGGAAACGTGATGCTGCCCTTCGACGATGCGCCAGCAGGCGCCGGAGACGCGGTGCGCCTGGGCGGCGATCGCGTCAGACCGGCGCGCGGCGGGCATCGAGATAGGCGATGGTCTCGGCGAGCCCCGCGATGCTCATGATGTGCGGGAGCGGCGTGGCCCCGAGCGCGCGGTTCTCGGCGCGCAGCCAGGCGCGCGCCGCCGCCGCATCGCCGCCGACGATCGAATCGAGCGAGCGGTAGAGCCGCACCAGCAGCAGCGCCAGCTCGTACGGCTTCTGCTCGGGCGCGAGGACATAGCCGCCCGCGCTCATGCGCGACAGTGTGGATTCCGACAGCCCCAGGATGCGCGCCAGCTCCTTGTTGGAAAGATCGAGCCGCCCCGCCGCCCGCAGCACCGCCTTGGTCACCAGCGCACCATCGGCGCGGGGGGCGGGATGGGTGGCGAGGATCTGACCGCTCTGTGCCATGTGAAAGATATATATGGCATAATTGCTATGGAAATTCAACCTTACGATAATGCGTCTCAAGTTTCAGCACGTCAGAAGTCGACTACAGGTCGTTTCAGCGCGCTTGGACGATCTACGCCGCGTCGCGCTGTGCCACCCGCTTGACCTTGATGCGATCCGCTTTCTTCAGCGCCTGGGCGAGGTCGTAGTCGGTCTGCATGCCCAGCCAAACTTCTGGCCCGCCACCGAACGCCTTGGAAAGCCGGATTGCCATCTCCGGACTGATACCGTTCTTCCCGTTCACAAGATTGCTGAGCGTCAACCGCGTCACGCCGAGAATCTCGGCGCCCCTGGTGATGCTGAGTTCCAGCGGCACCAGGCAATCCTCGTGCACGTGCTTGCCGGGATGCGGCGGGTTCTTCATGCGCATGAAGCTCGCTCCTAGTGATAGTCGATCAGGTCGACATCCGCGGCATCCAAGAGATGGAGGCGAAAACGGAGGTACCTATGTCCTGGGATCGGGCTCTTCTAGCCTATCTCTACTACCACACCAACATCTTGGGAAAGACTAAGCCTGCATCTTCGTGGGAAGCACGACCCACTCGTAGTCAGCCGGTTTTATCGGAACTTTCTTTGCGGGCTTGCCCTTGGGCGCGGCCCAGACGCACGTGTGCGAATCATCTCCATCTACCGGATCAACCCCAACGAGATAGTCCTTCGCCCGCAGCGTCCCAACTCGGAACTTCACCATTCCCCAACCTGGTGGTAGCTGCGCAAGAGGATCTGCCGCCAACCTTTCGACTTGAACAGACATGCCCCCGTACTTGCTTACATTCGGGCTGCTCTCCGAAAATGCTGCGCTTGTGACCTTGCATCCCGCATCAGTAGGTACGAGGTGATGGTTTGGATCTATGCGGCGAAGCAGGAAGTCGTCGGCAGTCAAACTGTCGTCGTCGTACGGGATGGTCTGGCCATCCTCGTCTCTGACGAGAGGCATGGAGAGATACCCCGGCCTACTCCGGCATCTTCGCCAAGAGTCTCCGCAAACGAGACACGTCCTGCTGCATACCAAAGACCTGTTCGTCGCCAGCGACGTCGACGTACGTCACTTCAGTTTCGTATGGCCGATAGAAGGTCATTTCCAGATCTTCACCGCCCCGATGCCACTCAACCTGAAGACCGCCACCCGGCAGTGGGTGGATGGAGCCTGCAGGTGTTGTGTCTGTCACGATGGACGCCAAGACCTCGAGGGCATAAATCGCTACAGACGAATCCACTGGGACGGCGTTGTAACTGTCCCAACCTAACTCTAGCCTCGTGAGAGAGATAATTTCCTCGGTCACGCGGCCAAGCCAGTAACCCCCAAGCTGGTCCAGCGCGGCGGATGAGACGGCAAAACCACTATGCCCACGTACGTCTCGATCACTGAAGCCGCTCTTCACGGACCGCGTGACACCAAAGCCTCCGAAGTCATACTGGCGCAATGCTAAGGCGGTCACTGGAATCTCCCCCACTGCTTATGCATCTCGTTCGACGTCAATTGCGTGAACTTCAAGACGATCGCCTCCCGCGCAAAATCCATAAACGACAAGCAGCCATGCACGTCTGGGGTCAACGGTCGCCCGCGCGCAAGGAGTTGCATCACGAGAATTGGTCGACCATCCCTTCTGAAGGCTGGATTGACGCTGATATGAAGTCTTCCAAGAGGGGCGGTAGTGTTCGGCATTTGAAGTTTGAACTTTAGATCGATCGATCCTTGTTCGAGATCGGCCTCCAATCCTGACCTCAACGTATACCAATGGCCAAACAGCCTCGTCATCGCTCGCGCGAAACCCTCTTCTTCGGGAGCGTCGAAGTGATTGACGTAGGTTATTTCACACTGGTTCGGCTCGATCGGCGGCAGCTCCTGCGAAGCCAAGAACTGGGCCAGCTTGGCAATGCCTTCACTGAAGGACTGTCGAATAGCCTCATAGTGCGGGTATTTCCCGCCTCCACCGCTATCTCCGATTTTCCGCCAATTGTGATGGAATCGGTCCTTCTGCAGTTGAATTAGCTCGACGTCATTCTGCTCAATAAACCAAAAGCGGTTCATCGGCGCCGTAGTGAACATTTCTACCATGGGCGCTACCACTCGCGGCTGCGCGCCCCCAAAAACCTCGAACGTCACTGGCAATGGCGGCTGCTCGGACCACTTTGGAAACCTGTCTCTGATGATTTGCCAGAAGAGCCCTGCATGTACCGCGCCCAAGCCTTTGATTTCAGAAAACTGAATACCTAGGGCAACCTCGTTCAGAGGCGGCTGCCTGTAGTCGGGCAGATGGGCGGGTCGGGCGTCCATGGTTCCATATATGCGACTCGGACCTCAATATTTCACTACCGGCGGCGGGTTCGCAAGAGTTCGTTGAGAATCAGTGACATACGGCAACGGAAACTCGACCTGGCCGACTGGGCTCTATCAAGCAAAACACTTGAAAAATTCTGCAAGCCACCCTCTATCTCCCCGGCAGCACGCGCCTGTACGTCAGCGCCTCCGCCACATGGATCTGCCTCACCGGGCCGCCGCCTTCGAGGTCGGCGAGCGTGCGCGCGACGCGCAGCACGCGGTGGAAGCCGCGCGCGCTCAATCGGAAGCGCTCGATCGCCTGGGTGATGAGCTTGCGGCTGGGTTGGTCGAGCGCGGCGACCTCTTCCAGCAATTCGCCGTCGCATTCGGCGTTGGTGCGGATGCCGTTGCCCTTCGCCTTGTAGCGCGCGGCCTGGATGGCGCGGGCCTTGGCGACGCGGGCGGCGACCTCGGCGCTGCCTTCGGCCGGCGGCGGCAGGGTCAGGTCGGCGGCGCTCACCGCCGGCACGTCGATGTGGAGGTCGATGCGGTCGAACAGGGGGCCGGAGATGCGCGCCTGGTAGTCCTGCGCGCATCTGGGCGCGCGGCCGCAGGCCTGCGCGGGGTCGTCGAGATGGCCGCACGGGCACGGGTTCATCGCGGCGACCAGCTGCACGCGCGCGGGGTACGTCACATGCGCGTTGACGCGCGCGACCGAGACGCGGCCGCTCTCCATCGGCTGGCGCAGGGCCTCCAGCGTCGCGCGCTGGAACTCCGGCAATTCGTCGAGGAAGAGGACGCCGAGATGCGCGAGCGAAATCTCGCCCGGCTTCGCGCGCTGCCCGCCGCCGACCAG
>DASSBF010000117.1:0-7605 GCA_035699005.1 Dongiaceae bacterium
GCCGAGGCACGGCATCAGCGAGACCGCCAGCGCCGCCACATCGCGCACCACCGGCAGGTTGCCGCGCTGCGCATAGGAATTGTACATGTCGAGGTCGCCGCCGAACACCATGCCGCCCTTGTCGGACTGGCTGATGTAGAAATGACCGTGGCCGCCGAACCCGATGACATGGTCGAGCAAAGGCTTCAGCGGCTCCGACACGAACGCCTGCAGCAGGTGGCTCTCGATCGGCAGCCGCAGGCCCGCCATGTCGCCGAGGCGTGACGTATGGCCGGCGACCGCGATGCCGACCTTTCCGGCCTTGATCGACCCACGGCTGGTCTCGACGCCGACAATGCGCCCGCCGTTGCGGATGATGGCGGTGACCTCGCAGTTCTGGATGATATCGACTCCGAGCCCCGATGCGGCTCGGGCATAGCCCCATACGACCGCATCGTGGCGCGCCGTGCCTGCGGTCGGCTGCATCAGCCCGCCCCAGATCGGGAAGCGCGCGCTCGGTCGGTAGTCGAGATGCGGCACCAGCTCCTGCATCGCGGCGCGATCCAGCAGCTTCGCCGCGATGTCGTGCCGGCGCATGATGTTGCCCCGCCGCGCCGCCGCATCCAGCGCATCGGGCGAATGCAGCAGCAGGATCTGCCCGCGCGGCGAGAACATCACGTTGAAGTTCAGCTCGTGCGAGAGCGTGTTCCACAGCCGCAGGGAGAAATCGTAGAACTCCGTCGCGCCGGGCAGCATATAGTTGGAGCGCACGATGGTGGTGTTGCGCCCGGCATTGCCGGAGCCGATATAGCCCTTCTCCAGCACCGCGACATTGCGGATGCCGAACTCCCTGGCGAGGTAGTAGGCCGTCGCCAGCCCGTGGCCGCCGCCGCCGACGATCACCGCGTCATAGGCATCTTTCGGCGCCGGATCGCGCCAGGCGCGCGGCCAGGGCTGGCCGGTGAAGGCATGCTTCAGGAGCGCAAGCGCCGAATAACGCGACATGGGAACTGGAAATGGCCCGTCCGATCTCCCGCTCTTCTTCGCACCTCCGCTTCGGAAAAAACAGCCAAATGAACGGGAACCGGGAGAGGAATCTTCCGGCCGTGCCGCCGACTTTGGACCAAAACATGCCGGGCCCGGCCTTACCCTGTCGCCGAGTCCAGCCATTCGCGAGGCGCAGATGCAGAGTTCCGCCACCACCCGGCACAGACGGTCTGCCGGCCTGGAGCTGCTCAAGGATTCCCGGCTCCTGAAGGAATTCGCCTATGTCGACGGCTCCTGGCGGGCCAGCGGCTCGGGCCGCGTCATCTCCGTGACCGATCCGGGCAGCGGCGAATGGATCGGCCAGGTACCGGCACTGACCGCGGACGAGAGCGTCGAGGCCATTGCAGCGGCCGAGCGGGCTTTCCCTTCCTGGTCCGGCCTGTTGCCGCAGGAGCGCGCGCGGCTGCTGCGCAACTGGTTCAACGAGATCATGGCGAACCGCGAAGACCTGGCCGTGCTCATGACCCTGGAGCAGGGCAAGCCCTTGTCGGAGGCGCGCGGCGAGATCGACTATGCCGCCTCCTTCGTCGAGTTCTATGCCGAGGAAGCCAGGCGCGCGAACATCGAATCGGTCAGCGCGCACCTGTCCGGCGCGGCGATGAGCGTGCGGCGCCAGCCGATGGGCGTCGCCGCCCTGGTGACGCCGTGGAATTTCCCGTCCGCCATGACCACCCGCAAGGCTGCGGCCGCCTTGGCGGCGGGCTGCACCACGGTCGTGCACCCCTCGCACCGGACGCCGTTCTCGGCGCTCGCCCTGGCGGAGCTTGCGGAACGGGCCGGGCTGCCCGCCGGCACTTTCAACGTCGTGACCGGCGCGGCGGCGGAGGTGGTCGCGCCGATGACGGAGTCTGCCGCTGTCCGCGTGCTCAGCTTCACCGGTTCGACCGAGATCGGCCGCCTGCTCTATCGCCAGTCCGCCCCCACCATCAAGACACTGATCCTGGAGCTGGGCGGGCATGCGCCGTTCCTGGTGTTCGCCGATGCGGACCTGGACCGCACTGTCGAGTGCGCAATCAGCGCCAAGTTCGCGACATCGGGCCAGGATTGCCTCGCCGCCAATCGGATTCTGGTCGAACGGCCGGCCTATGACGCATTCGTTGCGCGATTCGCCGAGCGGGTGCGCGCCCTGACTGTCGGCCACGGACTCTCCGATCCAGACATCGGTCCCTTGATGAACGAAGCCGCCGTGCGCAAGCAGGAAGAGCAGGTCGCGGATGCGCTGGCCAAGGGCGCGCGCCTGATCGTCGGCGGCAAGCGCCATAAGGCCGGGCCGCTGTTCTTCCAGCCGACCCTGCTGGCTGATGTCCCGGCGGATGCCCTGATCCTCCGCGAGGAGACGTTCGGCCCGGTCGCCGCCGTGGCCGCATTCGATGACGAGGCCGAAGCCCTCGCCCGTGCGAACCAAACGGAGTACGGTCTGGTCGCCTATCTCCACACCCGCGACCAGGGCCGCATTGCCCGCCTGACGAACGGGTTGCAATACGGCATGGTAGCGGTGAACCGCACCAAGATCACCGGCGCGCCGATACCGTTCGGCGGCGTCAAGCAATCTGGACTGGGGCGCGAGGGGTCGCGCCTGGGCATGGAGGCCTTCATGGATGTCAAATATGTGTGCCAGGATGCGGCGTAAGCTTCGCGCATGATGCATGACAATCCCTTCTCCGATGCCGAGACCGGCCGGCGCCTGAACGCGTTTCGCGCCGAACTGGCCGCGCGCAAGCTGGACGGCGCCGTGGTTGCCGCGCCGGAGAACGTGTTCTACCTGACCGGCCTCGACCACTGGGGCTATTTCGCACCGCACCTGCTGATCGTGCCGCTCGAAGGGACGCCGGTCCTGGTGACGCGCGCGATGGAGCAGGTCTCGGTCGACAAGCAGGTGCGATCGGCTGAATTTCGCGGCCACAGCGACAGCGAAACCGCCGCCGACATGGCCGCCCGCGTGCTGCACGACACGAAGCTGGTTGGCCGCCGCCTCGGCCTGGAGTTCTGGACGGCAGGCCTCAGTCATGGGCTTGCCCTGTCATTGCAGGCGCAGGCCGAAGCGCGCTGGCAGGACATTTCCGGACTCATCGACGATCTGCGCCTGGTGAAGAGCGCAGAGGAGCAGGCGCTGATGCGCCGGGCCGCTGCCGTTACCGATGCCGCCGCCGGAGCTGCGATCGAGGCCATTGCCGATGGCGTGTCCGAAACCGAGGTCGCCGCCGCCTGCCTCGCCGCGATGACCCGGGCCGGCGGTGCGCCGCCGGCCTTCGGTCCCTTCATCCGCCCGGGCAGTCGCCTTGGCGAAGAGCATGCCACTTGGGGCGATGGACGCTACAAATCGGGCGAGCCGGTGTTCCTGGAACTGTCCGGCTGCGTCGCGCGCTACCACGCGCCACTCGGTCGGCTGATTCATATCGGCAGCGTGCCGGAGGCTGATGCGAAGATGGCGGAGACGACCCAGCAGGCTTTCGACGCGGTGCTGAAGGCGCTGCGTCCGGGGATCAAAGCGCGCCAGGTCTATGCCGCCTGGCAGCAGGTGGTGGACGATGCCGGACTGCGGCATTATCGCCGCCACCATTGCGGTTATTGCGTCGGCATCGGCCTTTCGCCATCCTGGACCGGCGGCAACAAGGTCGTCGGGCTGCGCCACGATTCCGAGATGGAGATCAGGGAAGGCATGTCGTTCCACATCCTGTCCTGGCTGATGGGAACGGGACGCGGCGATTATTTCATTTCCAATGCGGTGCTGCTGGGCGCCGGCGGGGCGGAAGTCCTGACCCGCACGCCCAACGGACCGATCGTCAGATAGGAGTTTGCCATGCTGCGGAACGACCAGCTCGACCAATGGGATCGCGCCCATTTCTTTCACGCTTCGACCCACCTGGCCCAGTTCGCGCGCGGCGAGATCCCCAACCGGATCGTGACCGGCGGCGAAGGCGTCTATATCCGCGACCGCGACGGCAACAAGCTGCTGGACGCGTTCGCCGGCCTCTATTGCGTCAATGTCGGCTATGGCAGGCCGGAAATCGCCGATGCGATCGCCGAGCAGGCGCGTGAGCTCGCCTACTACCATTCCTATGTCGGGCACGGCACCGAGGCCTCGATCACGCTGGCGCACATGGTGCTGGAGCGCGCGCCGAAAAGCATGTCGAAGGTCTATTTCGGCCTCTCCGGCTCCGACGCGAACGAGACCAACATCAAGCTGGTCTGGTACTACAACAACATCCTCGGAAGGCCGGGCAAGAAGACCATCATCTCGCGCTGGCGGGGCTATCACGGTTCCGGCCTGATGACCGGTTCGCTGACCGGCCTCGAAGCGTTCCACAAGAAGTTCGACCTGCCTCTGGACCAGGTCACGCATACCGAGGCGCCGTACTATTTCCGGCGGCCCGACACCTCCTTGTCGGAAGAGGAGTTCTCCGCCTGGTGCGCGGCCAAGCTGGAGGAGCTGATCCTGAAGGAAGGGCCGGACACCATTGCCGCCTTCATCGGCGAGCCGGTGCTCGGCACTGGCGGCATCGTCCCGCCGCCGAAGGGCTACTGGGCCGCAATCCAGCCGGTACTGAGGAAATACGACATCCTGCTGATCGCGGACGAAGTGGTGACCGGCTTCGGTCGCCTCGGCGCCATGTTCGGCTCCGACCACTACGGGATCGAGCCGGATATCATCACCATCGCCAAGGGTCTCACCTCCGCCTACGCGCCACTTTCCGGCTCGATCATCTCGGAGAAGGTGTGGAAGGTGCTGGAGCGCGGCACCGACGAGTTCGGGCCTATCGGCCACGGCTGGACCTATTCCGCCCACCCGATCGGCGCGGCCGCGGGCGTCGCCAACCTCAAGCTGATCGACGAATTGGGCCTGGTCGAGAATGCGCGGGACACCGGCGCCTATTTCGTCTCCACCATGCGGGAAGCCCTGGCGCGCCAGCCGATCGTCGGCGAGGTGCGCGGCGAAGGCATGCTGTGCGCCGTCGAGCTGGTGGAGGACAAGGAATCGCGCCGCTTCTTCGATCCAGCGAAGAAGGTCGGGCCGCAGGCGGTGGCCGCCTTGCTCAAGCGCGGCGTCATCGCGCGCGCCATGCCGCAGGGCGATATCATCGGCTATGCGCCGCCGCTCTGCCTGACGCGCGCCGAGGCCGATACCGTGGTGATGGCGACGCGCGAGGCGATCGAGGAGATCGCGGCAAGCCTGCGCCGATAGGGCGCGTCAGCTTCTGAGCCGCAGGCCCTTCGGGTCGTAGGCCGGCTCCGCGAGTATGACCGCGCGTCGATTCTCGCCAATCACGTCGACGGTCAGCACCGGATTCGCGGCGGCCAGCGCCTTGTCCACATAAGCGAGAGCCAGGCTCTTGCCGACGTGGTGGCCATAGGCGCCGGAGGTCACGAAACCAACCAGCCTTCCGTCGTGCTTCACCGGCTCGAAGCCGGAGGCATCCGCGTCCGTGGCGTCGATGGCGAGAGTCACCAGCACGCGGTCGACGCCCTCGTTCCGCGCGCGCATCGCAGCATCCCGGCCGATGAAATCGCCCTTGTCGAAGGCGACGTGATGGCGAAGGTCCGACATCTGCGGCGAGTAGGCCTGCGTGAACTCGGTCGACCAGATGCCGTAGCTCTTTTCCAGCCGCAGCGAATCGAGCGCGCGGTTGCCGATGGATTTGAGGCCGAGGTCGGCGCCGGCCGCGCGCAAGGCACCATACAGCCCGCGCTGATAGGCGACCGGCACGTTGACTTCGTAGCCGAGCTCGCCGGTCAGCGACAGGCGCGCGACGACCGCAGGCGCCATCCCCACCTCCATCTCCGCGCAGGAGAGGAACGGGAAAGACGCATTGTCGAGATCGACGCTGGTGAGGCGTGACATCAGCTCGCGCGACCGGGGGCCGGAGATCGCAAACCCCATCCAGTCGTCGGACAAGTTGCGGATCGTCACGCCATGCTCCGGGAGATGTTCGCTGAACCAGCGCATGTGCCAGGGCTGGAGATAGTACGAGCCGATGAGCCAGAACCGGTCCTCCGCCAGCCGGCTGACGGTCAGGTCGCCCATCAGCCTGCCCGCCGGGTTCAGCATCGGCGCGAGGCGAACCCGGCCCACCTTCGGCAGCCGCGCCGCCAGCAGCCGATCGAGCCAGGCGGCGGCACCCGGGCCGGTCACCTCGTAACGCGCATAGACCGCGCTCTCGAACATGCCCACCGCCTCGCGCACCGCCTTCACCTCCGCCGCGACGAAGGGATGGGCATTGGAACGGCGCAGCGTCGGCTTCTCCGCGAAATCCGGCTGGCCGGGCACGAAATATTGCGGCGTCTCCATGCCCCAGGTGCAGCCATAGACCGCGCCCTCCGCCTTCAGCGCGTCATAACAGGGCGAGACCTTGAGCGGCCGTCCGGCGGGCAGCTCCTCGTTCGGATAGGAGATCACGAAGCGCCGGGCATAGAACTGCGCGGTCATCACCCTCAGGTACGAATCATTTGCGGCGAAGCTGCCGTAGCGCGCGACATCCATGCCGAAGATGTCGGCGCCCGGATCGCCTTCGATCATCCAGTTGGCGAGGGTGAGGCCGATGGCGCCGCCTTGCGAGAAGCCGCCCATGCATCCGCAGGCCACCCAGTAGTTCCTGAGGCCCGGCACCGGCCCGACCAGCGGGTTCCCGTCGGGGGTGAAGGTGAAGGCGCCATTGACCCACTTGCGGATGCCGACATTCTGGAGCGCGGGGAACCGCTCGAAACCGATCGCGAGCTCCGGCGAAATGCGGTCGATGTTCGGCGGCAGGAGGTCCATGCCGAAATCCCAATCGGCGCCCTCGGTCTTCCAGTGCCGCGGATCGCGCTCATAGACGCCGAGCAGCACGCCCTTGCGCTCCTGCTGGAGGTAGGTGAAGCCCTCCAGGTCGGTGATGGCGGCGATCTCGCGGTCCATCGCGACGATCTCCGGCACGTCCTCGGTGATGAGATAGTGGTGCTGCATCGGCGTGACCGGCAGGTTGATGCCGACCATGCGGCCCACCTTTCGCGCCCACAGGCCGGCGGCGTTGATCACATGCTCGGCCGTGATGGTACCCCGCTCCGTCGCCACCGACCATTGCCCGTTCGCCAGCGGCGCCAGCGCCAGCACGCGGTTGCGTAGGACGATCTCCGCCCCCCGCTTCTTGGCGGCGCCCGCATAGGCGTGCGTGGTGCCGTGCGGGTCCATGTAGCCCTCGTGCGCGTCGTAGAGGCCGCCCTGGAGATTGCCGACGTCGACGATCGGGCACAGCTCCTTGATCTCCTCCGGCGTGACCAGGCGCGTTTCCATCTCCATGGTCTCGTACATGGCGCGCTCGGCCTTCAGCATCTCCCAGCGCTCCGGCGTCGCGGCGAGGCTGATGCCGCCGGTCATATGCATGCCCACGCTCTGCCCACTCTCCCGCTCGATCTCCTCGTAGAGACGGATGGTGTAGCCCTGCAGCGCGGCGATGTTGGGATCGTCGTTGAGCGTATGGAAGCCCGCGGCCGCGTGCCAGGTGGACCCCGCAGTCAGCTCGGCGCGCTCGACGAGGACGATGTCGGTCCAGCCGAGCTTGCTGAGGTGGTAGAGGATGCTCGATCCGACGATGCCGCCGCCGA
>DASSBF010000118.1:0-25578 GCA_035699005.1 Dongiaceae bacterium
GCGGGGTGAGCAACAAGCGGGCCCTCGCGCGAGCAAGGGATGAAGAGAGCTTTACGAGCACCCGCTTGTTGAGCCGCAGGTCGTGCACTTCATGCACGTCCCATTCCGGACCATGGTGAAGTTGCCGCATTCGCCGCAGGCGTCACCCTCGTAGCCTTTCATCTTCGCTTCGCGGATGCGCTCCAGCCGGCTCTCGATCTCCTTGGCGAGATTGGGCGAGGAGATGAGCGCATCCATTTCTTCGTGCCGCTCCAGATGGACGTGGAGCTGGGTCTCGTCATGGCCGCCGCCGTGGTCGTGGCTGTGGACTTCGTGCGGGCTGGCGAGCGCCGTGTTGCCGACGATGCCGCCGCGCGCCACGTTGGACAGCACCACCAGATTGGAGCGCACATAGCCTGTCGAGGCGATGCGCTTCACGCTGGCGATCTCCCGCTGCGATTCGGGCAGGTCGCTCTGCGCCACGCCGCTGCCCAGAGCATCCGGATAGAGGTCGTGCGACTGGACATGCGCCAGATCGTTCCGGCCGAGATAGGAGATCGCAAGCTCGCGGAACATGTAGTCGAGGATCGAGGTCGACATCTTGATGGCGTCGTTGCCTTCGACGATGCCGTTGGGCTCGAACCGCGTGAACGTATAGGCCTCGACGAATTCCTCGAGCGGCACGCCGTATTGCAGGCCGATCGAGATCGCGATCGCGAAGTTGTTCATCAGGCTGCGGAAGGCGGCGCCTTCCTTGTGCATGTCGATGAACACCTCGCCCAGCGCGCCGTCCTCGTACTCGCCGGTGCGCAGGTAGACCTTGTGGCCGCCGACGATCGCCTTCTGGGTATAGCCCTTGCGGCGCTCCGGCAGGCGCTTGCGGCCCTGCTGGACCTGACGCTCGATGATGCGCTCGACGATCCGCTCCGCGACCATCGGGGCGCGGGCCGCCGCCGGCGCTTCGATCACCTCGTCGACCATGTCCTCATCGCCGAGCAGCGAGCTGGCGAGCGGCTGAGACAGCTTCGAGCCGTCGCGATAGAGCGCGTTCGCCTTGATGCCGAGACGCCAGGACAGCATGTAGGCGTCCTTGCAGGACTCGACCGAGCTCTGGTTCGGCATGTTGATGGTCTTGGAGATCGCGCCCGAGATGAAGCTCTGCGCCGCCGCCATCATGCGGATGTGGCTGTCGACCGACAGGTACCGCTTGCCGATGCGGCCGCACGGATTGGCGCAGTCGAAAATCGAGAGGTGCTCGTCCCTCAGGAACGGCGCGCCCTCCAGCGTCATCGCGCCGGAGCAATAGGTATTCGCCGCCTCGATCTCGGCCTTGGTGAAGCCGATGGCCGCCAGCATGTCGAAGGTCGGCTCGTTGAGCTGCTCGGGCGTGAGGCCGAGGGCCGCCTGGCAGAATTCCTCGCCCAGGGTCCACTTGTTGAACACGAAGCGGATGTCGAAGGCGGAGGCGAGCGCGTTCTCGACCGACTGGATCGCGCCGGTGGTGAAGCCCTTGGCCTTCAGCGCCTCGTGATCGATGCCGGGCGCCGCCGACAGCGTGCCATGGCCGACGGCATAGCGGATGATCTCGTCGATCTCTTCTTCCGCATAGCCGAGCTTCTCGAGCGCGACCGGGACCGTGCGGTTGATGATCTTGAAATAGCCGCCGCCCGCCAGCTTCTTGTATTT
Organism: Dongiaceae bacterium; assembly: GCA_035699005.1. Classification (GTDB taxonomy): domain Bacteria; phylum Pseudomonadota; class Alphaproteobacteria; order Dongiales; family Dongiaceae; genus Dongia_A. The sequence goes on from DASSBF010000118.1 coordinate 1,666, forward strand.
GACCAGCGCGAAATCCGGCTCGATGCCGGTGGTGTCGCAATCCATCACCAGGCCGATCGTGCCGGTCGGCGCGACCACCGTCGCCTGCGCGTTGCGGTAACCATGCAGCTCGCCCAGGGTCAGCGCCTGGTCCCACGCCTGGTGCGCGGCGTCGAGCAGGGCCGCGTCCGGGCAATTGTCGTGGTCGAGCGCGACCGGCAGGACGGAGAGGCCCTCATACCCCGAGGTCTCGCCATAGGCGGCGCGGCGGTGGTTGCGGATGACCCGCAGCATCGCCTCGCGGTTCTTGTCGAAGCTGGGGAACGTGCCGAGCTCGCCCGCCATCTCCGCCGACGTGGCGTAGGAGACGCCGGTCATGATCGCCGTCAGAGCCGCGGTCAGGGCGCGACCTTCCTCGCTGTCATAGGAGAAGCCCATCGCCATGAGCAGGCCGCCGACATTGGCATAGCCGAGGCCGAGGGTGCGGAAATCGTACGATAGCTGCGCAATCTCCCTGGATGGGAACTGCGCCATCATGACCGAGATCTCGAGCACGACGGTCCACAGCCGCACCGCGTGGCTGTAGGACTCAATATCGATCCGGCCGTCCTCCTTGAGGAACAACATCAGGTTGAGCGAAGCCAGATTGCAGGCCGTGTCGTCCAGGAACATGTATTCCGAGCACGGATTCGAGGCGTTGATGCGCCCCGATTCCGGGCAGGTGTGCCACTCGTTGATGGTGGTGTCGAACTGCACGCCCGGATCGGCCGACTGCCAGGCGGCGGCGCCGATCTTCTCCCACAGGTCGCGGGCCTTCACGGTCTTGTGGACCTTGTGGTCGGTGCGGCGGATCAGGTTCCAATCGCCGTCCTCGATCACCTTCTGGATGAAGTCGTTGCCGATCCGGACCGAGTTGTTCGAGTTCTGGCCGGAGACGGTGAGATAGGCATCGCTGTCCCAGTCGGTATCGTAGGTCTTGAACTCGATCTGGCGATAGCCCTGCTGCGCGAAGTGGATGACGCGCTGGATGTAGTTCTCTGACACCTTGGCCTTGCGCGCCTCGCGGATCGCGGCCTTGAGCGCGGGGTTCTTCAGCGGATCGAACTTGCCTTCGCCCTCGCCGGAGTGCGCCGCCTTGATCACGCGGTTGAGGTGGATGTTGCAGGCCTGCGATCCGGCGACCAGGGCCGCGACCTTCTGTTCCTCCACCACCTTCCAGTCGATGTATTCCTCGATATCCGGGTGATCGAGGTCGACCGTCACCATCTTGGCGGCGCGGCGGGTGGTGCCGCCCGACTTGATGGCGCCTGCCGCGCGGTCGCCGATCTTGAGGAAGCTCATGAGGCCGGAGGACTTGCCGCCGCCCGACAGCTTCTCGTTGGCGCCGCGCAGCCTGGAGAAATTCGAGCCGGTGCCGGAGCCGTATTTGAACAGGCGCGCCTCGCGCACCCAGAGGTCCATGATGCCGCCCTCGTTCACAAGGTCGTCCGCGACCCCCTGGATGAAGCAGGCGTGGGGCTGCGGGTGCTCGTAGGCCGAGGCCGAGGCTGTCAGCATGCCGGTGCGGAAATCGACGTAATAGTGCCCCTGGGCCGGCCCGTCGATGCCATAGGCCCAATGCAGGCCGGTGTTGAACCATTGCGGCGAGTTGGGCGCGCCCATCTGGAGCGCGAGCATGTAGCGCATCTCGTCGAAGAAGGCGCGGGCGTCCTCCTCCGAATCGAAATAGCCGCCCTTCCAGCCCCAATAGGTCCAGGTGCCGGCCAGGCGGTCGAACACCTGCTGGGCGGAATGCTCGCCGACATAGCGTTCATCGGCGGGCAGCTTCAGCAGCTCCTCGCGATCGGGCTCCTGGCGCCACAGCCATTCCGGAACGTCGCGCTCCACCACCGGCCGCAGCTTCGCCGGCACGCCGGCCTTGCGGAAGTACTTCTGCGCCAGCACGTCGGACGCCACTTGCGACCAGTCGGCCGGGACTTCGATGTCCTTCAACTGGAAAACGATCGAGCCATCCGGATTGCGGATTTCGCTGGTGGTCTTCTGGAACGCAATCTCCGAATAGGGAGACTGGTCGTTTTTGGTGAATCGGCGATCGATACGCATGCTATCCCCCGCTACAGCCGCTTTACGCGGAATCCTCCACCCCGCCGAAGAAACTGCTTCAACAACGTGGGTTAAGTTGTTTAGATCAGTCGCTATATGTTGCGGGTGACCCCGCAGCGACATGCTTAATATTGAGCGCCGGAAACGCGTCGACGCAAGCAAACATTTCTACATATTGTCACATTTGCCGCTTGACGAACCTACATCTAGTGGCTCCCCCCAGCCTCTTGTAGGCGTTGCGGGCCGCTGTGGATAAGTCCTGCGAGGAATTTCAGGCTTTTTCGCGACGCGCCATTCCGGTCAATGTCGAAAGGCATAGGAAAATCAAGAGCATGGCCATGCCGATCCATTGCCTCGGCGCCACCGTTTCGCCCAGCAGCAGAATCGCGGCGAGGGTCGAGAACAGAGGTTCCAGATTCATGGTCAGCGCCGACCGGGCCGGCGGGATCAGCATCAGGCCGAGAAACATGAACAGGATGCCCAGCGTATAGCAGAGGCAGACCGCAAGGGTGGCGAGCCAGCCGGCGGCGGAGTGCGGGAATTGCGGCCCGCCGCTGGCGGCCAGATAGAGGCCGACCGCCAGCGCCACCCAGAGGTTCATCCACGCATTCATCGCGAACGGGTGCGCCTTGGCCATCGCGCCGCCGCCGAACAGCGCGACTCCGCAGATTCCGGCGGCGGCCGTGAGGCCGAGCGCGATGCCGCGCCAGTCCAGCGCGCCGAACCTGCCCCAGGAGGCGACCGCGAGTCCGGCGAAGGCGCCGACCAGGCACAGGGCTTTCAGCCATGTCATGCGTTCCCGCCCCAGAAGGGGCGAGGCGATGCCGACCATCAGCGGATAGGTATAGAGGACGAGCACCGCCAGGCTGACGCTGATATAGGCGACCGACGAGAGATAGCCGAGCGACATCAGGAGAATGCAGGCGCCGAGTCCGAGCGTCGTCGGGATGGTGCGGCGCGACAGCATCATGCTGCGGCCCGACACGAGCTGCAGCGCGCTCAGCGTCAGCATCATGCACAGGGAGCGCAGGAAGACCTGGGTAGCGGGATTGCTGCCCGCATCGTAGGCAATCCGGGCAAAGGTCGTGACCAGGCTGACGAAGAACGCCGCGATCAGCGTCGCGCCGAGTCCGGCCAGGCGGCGCCGGCGCTGGTCGGTGAGTTCGGAAGCGGACAGAATGGCCCCCTGGATTCGGAAGGACCGCAAGGTGCTGAAACAATCGGCGGAGCGCAATGCCATAGTGATTCGGCCGGCGCGGGCAGAGGAGTCGGAGGCGGTCGCCGCCCTCATCCATCGCGCTTTCGCTCCCTACCGGCGAACGCTGGAACCGGCGCCGAGCGCATTATCGGAGACCGCCGGCTCCATCCAATCCGCCATGGCGGCGGGCACCGTCCTGGTCGCGGTGCGGGAAGGCCAGATCGCCGGCTGTGTTTCAGTCGAGCGGCGAGGCGACAGCGTGTATGCGGGTCGGCCGTCGGTCGATGCGGCCGTGCGCGGTACCGGCATCGGCGGCGCCCTGATGGCGGACGTGGAAAGGCTGGCGCGGCAGGGTGGAGCGGCGCGGGTGCGCGTCGATGTCCGGCTTGCGCTTACCGGGAATCGGGCCTTCTTCCGGCGACTCGGATTCGCCGAGGGCCGCCGGCGCTGCCACCCTGGATTTACCGGCCCCACCTACGTCGAACTGGAGAAAATCCTGGTTTGACGGCTACTTGGCGCGTGCCAACCGCCCGCCGGTCAGCTTGCCAGGGTGCAGGCCCGCCGATATAGTCCGCGGCGATTTGAACAGACCGGCAAATGCCCATGACTCTCGGCTCGTCCTTCGGCACGCGATTCTTCACCTGGCTTCGAGGCGAGCAGGTCGGCACCGACGAGTTCGGCAACCGGTACTACCTCGAGAAGCGCACCAAGGGTAGGAAGCGGGAACGGCGGTGGGTGCTCTACAAGGGCACACCGGAAGCCAGCAAGGTTCCGCCCGAGTGGAATGCGTGGCTCCATGGCACGGTCCTGGAGGCGCCGGTCGCGCGCGCGCCGCGCCGCGCCTGGCAGAAGCCGCACGAGCCGAACCTCACCGGCACCGACCTGGCGTACCGGCCGCCGGGCCATGTTCTCAAAGGCGGCGCGCGGGCGCCGTCGAGTGGCGACTACGAACCCTGGGTGCCGAACTGATCGGTCAATGGCGATGGAACGGATTGGGGCCGTTCGCGCCGAATAGGAGGGAACGAGAGGGCCATGCACCGGAACACACTCGAAACCGTCCTGGGCGCCGTCGTGCTGATCGTGGCAGCGGGATTCCTGTACCTGATCTATTCCCAGGCCGACGTGGGCGCGCAGGCGACCGGCTACCGGCTGGAGCTGCGGTTCGACAGCGGCGGGTCCACGATCGTGGGAACCGACGTGCGCATCGCCGGCGTGAAAGTGGGTTCGGTCGTCGACCAGCATTTCGATCCCAAGGCCTACCAGGCGGTGGTGACGATCGAGGTCGAGGATGAGGTCAAGCTGCCGAAGGATACGTCGGCCGTGGTGACCAGCGACGGGCTGCTGGGCGACAACTACATCCTGTTGAATATCGGCGGCGACACCGAAATGCTGGCCGCCGGCGACCGCATCCGCAACGTGCAGGGCGCCATAAATTTGGCGGATTTGATCAACAAGTTCGTGGTCGGCACGGATAGCGGCGGCGGCGCCAGCAACTAGATGGGCGAATGGGCCGAAGCGCGAATGTCCAAGGACGGCAAGATCGGCAGAGCACGCGAGGGCAAGGGCGGCCATGTCTGGCGGCAGCCCGACGGCAATCCGGTGTCCTGCGTCGAAAAGATCAAGGTGCTGAACCAGAACCTCGACGAGATCCGGCAACTGGCACAGGACGCCCTGGAAGACGCCATCCTGATGGGCTGCGACGAGGCGCAGGTGCGCGCCGTGCTGCAGGCACTGGTCGAGGATCTGCAGAACCCCTATCGGAAGGACAAATGAGAGGCTTCCCTGCGATGCTCGGGGCGGCGCTCATCGCCGCCTCGACAATGCCCGCACACGCAATCCAGATGAACGAGGCCGTGCTGCAGGGCCTCGACAAGATCACGGCGCGGATCTCCACGATCAAGGTCGGCGTCAACGAGACGGTCAATTTCGGATCGCTCCAGATCACCCTGAAAGCGTGCGACAAGCGTCCGCCGGAAGAGACGCCGGAGAGCGCCGCCTTCCTCCAGGTCGTGGAACAGAAGCCCGGCGAACAGCCCGTGACGCGGTTCTCGGGCTGGATGTTCGCATCCAGTCCGGCGCTGTCCGCGATGGACCATCCGGTCTATGACCTGTGGGTGCTCGATTGCGACAACAAGGGCGAAGCGCCGGCGGAAGCAACACCGGCTCCCGCGCCTGCCGCGGAGCAGCAGCCCGCGCAGGAGGATGGGGCGCTGCCCGCGGACTAGCTAGAGGGCGATCCCGTTCAGGGTTTCGGCAAGTGCCCCCATCGGCAGGTCAGCGGGGAAAGAGGCGCGATGCTTGAGCGCATCGGTCAGGTGCCTGCGGTAGATGTCGCGCGAGATCTCGATCGCGCCGAAGCGTTCAAGATGCCTGGTGACGAATTGCGTGTCGAGCAGGGCGAACCCGCCGCGCTTCAGCCGCGCGACCAGGTGCACCAGCGCCACCTTGCTGGCGTCGGTTTCGCGGCTGAACATGCTTTCGCCGAAGAACGCGCCGCCGAGCGCGACGCCGTAGAGGCCCCCCACCAGCTCGCCGTCCAGCCAGGTTTCGACGGAATGGGCATAGCCCATGACATGCAGCTTGCGGCACAGGTCGAAGATCGTGTCGTTGATCCAGGTCTGGCGGCGGCCGGGCGCCGGTTCGGCGCAGCCCGCCACCACATCCTCGAACGCACGGTCGGCCGTGACCTGGAACGGGCCCTTGAGAACGGTCTTGCGGAGGCTGCGCGGCACATGGAAAGCGTCGAGGGGGAGGATGCCGCGCGCGTCCGGGTCGATCCAATAGAGATGCGGGTCGTGGCGCGATTCCGCCATGGGAAAGATCCCGATGGCGTACGCCCGGAGCAGCATCTCCGGCGTGATGCGGGGCGACCCAGCGCGATTCGACATGGCGCCTCCTTCAACAATGCAAACGTAGCGCAAATGGCGGCCGTGGCATAGTCGCGGCGCACAGCGGTCAACAGCCAGGAGCGCGGACTATGACACCGACCCACGTTCGCATGATGGCGGCATACGGCGCCTGGATGAACGGGCGCATGCTCGACCTGTGCGGCGGGCTGACCGACGCCGACCGCCGGCGCGATCTCGGAGCCTTCTTCAAGTCGATCCACGGCACGTTCGACCACCTGGTCTATGGCGACGTGTCCTGGATGGGGCGCTTTACCGGGAGCGCGATGCCGACCCGGCGGATCGGCGAGGTCGCGCACGCCACCTGGGAGGAACTGGACGCGGCCCGCCGTGGTTTGGATCGCCGCATGGCGACCTGGGCCGCGGATGTGACAGAGCCGTGGCTGGCGGAAGCCATGTCGTATGTCAGCGTCAATGACGGCAGGACCCGTACGCTGCCCCGCTGGGTGCTGGTCGCGCACATGTTCAACCACGGCACGCATCATCGCGGCCAGCTGACCACGCTGATGAAGCAGCTCGGAATCGATCCGGGTGTCACCGATTTGCCATGGCTGCCGGCGCTCTATGACGGCAGCGTTCTTGCCGAAGCGCAAATGTGATCGGCGAGGCCTTTACAATCCCGCGCAAGAGCGCAGGATGGCTTTCCATCAATACAGCGAAGGGAGGTGCCCATGAAGAACACGTCAAGGCTGGCGCTGGGGCTCGCGGCCTTCCTGGTTGCGGCTCCGGCGTTCGCCGAGTGTCCGGGCCACTCCAGCGTCACGGCGCAGACCCAAAGCGCGCCGGCGCCAGTGGCCCAATCGACACCTGCACCGGCGCCCGCGGTCCAGACCGCGGACGACACGGTAATCCTGACACAGAATCAGAGCCAATCGCAGCCGGCGACTGTCCCACCGCAGGAATAGATCGTCGCGCCAGGTGTTGCTGCCAAGCGCCGGCCCGATTGTGGCCGGCGCTTTTGCGTTGCGCTCAGCCGTGGTCTGGATTCAGGCCTTCTCGGCCACGAACCTTTCCAGCCAGCGGATGTCGTAGCTGCCGTTGAGGAAATCAGCCGCGCCGATGATGCGCCGATGCACGGGAATGGAGGTGTGGATGCCGTTGATCACCATCTCCTCCAGCGCGCGGCGCAGACGCATCATGCATTCGTTGCGGCTGCGGCCGTGTACGATCAGCTTGGCGATCAGGCTGTCGTAGTGCGGCGGCACGCGGTAGCCGCCATAGAGCGCGGAGTCCACCCGTACGCCGAGGCCGCCCGGCGCGTGGTACTCGGTGACCTTGCCCGGGGAGGGCATGAAGGTTTCCGGGTTCTCGGCGTTGATGCGGCATTCGATGGCGTGGCCGTTGAAGGAGATGTCCGCCTGGGTCATGCCGAGCGGCGCGCCGGAGGCGACGCGGATCTGTTCGCGGACCAGATCGATTCCGGTGATCATCTCGGTGACCGGATGCTCGACCTGCAGGCGGGTGTTCATCTCGATGAAATAGAACTCGCCGTCCTGGAACAGGAACTCGATGGTGCCGACCGAGCGATAGCCCATCTTGCGCATGGCCCCGGTGGCGATCTCGCCGATCTCGGCGCGCTGCTTGCCGTTGAGCGCGGGCGAGGGCGCCTCTTCCACCAGCTTCTGATGGCGGCGCTGCAGCGAGCAATCGCGCTCGCCCAGATGCACCACGTTGCCGTGATTGTCGGCCAGGATCTGGATCTCGATGTGGCGCGGATGGGAGAGGTATTTCTCCAGGTAGACGGCATCGTTGCCGAACGACTTCATCGCTTCGCCGCGCGCCATCGACCAGGCCTGCGACAGCTCGCCTTCGTCGTTGGCGACGCGCATTCCCTTGCCGCCGCCGCCGGCCGCAGCCTTGATCAGGACCGGATAGCCGATCTTGCCGCCCCAGTGCCTGGCATCGGCCTCGGTCTTCACCTCGCCGTCGGAGCCGGGCACGACCGGGATGCCGAAGCGGATGGCGGCGTCCTTGGCCTGCACCTTGTCGCCCATCAGCGACAGATGATCCGGCGCCGGGCCGATGAAGGCGAATCCATGCTCCTCCACCATCGCGGCGAAGCCCGCATTTTCCGACAGGAAGCCGATGCCGGGATGGATCGCGTCGGCGCCGGTGATGGTCGCCGCCGAGATGATGGCAGGCATGTTGAGATAGGATTCGCGCGACGGCGCCGGCCCGATGCAGACGCTCTCGTCGGCGAGGCGCACATGCATGGCATCGGCGTCGGCGACCGAATGGACGGCGACGGTGCGGATGCCCATTTCATGGCAGGCGCGATGGATGCGGAGCGCGATCTCTCCGCGGTTGGCGATCAGGATCTTTTCGAACATCGCCTGATGCCGGCCTAGGCAATGACCATCAGCGGCTCGCCGAACTCGACCGGCTGGCCATCCTGTACCAGGATCTGCGTGACGGTCCCGGCGTGCGGCGACGGAATCGGGTTCATCACCTTCATGGCCTCGATGATGAGGATGGTCTGCCCCTTGGCGATCCGGTCGCCGACCTTCACGAAGCTCGCGGCATTCGGCTCCGGCGACAGATAGGCCGTGCCGACCATGGGGGAGGAAACCGAGCCGGCAGCCTGCGTATCGGCGTTGGCGGGCGTCAAGGCATCGGCGGGCGTTGTCACGGGAGCGGCCGCCGGTGCAGCGGCAACGACCGTGCCGGACGCACCGGAGTTCACCCGGATGCGGGCATCGTCGGTCTCGTATTCGATCTCGGTGAGGCCGGTCTCCTTCAGGAGCTTGGCCAGCTTGCGGATCAAGGCCTCATCGATATCGAACTTGCTCATTCGGGATCTTTCCTAGTGATCAGTTCCGCCATCGCCTCGAGTGCCAGCACATAGCCGTGCGCCCCGAGGCCGCAAATGATTCCGGTCGCCGCCTGGCTTGTGTAGGTGTGATGGCGGAAGGGCTCGCGCCGGTGGATGTTGGAGAGATGCAGCTCGATCACCGGCTTGCCCGTCAAGCGCAAGGCATCCAGCAGGGCGATCGAGGTATGGCCATAGGCGCCCGGATTGATGACGATGCCCGCGGCATTGGTGCGCGCCTGCTGGACCCAGGTGACGAGCTCGCCTTCCTGGTTGGTCTGCCGAAAATCAAGGGCCAGTCCCAGCGCCTTGGCGCGGCGCGCGCATTTGCGCTCGATGTCCGCGAGGGTGTCGCTGCCATAGATCGCAGTCTCCCGCACCCCCAGCATGTTGAGGTTGGGGCCATTCAGAATCAACACTTTAGGCGATTTCGCCAAGACCCTTCCCCCGCCGATTCGATGCTTCCGGTCCTTATAGCGGCGACGATGCACAGGCGCAATCCGCCCCCGACAGCAGGAACTGGAGCGACAAAGCCGGTGTTGATCGACGGCCTCGCCGAAGGGGATCCGGGAGCGCGGGAGCAAGGGACAGGAAGCGATGCAGTATCATGTCGGGCGGGCGATCGATCATGTGCATTTGAAGGTGCGCGACATTGCGGCGAGCCGGGGATTCTACGATGCCGTCTTCGGCGCGCTGGGTCTGCCACCGACACAGGGTGGAACGGACCAATTCCACGCCGACGAACTCTATGTCAGCGCGGCGAAGCCGCCGATCGAGCCCCTGACCAGCGGACTTCATCTGGCGTTCCAGGCGGCAGACCGGGATGCCGTGCATCGGTTCCATGCGGCGGCCCTGGCGGCAGGCGGGCGGGACAATGGTGCGCCCGGCGAGCGGTCCTATCATGCCGGCTACTATGCGGCGTTCGCGCTCGATCCCGATGGCAACAACATCGAGGCGGTGTATCACGGGCCGATCCAGCGCTCCGCGCCGTCGATCGTCATCATGCGGGTGGTGGAGAAGTAAGAGGCCGCTCAGCCGGCTTTGGCGCGCGCGGCGGACACCAGCTTCTTCATGTCATCGAGCGAGATGGCGCCCGGCACCAACTGCTTGCCGAACAGGAAGCCCGGCGTGCCGGTGATGCCGAGCGTTCCCGCGAGCGAATCATTGGCGTTCAATTGTCCCTGGATGGCGGGATCCTGCATGTCAGCCGCCAGCCGCGCCTTGTCCGCGCCGACCGACGCGGCAAGCTCCAGAAGATCGGCTTCCTCGAACGAACCCTTGTGCGCCATGAAGGCCTCATGCACCTCCGCGTACTTGCCCTGTCTCTGCGCGGCCAGTGCAATCTTGGCAGCGACCACCGAATCGGGACCGAGAATGGGGAAGTCCTTGTACACCAAGCGGATGTTGGGATCGCTTTTCATCAGCTCGGCCAGCGAGGGCGCTATCTGCTTGCAGTACGGGCAGCGATAGTCGAAGAACTCCACCACCGTCACATCGCCTTGCGCGTTGCCGACCACGGGATCGGCCGGATTGTTGTAGATCTGGTCCTGCTTCTGCTCCAGCGCCAGACGGGCGTCGGCCTCCTGTTGATGCTGCGCTTGGGACTGCGCGAGCTTCAGGGCATCCATCACTTCGCCGGGGTGGTCCTTCAGGTACTGCGAGATCGCCTGGTCGATCGCAACCTGCGGCAACGGCGCGCTCGCATCGCGTGCGACGGCGAATTCCTTCAGGGCATAGCCGCCGGCAGCGGCCAGCAGCAGGGCAAGGGCGAGCAGGATCGCGCGCATGGGGCTGGTCCTTGGCAAACTTGGCTGCGGCCACCATAGCCGCAGCGCCGGCGTCTCGCCATCGGCTTCACAGGCTTGTTATTCGTCCTCGTCGTTCTGGTCGGCGGCGAACTGAATGTCCTGGGCCTTGAGCCAGCCGGGAGAGCCGACCTTGAGGCCCTGCATGGCGCGGTCGGCGAACTCCTTGGCTTCCCTGCTCTTGCCGCGAGCGAGGAACTCCTCGGCCTGGGCCAGGGTCGCCATCGGCTGGTCGCCCGAGCGTCCGTAGGCGGTTGCGAGCAGGTGAAAGGCGCGGGCGTTCTTGGGTTCCAGGCGGACCACCTCCTTGAGGTTCTGCAGCGCCGGTTCGAGCGTGGCCGGATCCTCCAGCTCCACCTGCGCTTCGGCCAGCTCCAGGCGGATCAGCGGCTCCTGCGGCGCAAGATCAAGCGCCCGCTGGTAGAGCGGCAAAGCCTCGGCAATGCGGCCGCGATCGTAGAGGATCTGCGCCTTCTGCTCGATGAAGAACGGATCGTTCGGCGCCTCCTTCAGCAGGCTGTCCATCGAGGCAATCGCCTCTTCGGTGCGCGAGACCCGGAAATATGCGATGGCGCGCGCGTAGCGCGCCGGAACGCTCTGGTCCTTTTCGGGGTACATCGTCATGACCCGGCCGAGCGGCTCGAGATAGCCGTTGAGCTTCGCCAGCATGCGTTCGTGGCGCGCCATGAGCTCGGGAGGGTCCTTGCGATCGGCGTAAGGCGATTTCTGCAAGGCGGCCTCCGCCGCGTCGACGCGCGAGGTCGTCAGCGGGTGGGTGCGCATGTACGGGTCCTGGTTGATCTCCGACAAGGCCTCCTGGCGCACCAGCATGCGGAAGAAATCCACCATGCCCTTCGGCGATTGCTGGGTCGCTTCGAGCAGCCGGAAGGCGGCCTGGTCGGCCGCGCCTTCCTGCGCCTGGGAATATTGCAGCAGATCGCGCTGGGCGATGCTCTGGCCGAGGGTTGCGGCGCCGACGCCGGCGGCGCCGCTGCCGCTCGCAACCCCGATCGCGACGCCAGCCAGCAGGCCGATGATCGCCTCGATGGTGCGGTTTTCCAGCTCCTCCTTCCGGCGCGCGAGATGGCCGCCCTGGATATGGCCGGTTTCGTGCGCGATCACGCCGATCAGCTCGTTCGGGGTTTTCGCCTGGGTCAGCAGGCCGGTGTGGATGAAGATCTGCATGCCGTTGGAAACGAAGGCATTGATCCGCTTGTCCTCGATGATGTGGACCTGGACCGCCGAGGTATCGAGTCCCGCCGCGGCGAAGATCGGATCGGCATAGGCGCGCAGGGTCGCCTCGATCTCCGCATCGCGGATCAGGCGCACGCCTCCCGACTGCGCATCGGCCTCCATCGCCGGCGCCAGGGCAAGCACGGCGGCCATGCCGAGGCCGAGCGCACGCCGTGCCGAAGTCCTGATACCGGAGAGGGTCTGGTTACCCCCGTTGATCACATCCATGGTCCTTCTTATGCTCCCGCCGACTCGTCAATTCACCAGGTTCCAGCGGAGTTCCCAATATGCCCGTGCGCCATCATATCGGCCGCAGCCCATCGGGCAAGGCGGTCGGCAGCGACACCCGACCCCATTGCCGGCGGCGGGCCGGCGCCTGGCGGGGCAAACTGGGCGCGATCGGGGCGATCCTGGCGCTGCTCGGCTGCACCAGAGGCGGCGCGCAATATGCCGGCGAACTCTATTCCGTGGACAACTTTTACGGCGGTGTGGTGGCGGACGAGCCACGGGCCGCCCTGGTGGGGCGCGAAATCCTGAGTGCCGGGGGCAATGCGGCGGACGCCGCCGCCGCCGCCTATTTCGTGATGTCGGCCACCATGCCGTCGACCGCCGGCCTTGGCGGTGGCGGCGTGTGCGTCATCCATCGCGGCGAGGAGGACAAAATCGCGAGCGAGGTGCTCGATTTCCTGCCGCGCGCCGCGGCGGGCGGGGTGGTGGCAATTCCCGGCTCGGCACGCGGCATGGCGGCGCTGTCGGCCCGCTATGGCAAGCTGCCATGGGCGCAACTGGTGGCACCGGCCGAGACCATCGCGCAGACCGGAGAGGCGACCAGCCGCGCGCTTGCGCACGACGTGGCGATGGCCGAGAAGAAGCTGCGTGCCGATCCGCAGATGGCCGCCTTGTTCACCCGTGCTGACGGCAGCATGCTGGGCGAGGGCGACAATCTGCGGCAGCCGGAGCTGGCCGGCGTGCTGGGGCAGATCCGCGCCAGGGGCCAGAACGAGCTCTATGGCGGCGTGCTGGGCCAGCAGCTGGTGGCGAGCGCGCAGGCGATGGGCGCCCCGCTCACGATCGAGGACCTGCGCGGGTTCCAGGCGAAGTTCTACAAGCCGCTGGAGATCAAGTGGGGCGACCAGAAGATCTTTCTGCCGCAGCCGCCGGCATCCGGCGGCGTCGCAATCGCACAGATGCTGAAAGCCCTCGATTCGGCCGGCGACAAGGATCGCGCCGCCTTCCTGGCCGATGCCAGCATGCGCATCACCGCGGATCGCGCGCAATGGATGGAGCCGACGGGGGAAGCGAAGCAGCCGGCCGATGAGCTGGTCTCCGACCAGCATGTGTCGCAACTGATGCAGGGCCATCAGCCGGGCCGCGCCACGCCGGCCGCGAGCCTGCCCTTTCCGGCGCAGCGCCTGCCGGAGAACCCGTTCGCGGCGAGTCTCGTTGCCGTGGACAAGGAGGGATTGGGGATCGCCTGCAATTTCACCATGAACGCCTTGTTCGGCGCAGGACGGATTGCGCAGGGCACCGGCATCATCCTGGCGCCGGCGCCTTCGGACAAGGGGTTCGGCTACTCGGCTCTCGCGCCGATGATCATGGCGAACGACAACAACGGCGAACTGTACTACGTATCGGCAGCGTCGGGCGCCAGCCCGGGCGCAGGCATCGCCGGTGCACTGGCGGAGGCGGACCTGCTCTACGCGGTGACCGAAGAGCGCGTGCCGCTGGAAGCGGCGATGCTGCGCGCGCGCGTCTATCACGGCGCCGATCCGGATGTCGCCTATTTCGATGTCAGCGGCGACGACAATCCATCGGGCGCGTTGTCCGCGGCCGGCTACCAGACCGAGCAGCGCGAGGCGCTCGGTCGAATCAACGCCATCTTCTGCCCGGGCGGCGCGCCGACCGATCCCGATTCCTGCCAGCTGCGCAACGACTATCGCGGCAACGGGCTCGCAACCTTGGTCAGCGGCGGCTAGCGCCATGGCCCTCAAGGTCGCCGCACGCGGTCGGATCGATCCCTTCATCGTGATGGAGGTGATGCGCGCGGCCGCCGAGCGCGCGGCGAGCGGCGCCGACGTGGTGCATCTGGAAGTGGGCCAGCCCTCCACCCCGGCGCCGCGCAAGGTGCTGGAGGCGGCCAAGGCGGCGCTCGACACGGACCTGATCGGCTACACGCTGGCGCTCGGGACCCCGGAGCTGCGGTCGCGGATTTCCAGGCACTATCGGGAGTTCTACGGCGCGGATGTGCCGGCGGAGCGCATCGTCGTGACCACCGGCTCCTCCGGCGGCTTCCTGCTCGCCTTCCTGACCGCGTTCGAGCCGGGCGATCGCGTGGCGCTCGCCAGCCCCGGCTATCCCTGCTACCGCAACATCCTGGCCGCCCTCGGCATCGAGCCGGTCATCGTGCCGATGGAAGCGGACACCAAGTACCAGCCGACGCTCAGTGCCCTCGATCAGGTGCAGCGGGAGATGGGCGAGCATCTGGACGGCCTCATCGTCGCCAGCCCGTCGAACCCGGTCGGCGCCATCGTGCCCGAAGCGGATATGCGGGCGCTGTCGCGCTATTGCCGGCAGCACGGCATCCGCCTCATCTCGGACGAGATCTATCACGGCATCACCTATGGCATGGACGCGGTGACGGCGGCCGCGATCGACCACCAGGCGATCGTGGTCAATTCCTTCTCGAAATACTTCTCCATGACCGGCTGGCGGCTCGGCTGGTTGGTGGTGCCGAGCGAGCTGGTGCAGCCGATCGAGCGGGTGGCGCAGAACCTCTTCATCTCTCCGCCGACCCTGTCGCAGCATGCCGGCCTCGCGGCGTTCGACGCGCACGAGGAATGCCGTGCCAATGTGCGGCGCTATGCGGCCAACCGGGCGCTGCTGCTGAATGAGCTGCCCGGCGCCGGCTTCGACAAGCTGGTTGCGACCGATGGCGCCTTCTACATCTATGCGGACGTTGCCCGGCTCACCAACGACAGCATCGAGTTCTGTCGCCGCATGCTGGCCGAGACGGGGGTCGCCGCGACCCCCGGCGTCGATTTCGACGGCCAGCGCGGCCGCGCCACCATGCGCTTCTCCTTCGCCGGCTCGACCGAGGACATGGCGGAGGCGGTGCGGCGGCTGAGAGCGTGGCGGGGATCATAGATCCGGCCCGGCGGTCGCGATCGTGCCGCGGTTGGGGGCATTTGGGGGCGGCATGTGGGTCCTGCTCAAGCTGGTCGTCATCGGATTCGCGATCTTTCCCGCGGCGGTGCTGACGGCGTTCCTGGTCAGCCACTACCGCAAGCGGATGGGGCCGCGGCTGATCGTGCGCACGCTGGCGCTTGGCGTGATGGCGGGCATGCTCGTGCTCGCGGCGAGACCCGTCATCCACTGGGCCGCGAGCCTCGCCGCGCCGGGCGTCGAATCCGCGCTCGCGTCCGCGTTCGTCGGAGCCGCCGGCCCCGAGGAGCTGGTGAAATTCCTGCTGCTCTATTTCATCGTGCAGGAGCACAAGGATTGCGATTCGGGCGGCGACCTGTTCTGTGCCGCGATGCTGATCGGCCTCGGTTTCGCCGGCCTGGAGAATTCGCTCTATCTGCTGCGCAGCCCCGACTGGCTCAGCCTCGGCACGATGCGGGGCGTGCTGTCGGTTCCCGCGCACATGGTGTTCGGCGCCGTCATGGGGACGTTCGCGGCGCGTGCCTATCGAGGGCAGTCGGTGGGATTGAACTGGGCGCTGGCCTTGATCGTCCCGGTTCTGGGCCACGGCCTCTACGACTTCCCGCTGATGATGTGGGAAGAGCTTCCGTACGCGCATTTTGCGAATCCCGACCAGGTCTGGCGCGAGATGTTCTGGTTCCTGATGGCGGTGTTGATTCTCTCAAGCGCCATGACCTTCGCGATCTGCCGGCGCGAGCTGGTCGCGATCTTCACCCACGACAGCGAAGACGCCGACATCTATTTGCCGGCGCGCTGGGCGGTCCGGTGGTGGCGCGCGATCGGCACCTTGTTCGTGCTATCGAGCGCCGCGGTCGGCGTCGTGGGATTGTGGCTGGTGCAGTCGGACGAGTATCGCGGCGCATTCCTGCTTGCACCTTCGGTGTTTCCCCAAAGTTTCGGCTGGATCATGCGCCTGCAGCCGCCCGAAAAGGCGACCGGGACACCGCGGGTGGCAGAACGGTAGCCGTGCCCACGATTGCAAAGGCCGGCCGGACGCGCAATCCTGGCGCAGCCGCATGTCCGGAGCGCGAGTCGAGAATGCCGAAGCCGGTCGACACTGTGGGCATCGCCCAGATTGCCTCGCCCCGCATTCACCGGCTGTTTTCCTATTGGAAGGACCAGGAACAGAGACGGGGCGGGGCACTGCCGCATCGCAGCGACATCGCGCCCGACCACATCCGGGACCTGCTGCCGAACACCATGATCGTCGACGTCGAGCGCGATCCCTTGCGCTTCCGCTACCGGCTCGTTGGAACCCGGGTCGTCGAGTATAACGGCCTCGAATTCACCGGCCGCTATCTGGGCGAGATCGGCTGGCCGGAGGAGCAGGATCTGTTCGACAGCTATGTCGAGGTCGTGGAGACCCGCCGTCCGATCTTCGGCTCGCTCGCCTGGGAACTCCTGCTCGGCGGCTTCGGGCGCTGCGAGTTTGCGCGGCTGCCGCTCAGCGAGGACGGAAGGGACGTGTCGCAAATCCTCGCCATGGAGGACTATGATTTCCCGCGGCTGGACGCCCTGCCGAGCGTCGGCGAGAGCTGATCCGGCCGGCACGGCGGAGACCGCCGCAATTCATGTAAGTCAAATAGGGAGTGGGCGGCCGGGTCGCCGTCGATGCAATGGTCAATCAGATATACCGGCTCGAGATTTCGCAGATCGATTCCCCACTCATCCATCGCTTCCATGAGTACTGGAGGGTCAAGCTGGCTGCGCCGAACGTCCTGCCGCTGCGCGCGGATTTCGACCCGGCGGAGCTGCGCGAGCTGCTGCCGAACCTCGTCATCATCGATGTCGAGCGGGAGCCGTTGCGGTTCCGCTACCGCCTCGTCGGCACGCGCGTGGTCGATTTCAACGGGCTGGAATTCACCGGCCGGTATCTGGGCACGATCGGGTGGCAGGAAGAGCATCAACTGGTCAAGGTCTGCGCCGATGCAACGGCAAGCGGGACTCCCCTGCTCGGGTTCTACAGTTGGACCCTGAGGAACGGCGCGATCGGGAAATGCGAATTCGGCGTCTTTCCGTTCAGCGAGGACGGACAGACGGCCGCGCAGATCTTCGGCATCGAAGACTACGATTTTCCGCGCGACCATGGCGGGTCGCGCCAAAGGCCATGATATCCTGGGGGCCCTGATGTGCCGGCACTGCCGCGCTATTGCGCGTCGGCGGCGACCCGCATCTTCACGATCCGGTCCTGGGGGGCGCTGACCAGGCCGTTGTCGCCGGGGTCGCCCGTCTTGATCCGGTCGACGAACTCCATGCCTTGGACTACCTGGCCGAAGATCGTGTATTGGCCGTCGAGGTGGGGCGCGGGCGCGAAGCAGATGAAGAACTGGCTGTCGGCGCTGTTGACGTCCGAGCCGCGCGCCATCGAAACCGTGCCGCGCTCGTGCTTCAAGGCCGAGAATTCGGCCTGCAGCCGCCGGCCGGACCCTCCCGTGCCGGTGCCGGTCGGATCGCCGCCCTGAGCCATGAAGTTGCGGATGACGCGATGGAACGGCGTGCCGTCATAGAAGCCCTGGCGCACCAGCTCCTTGATCCGCGCCACGGTCTTCGGCGCAACGTCCGGCCGAAGCTGGATCACCACGCGGCCATAGCTGAGGTCCATATAGAGCGTGTTCTCCAGGTCCTGAGCAAAGGCCCGGGCGGCGCCGGCGGTCGCAAGCGCAGTGGTAACGAGCGCGCCAAAGGCGCGGCGGGAGAGGATGGTCATGGAATTCTCCTCGGCGAGGTTCAGGCCACGGCCTTCTTGAGGTTCTGATCGAGCTTGTCGAGGAATTCGGTGGTCGACAGCCATTTCTGGTCCGGCGAGATCAGCAGCGCCAGGTCCTTGGTCATGAAGCCGGATTCGACGGTATCGACGCACACCCTCTCCAGCGCTTCGGCGAACTTCTGGACGTCGGGCGAGCCGTCGAACTTGCCGCGGTACCAGAGGCCGCGGGTCCAGGCGTAGATCGAGGCAATGGGGTTGGTCGAGGTCTGCTTGCCCTTCTGGTGCTCGCGGTAGTGGCGCGTGACCGTGCCGTGCGCGGCCTCCGCCTCCACGACGCCGCCGTCGGGCGCCATCAGCACGGAGGTCATGAGGCCGAGCGAGCCGAAGCCCTGCGCGACGGTGTCCGACTGCACGTCGCCGTCATAGTTCTTGCAGGCCCATACGAAGCCGCCGGACCATTTCAGCGCGCTCGCCACCATGTCGTCGATCAGGCGGTGATCGTAGGTGATGCCCTTGGCCTTGAACTGCGGGGCGAATTCCTGGTCGAACACCTCCTGGAACAGGTCCTTGAACCGGCCGTCATAGACCTTGAGGATGGTGTTCTTGGTGGACAGATAGACCGGCCAGCCGAGGCCGAGGCCGTAGTTGAAGCAGGCGCGGGCGAAGCCGCGGATCGACTCGTCCAGGTTGTACATGCCGAGCGCGACGCCGCCGCCGGGGAAGGAGAACACCTCCCTCTCGATCGGCTTGCCGCCATCGGCCGGCTCGAACTTCATGGTCAGCCTGCCCTTGCCGGGCACCACGAAATCGGTGGCGCGGTACTGGTCACCGAACGCGTGGCGGCCGATGACGATGGGCTGGGTCCAGCCCGGCACCAGGCGCGGCACGTTGCGGCAGATGATCGGCTGGCGGAAAACGGTGCCGTCGAGGATGTTGCGGATCGTGCCGTTGGGCGACTTCCACATCTGCTTGAGGTTGAATTCCTTCACGCGTCCTTCATCGGGCGTGATGGTGGCGCACTTGACGCCGACCCGATGCTGCTTGATGGCGTTGGCGGCGTCGATCGTGATCTGGTCGCTGGTCTTGTCGCGGCTCTCGATGCCGAGGTCGTAGTATTTCAGGTCGATCTCGAGATAGGGCAGGATCAGCTTGTCCTTGATGAAGCGCCAGATGATGCGCGTCATCTCATCGCCGTCCAGCTCCACGATCGGATTCTTGACCTTGATCTTCGCCATTCGCCCGCTACCTCCAGGGATCGCCGCTCAGCGCGCGGACACGCGCTGCGGACTCAATGCTGCATCGCAAAATCGGGCGCAGAATAGCATCGCGTACCGGAAATTCCAGCGCGCGTGATGAAGGTCAGATGCGCTCGGGATAGCTCGGCTCGCGGGTCTGGTCCGCTTCCAGCAGATCGAACAGGCGGCCGATGCTGCTGGCCACCGAGAAAAGTTGCCGCGCCGCCGGCCGGGCGAAGCCGTTGCCGATCACGTGATCGACCAGTCCCAGGAAAGGGTCCCAGTACTGCTCGTGATTGAGCAGGATGATCGGCTTGTCGTGCATGCCGAGCTGTCGCCAGGTGATGATCTCGAAGGTCTCGTCGAGGGTGCCCATGCCGCCCGGCAGCACGATGAAGGCTTCCGAAAGATCGAACATCATGCGTTTGCGCGTGTGCATGGTGTCGACGATCTTGAGCTCGGTCAGACCGCGATGGCCGAGCTCGGCCTGCTGCAGATGTTTCGGGATGATGCCCACGACGTCGCCGCCCGCGGCCAGGACCGCGTCGGCCACGGCGCCCATCAGGCCGATGCCGCCGCCGCCATAAATCAGACGGATACGGTGCTCCCCCAGGGCGCGGCCGACATCGGTGGCGATTTTGAGGAAGGTGCTCGAGGCGCCGCTGGAGGCGCCGCAGTAGACGCACACAGACTTGACAATCTGGCTCATTTCCAATCCAAGGAGCCGTCTCCTTGGCCTTTCTTTTTCATCTCTTTCGTCACAACACTTATGGCGGGAATTGGGCAGTCGGGCAAGTATCGGCCGGCAACGCTTTTGAGCCATCGAAACGGGCCTTCGTGGCATTCGCGCCACAGTCATTCGCCCCACCTTTCCGGGTCGGCGGAAGGCCCGCATTTGCCTCGATTCGCGGGTTTTGCCGGCCCTGTTGGTGGTTCCAGTTCGGCCTTCTGACTCCCCGGCGGGTCTGATAGTGTTGCATCAGGTTGTCACAGGAGGTTCTGGTGACGCGCGTCGCTCTGACCGGAACGATTGGCGCTGCGGTTCTGGTGGTCGCGCTGGGCCTTTTTTTTGCGATCTACCAGCAGGATCAGGACGATGCCGCGGATACGGCGCCTGGGTCCGGGCAGTCAGCGGGGACGGCCGCTCCGGGAGAGGGCGGCGGTGAGGCAGCGGACAGCGCGCAACAGGGGGGCGAAACCGGCCAAGCCAACCAGGCCGCCAATGTCCAAGGCGCCGGTGCAGGTTCCACCAAGCCATCGACGGACGGGGAAGCGACCGGTGGCGCATCCGCCCCGCCGAGCTTCGACGTCGTGCGCGTCAACCCGAGCGGCGATGCCGTGATCGCGGGCCGTGCCCAGCCGGATGCCGAGGTCACGATCCTGGACCAGGGCAAGACCATCGGTTCCGTCAAGGCTGACAATCGCGGCGAATGGGTCTTCCTGCCGGACAGCGCGCTGGATCCCGGCGAGCACAGCTTCACGCTCGAGAGCCAGCAGGACGGGTCCGATGGCAGCGATGCTCCCAAGCGGGAATCCGAGACCTCCGTCGTCGTGCTGGTCCCGCAGATCGCAAAGGACATCGCCGGCCGCGCCAGCGACCAGCCCGCCGGTGCGCTCGCGATCGAGGTGCCCAAATCGGGCGAGGGGCCGACGCGCGTCATGAACGTTCCGGATCAGCCCGCCGAGACCGCATCCGGCGCGCCGAAGGAGCCGCAGATTTCGGCGATCGACTACGATGCCGCCGGCCGCGCCGTCCTGTCCGGCAGGGCGCCCGCCGGTGCGAAGCTGTTCGTCTATGTCGACAACAAGCCGATCGGCGAGACGGCGGCCAACGAAGACGGCTCATGGTCCTTCACGCCGCCGGCACCCTTGGCGCAAGGGCTTCACGTGATCCGGATCGACCAGGTGGACGGGACCGGCAAGGTGCTGGCCCGCGCCGAGACGCCATTCGAGCAGGCGGCGATCCCGCTTGCGGCGCAAGCCGGGGCGGAAACCGGGCAGGCCGCGTCCGCTGCCGGGACGGCTGGCGCAAGCCAGGGCGGCAGCACCGCCAGCGCATCGGCGCTCCTGCCGGGCGGCAGGATCGTCGTCCAGCCGGGCAATTCGCTGTGGAAGCTGGCGCGCGAGAGCTACGGGCACGGCATCCGCTATACGGTGATCTATGAGGCCAACAAGGGACAGATCGCCGATCCCAACCTGATCTACCCGGGTCAAGTCTTTTCGGTCCCAAGCGCCAATTGAAGTTGTCGAACCTTCGACGGACATAGCGCGGTGGGTGGAGCGGAGACGGCAGCGATCCCGTCGCCAATGATTGCGTGGCGATCCGGCGCGCCAGCCTGCGGCAGTGTCCAGGGTTTGATGGCTTGATGGAATGAAGGCGCTCAGGCCGCGGGCTTTGCCCAGCGCGGCAGGATATCCCGCAGCACCATCAGATAGGGCCTGGCTTCCAAAATCAGCTCCGCCGCGGCCGTCAACAGCGCGGACGGAGTCCAGCTGTTCCCGATCTGGGTCCGGCCGACACAGTAGATTCTCTTGTGCCTGGAAACCATGAGGCGGCAATGCGGCGAAACATGGCTCGAGCGGATGAGGGCATGCACGGCTTCGCGCATGCCCGTGCCCTCCACCGAGTAGGGATCGCTCGCCACTTCCGCGGCGATCTGCAGCACCGGCCCGGATTCGGTCGCGCGCGTCACCGCCGAGAACGGGATGCCGCAGGATCTGAAAGCGAACTCGACGCCGGCCCGCTCCTGCTTCAGCGCGATGGACCCGTCCGCCAGGACATCGATCTCGCCGAGTTCGGTGGGGTGAGGCGGGCGGTTGAAGACCGTCGGCATGGTCATGGGATCGGCGCCAACTGAGGCGGTTGCGGGCCAGCCGAATGCTACTGGCGGGATGATTAACGAAGACTAAAGCTGCTGCTGCCACCGTCATTGACTTGGATGATCGCAATCGCCAGATATGTGGCGAATCAAGGAACTAACATAGTGGCGCGCGCGATGCGCCCTCAACTGCAGGCGAGGTAGCGCAGCTTGTCCACCTTCACTGTCCCGCCGATTCACCGCGATGGGTGGCGTTTCGTGGCCTTGTTTGCGCTGGTCACCGTTCTGCTGTTCTGGCTGTGGGAGCCGCTGGGTTGGGTGGGCGTCATCCTGACCTGCTGGTGCGCTTTCTTCTTCCGCGATCCTGCCCGGGTAACGCCCAACCGGCCGGGGCTCGTCCTCTCGCCGGCGGATGGCGTCGTCCAGATGATCCAGCCCGCCATCCCGCCCAGCGAGCTGGGGATGGACCAGAGGCCGCTCACGCGCATCAGCATCTTCATGAACGTCTTCGATGTGCACGTGAACAGGTGCCCGATCGACGGGGAGGTCGTTGCGCTCGCCTATCGCCCAGGCAAGTTCGTCAACGCGGCGCTCGACAAGGCCAGCGAACACAATGAGCGCCAGTCGATTCATCTCCGGGCGATGGACGGCCTGAATATCTGCGTGGTGCAGATCGCGGGACTGGTCGCCCGGCGCATCAAGTGCGAGCTGGCGGCGGGGCGGACCCTGCGCGCCGGGCAGCGGTTCGGGTTGATCCGGTTCGGCAGCAGGGTCGATGTCTACCTGCCCGACGGCGTTTCGCCGCTGGTCTGCGTCGGGCAGCGTTCGGTGGCCGGCGAGACGGTGCTGGCCGATACGAAGTCGGACGAGTCCGTCAGGCTTGGCGAGCAACGGTAATCTGCGGCAGAATGGGCCGGCTGCGGACGGTTCAGTCCTGGAGGATGTGGAGCCATGCGGCGCACCAGATTGCGGGATCACTCGATCAACCGCCTGATCCCCAACATGCTGACCCTGTTCGCGCTGTGCGCAGGGCTCACCTCGATCAAGTTCGCGCTCGATGCCAACGCGCTGATGAACCAGACGGCCTATACCGGCGCGTCCGCGGTCGCCGATGCGGCTGGACGCAAGTGGGAGCTGGCCTGCGTCGCCATCATCGTGGCCGCGGTGTTCGATGCGCTGGACGGGCGGATCGCGCGGCTGCTGGACAGCACCAGCAAGTTCGGCGCCGAGCTCGACTCGCTGTCGGACTTCATCGCCTTCGGCGTCGCACCCCCGGTCATCCTCTATGTCTGGACCATGGACCAGTCGGGCCGCATCGGCTGGGGCTGCACGCTGCTGTTCAGCGCCTGCATGGCGCTGCGGCTGGCGCGCTTCAACACCAAGCTCGACAATGCCGACGTGCCGGCCTGGACCATGCGGTTCTTCACCGGGGTGCCGGCGCCGGCAGGCGCGGGATTGGTGCTGTTGCCGCTGATCGCCTACAACGAATATGGCGGTGGCATCGCCGATTCCCCCTGGCTGGTCGGCACCTGGATGGTGGTGGTCTCGGGCCTGCTGGTCAGCCGGATCCCGACCTTCTCCTTCAAGCGCCTCGCCATCAACCAGCGCTGGGTGCTGCCGGCCATGGTGATCGTGACCGTGTTCGTCGCGCTGCTGGCCAGCGAGACCTGGAACACGATCCTGGCGTGCGGCGCCCTCTACCTCGTCTCCATACCGTTCAGCCATCGGCAGTATCATCGGCTCGCGATGCAGCGGCCGCATGCGCCGACCATCGAACAGCGCGCCGAGCAGGATCTCGACCTGCCTTGAAGACCTGACGGCGGCTCCCGCTCATGTTGGACCGGGCCGCGCGGCGGCTGCTCGACCCCGTGCTCGATCGATTGGCGCTCGCCGCCCAGCAAAGGCGCGTGACCGCGAA